>CAIWCT010000190.1 GCA_903911225.1 uncultured delta proteobacterium
GATTTACTATTTGTTGCTGATCAGATGAGCTGTCACATAAAGCGATAAGAGGTTAATCTATTAAATTTATTTTTACAACTGGATCCTGAAGGAAGATTGCATGATAATGAACACTTTTCGCACGACAGCCGTAAATCTCTTGCTTAATTAAAGGTCTGGGTGTATAAACCACCAAAATTTTTATTGTTTCAATAAAGAAAGCCTGCATGGCAAACCTGGATGAATCCCAAGAATTGCTCTTTTTGAGTGAGCTGCTTAAAAAGAAAGTATATGCACACGGCGGCCGGCAACTCGGAATGACGGCCGATCTTATTGCCGATTTCAAAGCAATGTATCCTGTGGTGCACGGCATTCTTGTGCGCACGCGTGAGCCTGCCCAAAAATGCTATATCCCCTGGTCGAACCTTGTATTGAGCAGCGACGCTTTTTATGTGCAGGAAAGCCTGGGGCAGCGCAGTACGCACTACGAGCCCAAAGAGGGCGATTTGCTGCTAAAAGAAGCTTTTATGGACCGGCAGATCGTTGACACCAATGGCGCAAAAATTCGCCGGGTGAATGATCTGCAATTTCTTGCGGCCAAGGGCAATCTGTATCTGGTGCATGTTGATGTGGGATTCAAGGGGCTTATGCGCCGCGTGGGGCTTCAGCCCGTAACGGACTTTATTACGCAAAAAATCTTTGATTATGAAATGCCGGATCATTTTATCTCTTGGAGATTTGTGCAGCCCATAGCCTCTGCCGATCTGGTTCGGCTGACTATTGATAATGAGAGGCTGGCGCGCATGCATCCGGCAGATCTTGCCGATGTCATCGAGGAGCTTGACGTGCATCTGCGAGATGTCGTGTTCCAGTCTCTCGATGTTGAAACCGCGGCCGAAGCGCTTGAGGAGACCGATCCCAAAATACAGGTCAGCCTGATTGAGGGCCTCGACACCACGGCGGCTTCAGAAATACTGGAGGAGATGTCGCAAAGCGAAGCTGCGGACCTGCTGGGTGATCTGTCCGAGGAAAAAGCCGAGGAAATTCTTCAGGAAATGGAAGAAGAGATCGCCGAAGATATGAAAGAGCTGCTTGAGCATGTCGACGATGTCTCCGGCGGCATGATGACCACGTCGTTTTCCAGCCTCAAGCCATCAGAGACCGTGCGCAGCGCCTTTGAATTTCTTCGGCAGACTGCCGAGGAAACGGATTTTATCTACTACATTTATCTGGTCAATGATCAGAACAGGCTGGTAGGGGTCGTAAGCCTGCGGGAGCTTTTTGCCGCGCCCCCGGAGACAAGGCTCTCCGAGATCATGCATGAAAAAGTGGTCACGGTGCATATCGAGGACAGCAAGGAGGATATTGCTGAAATTTTCGGCAAATACGGCGTGAAAGCGCTGCCGGTGATCGATGACAGCCAGGAGTTGCGCGGCACGATTATTTTTAAAAATCTGCTGGAAGCGGTTGCTCCGCATCTGGGACTATAGAGAACATAGCTGGAGTTGCAGTCATGCGGAGTGCAAAAATAACACAACAGCTTGGAGCGCTGGGAACGGCGGTCAAGAAACATCCCAAAAGATGGTGGGCATCCTTTGGAATGTTTCTTGCTCTGCTGGGGCCGGGCATCATCACCTCCAATGTCGATAATGACGCAGGCGGCATCACGACCTATTCGCTTGCCGGCGCGCAGTACGGCATGGAGCTGCTCTGGACCCTCATCCCCATCACCTTCGCCCTTATCATCATTCAGGAAATGTGCTCCCGCATGGGAGTCGTATCGGGCAAGGGGCTTTCAGACCTCATACGCGAGCGATTCGGCGCACGGGTGACCTTTTACCTCATGATAGGACTTTTTCTCACAAACCTCGGCAATACGATTTCTGAGTTTGCCGGTGTTGCGGCAAGCCTTGAGCTGGTGGGCGTGAGCAGGTATATTTCGGTGCCGCTCGGGGCCATGTTCGTCTGGTGGCTGGTCGTGAAGGGCAACTATAAATCTGTTGAAAAGGTATTCCTGTCGGCCTGCGTTTTTTATATAGCCTATATCGTTTCCGGCGTTATGGTAAAGCCCGACTGGGGACAGGCCCTGCAGGCCAGCATAACGCCTAAAATGCATTTCTCGGGCGCCTCCATTGCCATGGTTCTCGGGCTTGTGGGCACAACCATTGCGCCCTGGATGCAGTTTTTTCTCCAGTCTTCCATTGTGGATAAGGGCCTGAAAGTCGAGCAGTACAAGTACGCGCGGGTCGATGTCATTGTCGGGTCGGTCATGGTCAACATTATCGCGCTGTTTATAATCCTGCTGTGCGCCGTGACCCTGCACCAGCACAACATAAAAATAGAAACAGCCCGCGATGCCGCCCTTGCGCTGAAGCCTCTGGCCGGGCAGTACTGCTTTTACCTGTTTGCCTTCGGGCTGCTAAACGCATCGCTGTTTGCCGCATCCATTCTGCCCCTGTCTTCGGCATACACTATTTGCGAGGCCTTCGGCTGGGAGTCGAGCCTGAACAGAAAGTTTACCGAGGCGCCCCAGTTTTACGGCATTTACAGCCTGATGATCATGCTGGGCGCCGGCATCATCATGCTGCCGGGCATACCTCTTATCGATATTATGTATTATTCCCAGGTCATCAACGGCATCGTGCTGCCGGTTATTCTCACGTTTATGATCGTGCTTATCAATGACCGAAGCATCATGGGAGAGTATGTCAACGGCAGGATTCTCAATATCATTTCATGGTCAACCGTCGCGGTGCTCACGGTGCTTTCGCTGTCGCTTGTCGCGGTATCGGTGTTCTGACCCCAAAATCCGCCCGCCGTTTTCTTAAATGCAAGAGACATGAAAAAGGAGCCAGCCCCCTTGTGCCCCTTCCCCTGCCCTTTTGACAATTGAGCCTGGCGGGGGCTCCTACTCCACGCCCTGACTTTGGAGATAGTCCTCATAAACGCCGGTAAAATCGGCGATGCCATCGGGCTTCAACTCGATGATGCGCGTTGCAACCGATGCTACGAATTCCCGGTCATGGCTCACGAAAATAAGTGTGCCGGGATAATTTTCCAGCGCATAATTGAGGGCCTCTATGGATTCCATGTCCATGTGGTTGGTTGGCTCATCCATCACCATGACATTGGGTTGCTGCAGAATCAGTTTGCCGAACAGCAGCCGCCCCTGCTCGCCGCCGGAAACAATATTAACTGCTTTATAAATATCATCTTTAGGAAACAGGAGCCGCCCCAGAGTGCTTCGCAGCACCTGCTCATCCTGGCCTTCAGGCTTCCACTGGTTCAGCCAGTCGACGAGCGTCATGTCGGAGGCAAAGTCTGCTGCATGGTCCTGTGCAAAATAACCGATATTGGCATTTTCAGACCATTTCACAGCGCCTGCATCCGGCATCAGATCACCTACAAGGCAGCGCAGCAGCGTTGTCTTGCCGATGCCATTGGGGCCTATAACCGCGATTCGCTCCCCTGCCTTAACCATCAGGTTGAGCCCCTTGAACAGCGGAGGCCCATCATAGCCCTTGTTCAGGCCCGCCACTTCCACAACCAGACGAAAAAGCTTTTTTTCCTGCTCAAAGCGGATAAACGGGCTCACGCGGCTCGACGGCTTTATATCTTCCAGCTTTATCTTCTCAATCTGCCGGGCCCGCGATGTCGCCTGCTTGGCCTTGGAGGCATTGGCTGAGAAGCGGCTCACAAAAGTTCGCAGCTCGGCTATCTGGGCCTTTTTCTTGGCATTACTGGACACAAGCCGCTCGCGAACCTGGCTGGCGGCAGTCATGTACTCGTCGTAATTGCCCGGGTAGACGCGCAGCTCCCCGTAGTCAAGGTCTGCCATATGCGTGCAGACGCTGTTCAGGAAGTGGCGGTCATGCGAGATGATGACCATCGTACTGTTGCGCGCGTTGAGAATGCCTTCAAGCCAGCGAATGGTGTTGATGTCGAGGTTGTTGGTCGGCTCGTCCAGCAGCATAATGTCCGGATCGGCAAACAGAGCCTGCGCCAGCAGCACCCGCAGCTTCCAGCCCGGCGCAACGGCGCGCATAAGGCCTGTGTGCTGCTCAAGGGGAATGCCCACGCCAAGCAGCAGCTCGCCTGCATCGGACTCGGCATTATAGCCCCCCATCTCGGCAAAATCGGCTTCAAGCTCGGCCACTTTCATGCCGTCCTCGTCGCTCATTTCAGGAAGGCCGTAGATGCGGTCGCGCTCCTGCTTCACCCGCCACAGTTCGGTATGGCCCATGATGACGGTATCCATCACGGTGCAGTCCTCAAAAGCGAACTGATCCTGCCGCAGCTTGCCCACTCGCTCATTGGGGTCGATGGTAACGGTGCCGGCTGATGGCTCCATATCGCCCCCGAGTATCTTCATGAGCGTCGACTTGCCGCAGCCATTTGCGCCGATGAGGCCATAGCGGTTGCCTTCGCCGAACTTTACAGAGATGTGTTCAAACAGGGGCTTTTCCCCGAACTGTATGGCAAGATTGAAAGTAGAAATCAAAATAGTGCTCCAAAAAAATGTTTGAGCCGATAGGCCCCCTGCCTGAGCGGCGGGCATACGATCAAAATAAACGGATGACAGAAAGGAAATCTCCTGAAGCAGGGCGCACAAATCCGAAGCAGTAAAGGCGCGGACACAGTGAACGTTGCATCAACAATTATTTATGCACGGCCCGGATAGGATCGGGACAGCGAGGGTGTTTTCAACGGTCTGTCATGAAACGGATAGCATTATACCACACAAGCCGTCATTTACCTAAAATTTTATGCTGCTTCCATATCGCTGGGAATGGCTTACGGATCCATTTGTTCTTTGTCTTGCCCGTCAAAGTCTGTGAAATGTGTAGGCCTTCCCCCTTGTCTGTTTGACATGACAAAAAAATTCTTTTTTTTATGGACGTGTCGCCCGCGCACATGAATTTTCTTTGGCTGCACCGGCGGTTTTCTTTTTTGTCAGCCTTTTTGCCATCGCTCTGGTGTGCGCTATTTTTTCTACAGGGTTCATTTTTCTACATTGCCGGTAATCTTCATCCCGTACTTTACGAATCCATTCCATTGTTTTAAATGCCATAGTTCACAACCTCCATGGGAGAATATATTTCGATAGATTTATATCCTTCGCGTATATTGACGCTATTGAATTTTTGTATTTTATCAAAATGCACAATATGCTTAAAGTTCCAGCTTACAACCATATTTACATTATTGATGGTTGCAAGCGCAATATGACGCGCATCGTTTTCAAACTTTCTCGAAAGTATTGCCGCTGTCAGATATTTATGAGCAAGCCCAATAGATTCTTCTGTTTCAGCCAGCACCTGGCACTGACATTTCATCAAATCAAGCAGCATCTGCCGGACTTCCTGAGGCGCAAGACTGATCTCCGCCTGTATCAGTTCCGATATTACAGGAATATGCACCCCCTCCTTAAATTCCTTTATCAGCTTGTTTGACCACAGTTTAAACTCGTCATCAAAGCATCCGCCGATCACAGAGGTGTCTGTGTAAATTCTTAATTTGCGCTTCATTTCATATTTCCGTTAATGCCGTAATTTCGAGGCAACAATTTATCATGACGCCAGCGCGACCTCAATTCTATTTCTTGTTACGGTAGGAAGTCTCTTGAAATCATGCTCAATATTCTGCAGGACCTGCGCCTTGCAATACTGCTTGCTGCAGAAAGTGCATTTTTTCATCTCAACCTCGCTATTACAAGATATCCTCTACAACAGAAAAGCTTTTACTACAATATATTTACTTGTGCGGGGAATAAGGGGGATATGGGCGGCTTTTAAAGCTCAGGCAGCGCAAGTGCACCTACGGGGCACATTTCAATACAAGCGCCGCAGGCAATGCAGTACTGTTCAAACACCACGGCCTTCTCTTCAAGCTCCAGCGCGCCCTGCGTGCAGACCTCGCCGCAGCAACCGCAGCCGACGCATGCCTCCGTGTTTATCTGAATTGCCATCTTGTATTCCTTATACACTGCCGTTTTTATTAGTGCGAAGAGGCTGTGGCATACCAGCAGATTTGCAGGTCATCCGCCGCGGCGGACGACCGTTGCCTTTCGGCTTTTATAGCGTATCACTGAGCGTGCGCTGTACGCTCGACCCGATTTTTTCAAGCAGATCGGGCCGCTCCGAGCCGATTTGCTCCCGGTGCCCGAGAATCGCGTCCCACATGTATTTTGGCGTATGATACTGGCTGTAGCTGCCCGGCAGCACCTCCCCCTCAAGAAGGCCGAAGAGATAGTCAAGCTCGTCATCTGTGTAGGCAGGCACAAGGGCATAGCCCTGCGCAACGCGCAGCGCGTCCGGGCCGTTGAATTCGAAGGCCCGCTGCCACCACTGCGTATACTGGGCAAAGCCGGGCTGGCTGTTAAGCTCCATGAAGATGGCAGTGGCAGCATAAAAGCCGCACATGAGCGCGCCCTGCGTCTCTACCTCCACGAATGCCGCTGCATCGCCAATGGCAAGGGCATTGCCGCGCCAGGGCTGCAGCATGGATGAGCAGGCCTTCAGGCCGCAGCCCGTGGTGTGCACGATGCGGGCGTTTTTCAAATAGGGGGCAAGGGCTGCCTTGTCTCTGGCATAGCCGTACACGTCAGCAGTGAGCTGGGTTTTGTTGCGCGCTATGCACATGCGCATTTTGGTTGGATCGTTAAAATACGGATACAGTATGATGGGCGCCCGCGACTGGTAGACATTGCCCATGAAGCTCTTCATGGCCTGCGGCTCCGGGTCTTCA
>CAIWCT010000191.1 GCA_903911225.1 uncultured delta proteobacterium
ACACCTTGGTTGTCCCTCAGCCTAAGATCTCTCCCTGCGGCCGAGATGACAATGTGGCTACAGCTTTTTGAAAAATGCTCTAAATTCTCGCAAGAGCAACCGGCAATGATGGCAGGGCAATCGCTCGAACCGCACGGGCTGCACTCACCAAAAGCTCACCTGTGCGAATACGGCTATGCTATTTTGAAAAATGCTCTAGCTTTTGACAATTAAAGATGCGGTCTTTTGCTAATCTGCATGCGCTCATCAAGACGCTCTATCAAACCCCCAATCCTTTTCATCCCCCTGTTTTATTTTTTTTTATAGAGATCCACGCGCGCCTGTTTGTTTTCGGCGCGGTAGACGAGTTGCAGCCCGATGTCTTTTTGGAGCCTGTCAAAGACCGGCTCATGTTCATTGGGCAAGGCCAGGTAATACACATTGCTGCTGTCCCCGATATCGGACGACAGGTTGCTTATCCCCTGTTTTACAAAGCCTGCATACGGATTATTCAGGTTAACATGCATCAGGAATGGCGCATATATTTTTTCTTTGGGAGGGTTTTTTTCCAGGTGATCAACCATTTGCACCTGCGCCTTCAGCAGGCGGGTATAGCTGAGTTCTACATCTGAAAATATTTTATTTTCGCAGCTCTGGTAAATGTTAAATCCTCCATAGATGGCAGCACCGGCAAGAAGGGCAAAGGCATAATACCTGCTGTTTATGCTTCCGTAGAGAAGCCCGCATCCGAGCATTAATAATGGTATGGCGCCCAGGAGATAGCGGGCGGAAAAGAAATTGATGGAAGCAAACAGGATTCCCCCGAAAGTAAAAATCAGAATGGAGATCAATTTCAACCATTGCGCTGAGCTGAAGCGGTGTTTGAACACAATATGTCCGGCGGCGCAGGCAATAAGGGCCCCGATAAAAAATACGCTTCTGCCCTGGTGGTGGAATAAAATATTGAGTGCCAGATGGAATTTGTAAGTGAATGCACTGAGCGTGATCAAATTGATATGGGCCGGGAAAAAGAACCAGCCCGCTAAAATTTTCTGAAGGATAAAAAAGCTGAACCCCAACAGAAACACTATGCCAATCACCGCAATTTTGCCAAATAATTCCTTTCTGGTTGTTTTCATAAGAAAGAATTCAACAATAGCCACAAGCATAAAACAGGGGATCAAGCAATAGGGGCTTTCCTTGCTCCATAAGGCCATGAGCAGGGTGATGGCAAAACAAATCAAATTCTTTTCGAAATAAAAATAAAAGGTCCAAAGGACGAGCAGAGACAGCCAGACTTCAATGAGCATGTATGTGCTTTGGGTCAGGAAGATGGGCTGAACCGCAAGCAGCAGGGCGCTCAGAAAAGCCGCAAAGTGCGATGAGGTCCATTGGAGGGCGATGTAATACATACTGATCAGTAAGCACGCGGAGATCAGCAAAGGAAAGCTGTGGGCAACAGGCAAACTGTATCCCCAGAACTTTATCCAGGTGGAGGCAAGGAAATAGAAGAGCAGGGGGTGTCCGGTATGCAGGTCGGCCGCTATGCTGCCCGGGATAATGGAAGGACCCTGTTCTGCCATGGTTCGGATGGCGGGCATATACACCCAGGCTTCATCCCAGAAAAAAGGCAGGGTCAGGGCTTCCCGTTTAAACAAAACAAATGCCGCAATCAGAAGCAGGAAGAGGCTACAATAAAGGGTGGAATCTTTATCTTGATATTTCATGGTTGTTGAAAGAGCCTTTTATCAAGATAAGGATTTGTCTGCATTTACCGCAAAAGATGCCCGCATCAAAATTTTTGCTCCCAAGGCTGATTGCACTATGCCGAAGCCTGTGCGGCGGCTTATCGGAAAAGAGCGGTTAAGGATAGTGGCCGTTTGCTTTGGTATCGAAAACATATAGGACAGAGGGCAATCATGCGTCAAGGCAAATGTGGGTGCACTGCAGGCGAAAGCTCACTTGGGCGTGTAGAGTGCCAGTGCTGCAATAATTGCTCGCCTTGCCGCGCAGGCCGAAAATAACGGACGTCATAAACCCCGGCCTTTTATCCGGTTGAAGGTGCATTGTTTGTCTGTTGAAAAGTGGCCTGTTTTTGCTGCCCAGGGGCCAATAGGGGGCCACAAAGAAAAAAGCACTTAACCAATAATCGGTTAAGTGCTTAATATTTCTTATGGATCGCCGGGGACTCGAACCCCAAACCTACTGATTAAGAGTCAGTTGCTCTGCCAGTTGAGCTAGCGATCCGTAAAATTATTCAAGAATAATTAAAATTTTTTATCATAAACCCAAAGGGAAATCAATCTGTTTTTTATACATCCAAAGAAGTGCTTGCTGCCTGCCCCAGCAAAAGCCTGCATGAAGACTGCGCGGAGACAAGTGGCGACATCATTACCACGGCAGGCGTGCAGAGCAGTGTGCCTTCCCCCTTGGTTCATCCTTTAAATGCTGCCTGCGCCTCCTGGTAGAGAAGACCGGGGGCTGTTTCATAGCGGGGTGAAAAATGGAATACCTGCAGGCTCGCAACACCTGCCGCGCGGGCCGCAAAGCCTGCCTGCTTTGCAGTCAGATGCCCGCGTTCAAAAGCCTTATCGCGGTCGCGGTCGAGAAAGGCGGCTTCGCAGAAGAGCAGGTCTGCGCCATGGGCAAAAGTGATGATTTTATTCAGATTGGCATCAGTGCCCCGGCAGTCGGAAACATAGACTATCTTCTGCCCTTTGGTGATGGTGACGATATCGCGCTTGAGCTGCCCCAGCGGCATCAGTGCCCCGGCATCGACACACACCCTAAAATCATCAGGTTTGTCAGCCCAAATGGCATCTTTGAGATCTCGCAGCCACGGGCCAACAGTCAGCCCAAGCCCGTCGAGCCTTTCTTTTTTGATGTTTATATGAAACCGCTCCTGCATGCTGTAGGCAAGGGACGCGATGCGATGGTCGAGCCGCAGGGCCTGCACCCCGTAATGCGGATGCCCGTCGACAAGGGGCGCGGCATAGGCCTCCGTCTCGGCCTTCCGGGGCTTAAACCGCTCGGCACAGATGAACCGAACCTTTTTAAGCCTGCGGCTGCCTATTTCGATGGCCTCAATGATAAAGGGATAGGCATCGACAAGATTCCAGGTATAGCCTGCAAGCTTGCCTCTGACATTGGCGATGATGCCCGGCGGTCCGAATATGCGGAGAGTCTTGTCGCGGCCGAGATTTAAGCGCAGCAGATGGTCAAAGCCAATGAAGTGATCGATATGGGTGTGTGAGATAAACACATCTTCAACCTTGAGCAGTTTGCCGGGCTCAAGGCAGGTCACATCACCAAGGTCAACCAGCAGCGCTTTTTTCTCTCCCGACAGACGCATATACAGAGCCGGATCGCCAAAAGGCTGATTGAGCAGCCGGGGCTGAAACAGGTGCGTCATAGCTGCTGGGCCTGCATGATTGTGGGGGACAGGAAGCCGGCAAGAAGGGGCCAGATTTGCTCCTGCAGCCTGCCCATTTGATCATAAAGCGCTGTAAACTCCGCAAGCCTGCCATTTGCCTCAAGCGCCTCGGCGACCATTTTGCAGTTTACTTTTACGCAGGGAAATGAGCGCATGGCGCCGGGCAGCACGCAGCCCGTGTCACCCAGAAACGTGCAGCTTCTGCCGTCGGCGTGGGTGCTGCGGAGATCAAAGGGCGCTTCATGGAGCATGCGAAATAAAAAATAATCGCTCTCGGTGAACCATCCGTCAACCGGCATGCATTTGCAGCATGAGGCAATGCAGGCGTTGCACAATGTCGGGGTGATGGCGTCCATAAGCTCGCGCACCCGCAACTGAACAGCGGATGTTTCCAGGGCCAGCTCGCGGAGGCGGCCCATGTTTTCGGGGTGGAGCTGCCGGTAGTGCTGAAACTTTTCCTCTAAAATATCAATGCCCATAATGCTTCCTGCAGTGTGTTTACTTGTGTCAATATATACCAAAACCTGAGCACCGTAAAGGTTTGTCGTTGTCTCGTAAGTTGTTTTCTGGTACAGTTAAAGCCTATTTTGCAGCCTCCAGGTAAAAAGCTGCGGGGCAAAAAACTGGAATTCAGGAGTAAAGAGATTCAGGATTCCGGATTCAAAATTCAAGATTGAAAAAATTTATGTGGAAGGTGCTGGTTTTAACCGGCCAGGCGTTCGCAGTAGGGGCAGGCCCCCGTGCCTGCCCTAAGATGGGATTTTAAAGTCAAGATTCAAAATTAAAGATTGAAAACATTCATGTGGGGGCGGGCTTTATGCCCGCCGTCGGGAGGGGATAAATCCCTGCCCTACGGTTGGAAAAATATTTAATTCATGATTCAATCCGCCGCGGCGGGCTGGCTTTTGTTCTAAACAACCTTAGGGTTTTTAAACCTTACAGCATACTACTCATAGAAGGATCAAAAGTCTCATGGAAGACGTACGCGTTCGTTTTGCCCCCTCTCCTACCGGGTACCTGCATATCGGCGGCGCCCGCACAGCGCTCTATAACTGGCTGTTTGCACGCAAGCATAAAGGCGCATTCATCCTGCGCATCGAAGATACCGACACCGAGCGCTCAACGCAGTCCTCCATTGACGAAATACTGGACGGCATGCGCTGGCTCGGCATCGACTGGGATGAAGGCCCCTATTACCAGTCCGAGCGCATCGGCAAACATCAGGAAGCGGCCCGCAAGCTGCTTGAAACAGGCCATGCCTATAAATGCTTCTGCACCAGAGAGGAGCTGGAGGCAAAGCGCGAGAATGCTTTAAAAGAAAAAACCGACAATAAGTATGACGGAACCTGCCGCAACCTTTCGGCCGAGGAGCTGAAAAAGCGCGAAGAGCAGGGCATGCCCTATGTTGTGCGGTTCAAAACCCCCCAAACAGACGGCTCTGTGGTGTTTGAGGATGCCGTGTATGGCACTATTGAAAAGCGCTATGCTGATATTGAAGACTTTGTGATTCTGCGCTCTGACGGTAACCCGCTGTATGTATTGGGCAACGCGGTTGACGACAATATGGACCGCATCAGCCATGTGCTGCGCGGCCAGGACGGTATTGCCAACACCCCCAAGCAGATTCTCATCTACGATGCACTGGGATACAAACGGCCGGTATTTGCCCACATGTCGCTCACCCTTGACACCAAAAAGGCGAAAATCTCCAAGCGCAAGCATGGTGAGGTGGTGACCGTTGCCTACTACAAGGAGCGTGGCTTTATGCCCTGGGCGCTGTGCAATTTTCTGGCGCTTTTGGGGTGGGCGACATCCGACAGCCGCGAATTCTTCACGCGCGAAGAGATGATAGAGGCTTTCAGCCTTGAGGGCGTCAGCCGCAGCAACTCAATCTTCAATTACACGGCAGGCGATCCCAAGAACTGGACCGATCCAAAGGCCATCTCCATAAACGCCCGCTATATGAGCATGATGGCACTTGATGAAATCATTCCCTATGTGCGCGACGAGCTGAAACTGTCAGGCCTGTGGAATGATGCCTATGACGGCGAGAAAAAAGCATGGTTTGAATCCGTGGTGGATCTCATCCGCACGCGGCTGCATACCATAAAAGATTTTTCAACCACGGGGCGCCCCTATTTTGCCGACGACTTTACCTGTGATGAGGCGGCTGTGCAGAAAAATTTAAAGAAGGACCCCAATCTCAAAGGGTATCTGCTGCAGCTTGCAGATTCGTTTGCCGGCCTTGCAGCTTTTAACATCGAAACAGCCGAACAGGCGGTGCGTGAGCTGGCGGAAAAGCTCGGCATCAAGGCTGGCCTTATCATCAACGGCGTGCGCACTGCCGTGACAGGCCAGGCCTCAGGCCCGGGGCTTTTCGAGCTGCTGATCGCCATCGGCCGGGAGCGTGTGGTTGCGCGCCTCCGCGCAGCGGCTGAACAGTTCTGCGCCTGATGCAGAGCTTGCACAAGGAGCCTTCAGTGAACCACTATGAAATGCTGCACAAGGTGAGCCGCACATTTGCGCTCTCCATCGAGCAGCTGCCCGGCATGCTCCGGGAGGCGATAACGGTGGCCTATCTGCTTTTCCGCGTGTCCGACTGCATCGAAGACCATGATATGCTTGATGCCGCGGACAAAGCACGCCTGCTTCGCCTGTGGGCTGATGTGCTTAAAAGCCTGGCCCCGGTGTCAGCACTCACCTGCGAGCTTTCCAGCCTTGACGGCGCCGACCCCGAAGTCTATGTGGCCCAGCATGCCGACACGATCATTCAGCAGCTGCAGGCCCTGCCCGAAGCGCACCAAAGGATATTGATCAACCATGTTGTTGACACCTCTCTTGGCATGGCCCGCTGGCAGGAGCATGGCCCCTTTGTGCGCGATGAGGCTGAAATGGACGATTACATGCATGAGGTGGCGGGCCGTGTCGGCTGGCTTTTAACTGATGTATTTGCCCTGCACAGTCCGGCCATAGCCGCGCAGAGCGACAAGCTCATGGGGCTTGGCCGTGAGTTCGGCCTGGCGCTGCAAACGGTGAATATCATCCGGGGCATGCGCAAGGATTTTGAGCGGGGCTGGATATTTGTGCCTGAGACGTTCTGCAGAGATGCAGGGCTTGATTCGGTTCAGCTTTTTGACCCGGCTCATGAGCCCGCTGCGCTGCAGGTGCTGGGCATGCTGGCGGGCAAAGCCCGGCGCCATCTGGACAACGGCATTGACTATATACGGCTTCTGCCGCGCAGGCTGCGCAGCGTCCGGCTGTTCTGCATCTGGCCCCTGCTGTTTGCCGGGCGAACCCTGGCGCTCAGCCTGTCAAATCCGGACGTGCTGCGCACCGAAGCAAAAATAACGCGGGCTGAAGTGCAGCGCATTGTTGGCATCTCGGGGATGCTCTGCTGGTCAAACGCGCTGATTGATTTCTACTACAAAAGCCTGCTCAGGAAATAAAAAAGGCGGGTTGTGCCCACCATGTATACGGCTTCTTAGTTCATCGATATCTTGTAATGTGCCAATCTCGCCTTACTTTACATACGCCTGATAGAGAAGCTCCAGCTGTTCCATAAAGCGCTGGTTGATGGAGAATATGACAGCGTCGGCGAAGCAGTCGAGCCCTATAACTGCATTGACATTTGAATCCTTTGTGCTCACCATGCGCAGCCGGTTGCAGAAGCTCAGGTTCACGGCTTTGATCTCGTCATACATCCCCACAAGGTTCTTCATCTCCCAGTCTGGCTGACCGCCGCTCTTCATGATAAAAAACTGCCCCAGCAGATAGGCCGACATGGCCCGGAACATGGTCTCCTCTTCATCGGCAAAGGGCAGGTGGAAGCGGGCCATGGGCCGCAGGCGCTCCATAACCGGGCAGCCGCCGGTTGCCATGTAGATGCCGATAAGGGAGCTCAGCGCTATGTGCAGCGGCGTATCATGCACAAAGCTGCGGTTGCTGGTTTCAATGGTGACATGCACTTTTTCATGAGAAAAGCGGTCCTTGCACAGCTCCGCCACGTCTATAAGCGCCACGGCCGTGGGGCAGTGTACATGCTCTTTCTCATCAAGCGGACAATTGGAACAGCGGCAGCATGAAAGGGCGGTCCAGGCGGGGAATTCAGCCCGTGCGGGAGGTATGAGGCTCATGCCGGCTTCATCAATTGAAACCTTAAACTCCTTGCGCATGCCATCGTCGAAAGCAAAAAGATACCGGATTGTTAAAATCATTTTGTCGTTCATGTCAGTTGCTCCATGGCTGGTCAAATCGTGGCGTATGCCCGGACTTGGGGATTTTTGATGCTGTTGAACTCTGCCGGGTACTGCTTATTTCAAATATGCCTGGTAGAGAAGCTCCAGCTGCTCCATGAAACGCTGGTTGATCGAAAAAATAACTGCATCGGCAAAGCAGTCCAGCCCTACAAGGGCGTTGACGCTTGAATCCTTCCTGCTGACGGTACGCAGGCGGTTGCAAAAGCTGCTGTTCACGGCTTTGATCTCGTCATACATACCAACCAGGTTTGTCATCTCCCAGTCGGGCTGGCCATGGCCCTTCATGATGAAATACTGCCCCAGCAGATAGGCTGACATGGCCCGGAACATGGTCTCGTCTTCGTCGGCAAAGGGCAGATGAAAGCGCGCCATGGGCTTGAGCCGGTCCATGACCGGGCAGCCGGCGGTTGCCATGCAAATGCCGATAAGGGAGCTCAGGGCTATCTGCAGCGTTGTCTCGCGTACAAAGGTGCGGTTGCGCGTCGTTACGGTTGCATGTACTCTCTGGTATGAAATACGGTCCGTGCAGAAATCAACAACATCGATCAGGGCCACGGCCACCGGGCAGTGTACATGCAGGTTTTCATCAAGGGGGCAGTTGGGGCATCGCGAGCAGGCAAGTGCGGTCCAGGCGGGAAACGTAGAGCGCTCCGGCAGGACAAGGCTCATGCTGTTTTCGTCAATACAGGCCTCAAATTCTTTTTTTGTGCCGTCTTCAAAAAGATACACATACCGAAAATGCAGCAGCGGATTGTCGGGCATTACAGCCTCACCATGGGGGTTGTTTAAGAAATAAACTTACACGCCCCTGCCGTGGGGTGCAAGCTAAATTTTGAGCAGTGCCCCTGCCGCGAAAATGTTGCCGGGCAGGCGGCAATCTGCTACACTGATTGCATCAGAACAACATTTGCCGGAGCATGCCATGAAGATTGTCGACTTCGTCAACGAAACAAAAGAGCTGGTCATCAAAAAATTGCTTGAACTCTCGGGCGGCTCGTGCGACCGCCGCAGCGTTCCCTTCAAAGTCGGCACGGCCGATGTGGCCATCATACGCGGCGGCTGCATCGAAAAGGCCGCCATCACCCACATGACCATGAACCAGATACAACCGCCCGAGCTTGACATGGCAGTTGACTATATGGTTTTCCAGGTTGAAATATTTCCCGCAAACCCGAACTGCCCCTTCGGCCATTTCAACACCGAATGGGCTCTCACCGGCGACGGCCCCTACCATATGAATCTCGACCTGTTTCCAGCCGTGGAGATCAGTGAAGATCTGCAGAGCGCAAAGGCCGCCATGGACAGCGTTGCCTGCCGCTTCGGCATCGATCCCGTCAAGCTGCGCCAGGGCCTTGATGAGCAGTACAATATGCCCCACTGGGATAAGCCCCTTGCCTCTATGGCCGGCTGCAAGCTCATGCACCTGCACGAGGACAAGCTTGATCTGTTCATCGAGTCCTACCGGACATTCTTTGATATATATACCGCAATCCTGCAGAAGCGCAAGGGCGCTGCCGCAACCGATGCCGGCATGCAGCTCAAGCTGCGGCGCAACGGCAAGTGGCTTGAATATTTAACGATGAAAGATGTGGCTGTGAAAATGGGCCTGGGGGTGGGCATACCCGCAGACGTTATCGTGAACCTGAGCTTTCCTCCATCGGCTGTCTTTTAGCAAAGGCTCGTTTTTTATGCCACCGCGCGCGGTCAGACCGTGGGGCTTGATTAAAAACCCCATCTCATGAGAGACTTTGATGTAGCGCAGCGCAGGCGGTGAGAACAGGGGATGATCCGCAATAGCAGGCTTTTACAGGTGAGCAGTGTGTCTGAAAAAGTGACGCCAAGCCCCTCGTGGGGCAGATTCTGATTTTGCTGCAGGCGAAGAGGGAAAAGATATGCCCATCTATGAGTTTCGCTGCAATACATGCAGAAAAAAATTTGAAGAGCTGGTGACCTCGCGGGACGCCAAGGTGCGCTGTCCAAAATGCAAAAAGCAGGATGTCACCCGCCTCATGTCGGCCTTCAGCGTGAAAAGTTCGGGGTCCTCCCGGGCGGGGGCGTCATCGGGCAAAAGCTGCGCCGGCTGCCGATCAAAGAAATGCGGCAGCTGCGGATCATAAAAATCAATGATGTGCGCAGTGCCGTAGATAGGCGTTTTTCAACCGCCTGCTTGAGCATTTAACCTTTTTCTGTAGCTTATTCTTTTGCTGTCATCTCGACCGAAGGGAGAGATCTTTAAAGATTGATGCGCTGGGGCGCAACCTTCGGACTCATCCCGCCTGCTGCTGGATTCGAAATGACAACCCGGCTTCATGATTTAGTTAAATGCGCTAGATTCTAACCACCACATCTGCCGGGCAGCACCTGACGGTGAAGCTGTCAGGTGCACAATCCTCAAGCACTTCGCCATTGACTTCGACCTGCCTGATTGGGCTCTGCAGCGGCGGCTTCACAACGATGCCGCCCGGCGGCATGGCAAGCTCACCGCTGATAGCCAAGCACAGCGTATCTTTGCCCTCAAGATGCAGTTTATAGGAAAGTTTTCCATAGCCGGTCGGCAGATTCTCAACTCCCACGGCAGAACCATCGGCCAGCCAATCCCAGGCGATTCCTGCGGCGATGACCAGAGCCCGGTCAGAGGCGCGCTCGTAGGCAAACATGCTGGCGATTGACAGGATATATTCGGCGCTGATCCAGGTATGGGGCAGATCCCCGATGAAGCTGGGGCTTGCGGGATCGCGCCAGGTAATCTCGGGCCACTGATGCCACGGGGGGATTCGCTGGTCTTTGAGCATGAACCGGGTGAGCTCAACAGCGTCTTTGCGCCTGCCCAGGCGCACCAGCGCGCCGATGATTCGTATCTCGTAGGCCGTATAATTGCTCCAGTCAATCGTGCCGCCGGAGCGTTTGCGAAATCCGTCAAGATAGCTGTCAAAGGTGTTTTTCATTTCGGCCTGCGGCAAAATGTCCTGCAGATCAAGCAGCCCGACAGCCACAGCGGTGGCCGTTGGGTCGGAGTCGCCAAGTTCAACAGAGCCGGGTATGAAATTAATTTTGTGCCGCTCTATGGCTGCCGCAATCGAAGCGCGCACATCGCGGCTGAAAGAACTGAGCTCAGCGGCTAAACGATCCGCCTCCTCGATATCGCCCAAAACTGTTGCCATGGCTGCGGCATCTTTGAACCCCTGCAGAGCCCAGAAATCATCCCAGTAGGCATGCACGGGATGGGCCATATAGCCCTCATGGCTCATGGACTCGGGCAGCAGGCCATAGCAGGCACGCTTCTCCGGCTTCTGATATTCAGCTGTCAGGCGCCTTGCGCGCAGGCCTTCCATATAGGCAAGTGTTTTCGTCACCGCAGGCCGCATCATCTGAACAAAAGCCCTGTCGCCGGAGAACCGGTAGTATTCCATGACGCCGTAGATGAATTGGCCATAGGCGTCAAATTCCGGCAGCCACTCCGTGCCTTCGGCGTCCGCGCAATCGGGAATGGCGCCGTCATCGGCCTGAAAGCAGGCATACCAGCGGATGAAGTCCCGCAGCTCATCGGTGCAGCCAAGCCGCAGCAGTGCCGCGCCCATGACCACACCGTCGCGTATCCAGGAGCGGCTGTAGCGGCGCGGCCCCGGGTGCAGCGCCGGGCCCTCGCGGTTAATAAGAATATGGGCCGCAGCAGTTTTGAAGCTGTGGGCAAGGCGCTGTATCTTTGGCGGCAGATGAATTTCAACCCCGCCGAGCCTTTCCTCCCAGCTCTGCACTGCATGGGCAAACTCTTTCGGGCCGGTAACGGTTTTCAGCAAAGGTGTAACCGCATCGTCGGCATCAACAGTGCCGAACGGAACGGCAAGATAAATGTCCTGCGAGCTGCCCGGGGCCAGTTCAAGATCAAAGCGCAAAGCCCCGGAGGCATAGCCGAATTCGTCCTGTACATACTGGTGGCTTGGAAGTTCGCCTGTTTGAAGGTAGTGGGTCACAGCGCCTTGCGCACATGCCGCAGCACCAAATCCTGATGCCGCGGTCAAGGGAATAACCGCCTTGTTGCCGTTAACCCTGACCTTGCCATTGTGGAAGGAAAGCTCCCGCACCGGGGTGACTCCTCCCAAAGCTCTCCAGTTCTGCCATGTCGGATTAACCTGGAAAGGCCGGATAGCGGCAAAAAAGCGGGCCGAGCGGCTCTGCCAGTCTGTGTTTTCAATGCGATAGCAGATGTACAGAACAGGGCTGCCTGACTGGCTGGAGGCAAATGACATAATCTTCATGACAAGGCCGTCAGAGCGCCACTCAGAAGAGGGTATGGGCAGATATCCCTTCAGCAAGCCCTGGTTGAGCATCACATCAGCCCACGTGACGAGCCGATCGCCCACATACAGAAAAGGCTCGATGGAGAATCCACCCTTATCAACTTCCACCATGCCCTCTTCATTAAACAGGGCCTGGCCATCGCCGTCGCCCGTGCCAACCGGCGTCCAGTAGGTCTGCCGGCCCAGCAGGTATTTCGGATACAGGCCTTCGGGCTCTCCCCTTGCGATGTTTTGAAAGAAATGGTTGATGGAGCGGGAGAAATCAAAAGGTTTGACATCAATGGCCTGAATGCCAAAACCTTTGTCTGAAATGCCGGCGTGCAGGCCAATCCGAATATAGCGCGATACAGTTTTGGGAAGATAGACATAGCTGCGCTCGCAGCCCGCCTGGCTTGTGGCATAGGCGGTCGTCCAAACAGCACCATCAGATGAAACCTGTATGTCGAACTGCCGCGCCTGCAATCCCGGCTCCCAGTCAATGACCAGAGCGCCGTATTCCCGCTCCTGCTGAAAGTCGACAAGAAACCACTGTGGCTCGTCTTGTGCTGTGCTGCGCCAGCTGACGGCTGTCGACATGTCCAGGGCGTTTTGCGGCTCATGGTCCGGCAGCTCGCTTGAAGCCTGCACGACAGGAATTGCCCGGTACGTGAGATCCTGAAACAGGAGCTCATCTATCCAGACCGTGCCTTTGCCGCCCGGGCCTGCGGCAATAACCAGTTCGATGGCTGCCGTGCTGACGGCCGGGCCGCCGCCAAGGGGCCCCCAGGCAAACTCAATCTGGCTGTCGCGAATAGCTACAGGCTGCCAGTCCTGCATGAAATCAAAAGACTCAACCCTGTAGCGCCAGACATTTTGATTGGAGGCGTCGGCAAGCTTGAATTCAAAGATATTGCTTGGGGCTTTGCCCCGGATGTTGAAATGGAAACGATACGTTTCGGGGAGTTCCAGCGGAAGCAATCTTCGGACACCCACAAAACCGCCGCCGCCATGAAAGTTGAAGTCAAGGCGCATGGCTTTGCCGCCGGGGCCTGCATCCGGTGAGATGGCCAGAGTCGCTTCTCCCGAGGCGAATGCCGTCCAGCCTGAGAGGTCGTCAAAAGCATCAAGAATCTTGTCCTGCACAGCACTCCTTGTGATTAAGATTTTTCCCGTCAGCCAGGACTCTGCGGGCCTTGGCCGCAGATATGGCCGTCTATGATTGACTTACAGTTCCAGGCTCCGCCCCGCTCCAGTTCAAGCATAGTGTCGTAGTACTCAAGATGGCCACCGCGCTCTTCAAAAGTGACGAGGGAAATCTTATTCAGCCTAAGCAGGCTCAAAACGTTTTTGAGTTGCTCCGGTTCAAGCGTTCCGCTTGGCCTGTCGAGAAATACGAAGCTCGGTTTTATCAGCAGCAGCCGCGCCACGACCAGCAGCTTCTGCTCGGCAAGGGGCAGTACATTTTCCCAGTGATGCCTGGTGTCAAGCCCCCCGTACCCTTTGAGTATCGATTCGAACTGCAGCTCGCGCAGCACGCCGATCATCTGCTCTTCGGAAAAATAAAGCTGCGCGAGCACTTCCTCGTTTTCGGCGCCCTCCTCGGGCAGGGGCCGCATCAAAAGCTCGCGAATCGTGCCGGGCGGCAGAAACGGCGATTCACCCACAAACAGAATCTGATTGAGCCGGGGGCGTATAATCGCACCTCCGCTTGTCTTAAAAAGGCTGGCAGTTGCGTTAAACAGGGCGGAGCGGGCCTTTTCATCCTGGCCGCACACCAGCACATTTTTGCCGCGGGGGATTGTAAAAGTCAGCTCATTGATGAGCATGCGGCCGCTGCGGGGCGACAGGAGCGTCAGCCCCTCGTAGGCGACCCGGTTTTCGTCCTTCGGGCCTTCGCAGGCGCTCTGCTCAGCCTGTGCCTCGCGCTCGTTTGCGTCAACCATTTTGCTCAGCCGGGTTATAACAGCCGTATAGGAAGAAATGGACTGAAACTGCGTGATGATAAGAGAAAACGCGCCCAGCAGCTGGGTGAAGGCAATGGCCGACTGGGTAATGACGCCGAACTGAACCTTGCCGTCAATGAACAGCGGGGCCACGAGCAGGGCGGGAATGATCTGAATCAGCCAGTTGTAGCCCGTGGAGCAGTAATTCACGGTGCGGTTGATGGCGATAAGTGAGGCCATATTTTTTACAACCGCGTCGAGGTTGCGCAAAGCCAGCTGCATCAGCCCCCCTTCGCGGCGCGTGAGGGCCACGGACTCGGCATTGGCGCGCAGATAGGTGAGCGACGAGCGCAGATTGGCCTCTTTATCCAGCTGATCGTAGTTCAGCCGCACCAGCGGCCGCCCCAGCAGAAACATAACCAGTGAGCCGGCGGCGGCATAGACCACGGACACTATGAACAGCTTGGGGCTGATTGACCACAGAACCCCTGAAAAAGCGATAACGGTAATGCTGCTGTTACATAACATGAGCATGAAGGAAAGCGTGCTGGTGGTATAGGTGCGGATATCCTCTGCGATGCGCTGGTCGGGATTGCCGACCTCAGGGTCTGTTCTAAGGCGGTAGTAAACGCGGTCATTGCCGTAGCGCAGTATGCTGCGTTTGGTTGTCCACTCACGCCACAGCAGCCCCAGACGCTCCTCGGAGAACCGGCACAGCACCGAGGTAAGCGTTAAAGCGGCGAAAACGCCGATATACAGCAGTGCCTGCCGGATAAACTCAGCTCGGTTGCGGTCCTCGATGGCGGTCATGAAATCGCGGCCGACATAGCTGTTCAGGACATTCAGGCCGTTAATGCCCAGCTGCAGGGCCAGCAGCGCTGCAAACATCCAGAGAGCCCTGGGCCCCACCTCAGGTGCAGTGGCGAAGCGCTTCAGGCTGGCCAGGAAATGCCCCAGTGTTTGATGGTGGGGAGTAATTTTTTGTCCGTCCATGCCGGTCATCCAGAAAAAAATCAGGCTGTGGCCGGGCTCTGATGCCGGAGCACCACAGGCGTGCTAATTTAAATGCCATACTAACAATTTTACCTCTGGACAACAAGAGATTAAAGCATTGATTAAAATGACGGGCCCATAAAAATTTTGTTGACTCAACGTACACACATACTATGATAAGAAGATGGCGTGCAGGCTAAAGGCTGTCCGTTAATGGACTGCAAATAGTTCGAAAGCTTGTGATGCCCACAGGGAACTGCAAAGCGGCAGGATCCTGCTGCCGGCTTACAAAAACCCAGCACACCAGATTCTCGAACAACCCCGGTCGCGTCGGCGCCGGACACAGTCTTAAAATTCTTGTGCGATAGAGAAAATATTATGCTACGCCCCATGGCCCTCAAGTTTTTTTCATGCAGCATTCTAGCATTCTGTATGATATTTCCGCCCGCATCAGCCTTTGCGGCCAAAGACAAACCCAAACCGCAGAAACAGCTGCAACAGGCGAAGCAGGCGCCACCGCCCAAACAGGTCTTCGGGCTCAAAGAAGTGATTGCAAAGGCCCGCATGCTTGCCGAAACGGGCTATAAGGATCCTAAAGGCGTCGTACCGCAGTGGCTTCTTGACATCACCTACGACCAGCATCGGGACATTCGCTTCATTCCTGAAAAGGCATACTGGCGAAGCGAGAATCTGCCTTTTGAGCTCCAGTTTTTTCATGCCGGCTTCTATTTCGACCGCACGGTAAAAATCAACGATGTGACGCCCCAGGGGCCGATACCAGTCAAATTTTCTCCGGACTATTTCAACTACGAAAAAAGCGCTGCCGATTTTAAGGACCGGGTGCCCAAAGATATGGGGTTTGCGGGCTTCCGGATTCACTGCAATTTAAACAACACGGACTATAAGGATGAGGCCGCGGTGTTTTTGGGCGCAAGCTATTTCCGGGCAGTGGCAAAAGACATGCACTACGGCCTGTCGGCACGGGGCCTTGCCGTTGATACGGCGCAGCCCGCAGGCGAGGAATTCCCCTGGTTTCGAGAATTCTGGATACAGCGCCCCGGGCCAAAAGACACACAAATAATCGTCTACGGCCTGCTTGACAGCCCGCGCATGACCGGCGCGTATTCTTTTGTGATAAAACCCGGCAAAGAAACCTTAATGGACGTTGAAGCAACAGTCTTTCTGCGCAAGGCGGTCGACAAGCTGGGCATTGCTCCCATGACCAGCATGTTCTTCTACGGTGAAAACACCAATGTGCGTCCCAAAGACTGGTTCAGGCCCGAGGTTCATGATTCCGACGGCCTTATGATATATATGGAAAACGGTGAATGGCTGTGGCGCCCTCTGGCAAACAATAAAAGCCTCTGGGTCAATGTTTTTCAGGCCGACAATATCAAAGGATTCGGCCTGATGCAGCGGGATTTAAATTTTGATCATTACCAGGACCTTGAGTCGCGCTTTGAAAATCGCCCCAGTCTCTGGTGCGAGCCCAAAGGCGCCTGGGGCAAAGGCTGGGTTGAACTTGTGCAGATTCCCACTGAAGATGACATTCATGACAATATCGTTGCGTACTGGCGGCCGGCTGCAGCCCCTGTCGGGCAGCCCCTTTCGTTTGCCTACAGCTTGAGCTGGCAGTATCCTGATGATAAAAAACCGCCTGCAGGCCGTGTCGTCGCAACAAGAACCGAGGTTGACCGGCAGCCGGGAATAAAAAAATTCATCGTCGATTTTGAGGGGGGCAATCTCGCCGGACTCGAGCCCAAAGACGGACTGGAAGGCATTATTGATATCGGACCGGGCGGACGTCTGATAGAACACCAGATCTATAAAAATCAGGTCACCGGCGGGTGGCGCCTGGTGTTTCGCGTCAAGCCGGAAGAAAACCCCACGCTTGCGGAAAAAATTATGCCCGAAAAAAAGCCCATTGTCGAGATGCGGGCTTTCCTGAAGCATGGCTCCAGCATACTGACCGAAACCTGGATCTGCGGGTCACAGCTCTAAAAATTTTCATTGCATAGATTTGATACTCTTATCATGAGCAGGCAAGAACCATCCGGAGCATCATCGCAGACAACCCCTGCACCGCCCGCCGCCGATCAGCTTGAGACGGCCCACAGGCGGGTGTTCACGTATCTGAAGGCGCTGCATATACCCGTTAAAAAAAGATATGAGCTTGCGGCCCAGTCTTTTGCAGAGGCGGAAAAAATATGCGCCTCCGGCGGCGATTATGTCGGGGCTGCCATGCGCAGCCTTGAAGTGCTGCTGAAGGCATACAGGCCCGATATCTGCGCAGCCGAAATTAAAGACCTGAAGGCCATGCCGCCCCTCAACCGCGGCAGCATGATTCCCGTGCTCATCGACAGGTCCGGACCCTTTGCCTTCTTTTTTCTTGTTTTTTTAAACACAGCCGGCTGGCTGCTGAAACCTCCGGTCAGACTCTATTTTCTGTTTCTTTTGCTGCTGGCCTGTGCAGGCCTGTACTGGTGGTATTCTATCGGACAGTAGGGATTGTCAGTGTATGACTAGAGAACATCTGCATGAAATATGGGGGCGCAAGGCCGTTTGGCGCAGGGCCGTGCTTCTGGTGCTGCTGCTTGTGCCCACTTTTTTTGCCGGCGGCTATATGGCAAGCGTGCTGCCCTACAAGGGCGCCGTGTGGCATGAAACCATTCTTGTCATAGTATTTACGCTGCTTTTTGCCTGGATATCCATGGGCTTCTGGACCGCTCTGGTCGGATTTTTAACGCTGCGCAGCAAGTTCAACCGCTTCTCTATTCCGGGCAGCCAGCCCCCGGCATTCGAGCCGGGAAGAACAATGCCCAAAACCGCGATACTTATCCCGGTCTGCAATGAATACCCCGCCCGCGTCTTTGCCGGCATTGCCGCCATATACAAATCTCTTGCCCAAACCGGCAAGCTCGACCGGTTCGAATTTTTTGTGCTCAGCGACACCAGCGACCCCGACGTCATGGTTGAGGAAGAGTTTGCCTGGGCGCGTACGTGCCGCATGCTTGGCGCTACAGACCACATCTTCTACCGGCGCCGCAAGCTCAACATCAAACGCAAAAGCGGCAATGTGGCCGACTTCTGCAGGCGGTGGGGGAAAAGCTATTCTTATATGATCGTGCTGGATGCCGACAGCATCATGAGCGGCGCCACCATCGTGCGCATGGTTGAAATCATGGAGCAGCAGCCCGACGTGGGCATTCTGCAGACAGCGCCCAAGGCCATCGGCCGCGAAACACTCATTGCGCGCATGCAGCAGTTTGCAAACAATGTCTACGGGCCGATCTTTACTGTGGGCTTAAGCTTCTGGCAGCTCGGGGACGCACATTTCTGGGGGCACAATGCCATCCTGAGGGTCGAGCCGTTTATGAAATACTGCGCCCTGCCCTCGCTTCCGGGCAAGCCCCCGCTGGGAGGTGATATCATGAGCCACGACTTTGTGGAGGCAGCGCTTATGCGCCGCGCCGGCTGGGCTGTATGGCTTGCCTTTGACCTTGAAGGAAGCTATGAGGAAATGCCGCCAACGCTGCTTGATGAGCTCAAGCGCGACAGGCGCTGGTGCCAGGGCAATATGCAGCACCTGCGGCTGCTGTTCACCAAGGGCTTATGCCCCTTACACCGTGCGCTTTTTTTAAACGGCGCATTCTCCTACATTTCAGCCATGCTCTGGTTTTTTTTCCTCACTCTATGCACGGCCGCTGCCATTTATCAGGCCCTGCACAAGCCCGACTATTTTCCGCCGGAGCGAAGCCTTTTTCCGAACTGGCCGGTGTGGCATCCTGCATGGTCCATAGGGCTGCTGGCTTTTACAGCAGTCATTCTCTTTCTTCCCAAAGGCCTCGCCATACTTCATATACTGCTGCAAAAAGGCAGAGCAAAATTGTATGGCGGCGCGTTCAAGCTGATTCTGAGCGTTATCATGGAGGTGCTCTTTTCAACCCTGCTTGCCCCTGTTCGGATGCTGTTTCACAGCAAGTTCGTTTTTGTTACCATGCTGGGGCAGCAGGTCGGCTGGGGCGGGCAGCAGCGTGACGACCGCGAGACGGCCTGGACCGACGCCCTGCGGTTTCACCTGACCGGAACCCTGCTTGCCTGTATCTGGGGCTCGGTCATTTTCATCATCAACCGCACGTTTTTTTGCTGGCTCACGCCCATACTGACCGGCCTTGCGCTTTCCATCCCCATGTGCGTCATCAGCAGCAAGGCAGGCTGGGGCCGGGCCCTGCGCAAAAAAGGATTTTTGCTTATCCCCGAGGAGCTGGAGCCGCCGCAGGAGCTGCAATGGCTTGAGGCATGCCTGGCTGAGCTTGAAAAGCAGCCGCCTGCTCTTGCCGCTCCGCTGACCCGCGGTTTTGCCAGGGCCGTTTCAGAGCCTATTGTTAATGCCCTGCATCTAAAAATAATCCGCAGCAGAAAAGTCGCCCCCGCCATTTCCACACGCCGGCATGAGATTACGAGCAAGGCACTTGAGCTTGGGCCCGACAGCCTCTCAAGAAATGAAAAGCGGGAGCTGCTTGCAGACCCCGCATGCATTGCATCGCTTCACAGCATGGTGTGGCAGTTGTCTGATGCAAACCAGGCCCGGAAGTGGGGCATTGAATAAGCCTGCTTGCAGCAAAAGCCACGGACAGAGACGTACCCGCCCCTGCCGCTTTAAGAAAGAATAAAGCCCGCTTCCTGCAGGAAGCGGGCTTTTGCATATCCGGCGATCCGGCTTGACCGGAATCATTTTTCAATTTGCAGGGAGCAGATGCGTTTGGGCTTTAATAGTTCAAACGGTTCAAGCAGCTGAAACGATAGAGGCTATTTTTTATAAGGCAGAACAGTGCTTCTTCATATACTGTTCAAATCTTTTTTCTGTCATCTGCTTGATTGGCAAGAAAAGAAAACACCGCCTCACCCTTTTCAGTCTGGGCAAAGCCGGTCAATGTCAAAGCATCATCCAGCGTTCCTGATTTCCGTGAATCCTGCCTGTTAATTCCTGTGCGTCAAATTTATCTTTAATCGTACCCGTACATCCTGAAACGGCCAGGGAATTTCTAAAGACCTCGCGGTTTTTATTTTTATTCATAAACCCGAGAAGCTTTGTAAGGCTTTTTGCGCTGATTCTATTCTCCCGGCTCAGCGTTTCCTGAGTTGTCTTTCGAAGTAATCAGTGCTTGCGGACAAAGCCGTCACGAGATTGTCGCCGCTATAGTGATGATCCGAGCTGGGAAGCGGCACGAACTCGAAGGGCTTGTCCAGCGCCATCATGGCGTCGATCAGATTGATTGTATTCTGCAGGTGGACATTGGTATCTACCAGACCATGGATCAGGAGCGGCTCAGCCTCAATCTGGTCGGCTCGGGTGACAATATTTGAAGCTGCGTAGCCGTCCGGGTTCTGCTCGGGGGTTCCCATGTAGCGTTCCGTGTAGATGGTATCGTAGTCACGCCAGTCGGTTGGCCCTGAGCCGGCCACCCCGCAGCGAAAGACGTCCGGGGCGTGAATCATGGCATACAGGGTCAGAAAACCGCCATAGGATTTGCCATCAGTGCCGATGCGATCAGCATCGACATAGGGGAGGCACTGGAGGTACTCGACGCCGGCCAGTTGATCATCGAGGGACTTTGGCCCGAACTCGCCGGCAATGGGGGTTTCAAAGCCATGGCCGCGTCCAAGGCTTCCCCGGCTGTCCAGCCGCCAGACGATGAACCCCGCCTGCGTGTACAGAACGTCGCGCTCGATATGGTTAAAGATGTTGGTTGTACCGTAACGGTTGGAGACGAGCTGGAGGGTCGGTCCGCCATACCAGTGAATCACGACACCGTACTTTTTTAACGGGTTGAAGCCCTCGGGTTTGACGATCTGTGCCTGAAGTTGCACCCCGTCGTGGGCCTTGATCGTCAGGAATTCGCGGGTAAGCTTTGGCAGTGACAATGACGGCCCCGCGCAGCTGCCCAGAACCTCGACGGGCGTGCCGTCCGGCTTCAAGATCGTGGTGACCGGCGGCGTATCGGTATCGGAGGCCTGCTCCAGCAGATACTGGCCGTCGGCCGAGAGCAGCCCGAAGTTAAATCCTGACTCCGGCGAAAGTTGCGTCAACGCACCTGTTGCAATGTTTACCCGGTCCAGCTGCCGGTTCAGGGGTCCGCTCCGGGTAGTTGAAAAATACGCCCATGTTCCCGTTGGATCGACTTGAAAAGGCCGATCCGGCGAAAGCACATCCCAGGGTGTCGTGTCCACCAGCCAGTCACCTTCTGTCAGCTGCTTTTCCAGCTGCCCGTCTATCGAATAGAGGTAGAGGTGCATGAAGCCGCTTCGTTCGGAGGCCCAGAGGAACTGCCCGCCATCACCGAGAAACACAGGGGCTGAATAGAGGAACTCGTTGATCCAGAACGGGTCCATCTCAGTAATTACGGAGCGGCCGGTCCCGGCCGTCGGGTTCCATGCCTTAAGCGTCAGCACCGTGTGCGACCGGTTGAGCGTAATATAGAAAACCTCGCTTCCGTCAGGGGCCCACTTGAAGAACGGGAGAATGTATTCTGCATCCTCGGGCAGATCAAAGGTCGAGAGAGCCTGGCCGTTCTGCGCGGCGATAAGCAGCAGAGATACTTTTGGATTCGGGCTTCCCGCCGTCGGGTATCGGGTATAGGAAACCGTCGGCGGGTCGGTAGCAAAGCTCGTGATCGGATAGCTCGCCACGGGGCCGTCGTCAGTTCTCATCAGCAGGAGCCACTGCCCGTCGGGAGACCACGAGTAGGCCGGCTGCGCCACGCGGGTTGCAATCTCCTCGTTGTAGACCCAGTCAAGTGTCCCGTTGTAGATGGTATCGCTGCCGTCGAGGGTGAAACGCTCGACATGGCCGTCACTGATCCGCGCTGTGTAGAAATCGTTCTTCTGAACATACGATACGGCCGCGCCCGATGGCAGAAACGCAGGTGCATCGATCGAGCCCCCCGCGGCGACCTGATTGAGCGTCCCGGCTGCGATATCGAACAGCCACAGGCAGTCCGCGCCGGAGAGCAGGATGGTGTCACCCTGGGGCGACCACTGCGCCGATGTCACGTCGATAGTGCCGGGCTGCCTCGTGGGATCAAGAATGGCACGTCTCACGCCTGTGGCCGGTTCATACAGCCATAGAGCGTTGACGCCGCCGTCCTGGATGGGCGCTACGTAGGACAAACGAGCGCCCGTGGGGCTCCAGGCGAAGCTCGATGGTCCGGGCCCGACGAGCGCGCCCGGCTCGACCAGCATGCGGGCCGTGATCGTCTCATCGGGTTTGCGGCAGCCCATGGCAGCGGTCGCGATCGCTGCCGCACATAGAAGGAGCAACACCCCCCATGCCGGAATCCGGGGCGGGCATGCCAGGGAGCAGTTGTTAATGATGGTATTTTTTTGCCGGCGGCTGTTGTGACATGCGCAAGGTTTCATAGCTCCTCCTGGTTTTTGTTTAATACCGTTTATATGACTGCGCCGATCCCGCTTTCCCCCTTGAAGCTGTACAGTCATAAAAATTTTTTCGTCAGGGGCTTATGCTCACCGGCTTCATTCCAACTACCATACATGCAGTCAGGGTACAAAGAAAACCGCCGGCATGGCTCAAAGCCTGCAAATCGGATATCCATGTGTCGGCGATTTTCTGAAAAAGGCGGCCGGCTTCCACGGCGCGTTTAACTGTCTGGCGCAGGTTGTAGACGCGATCTGCTAGCTCAAAATCAGTCATCACTGAAACCGACGGCTCTATCTCCACATTTTGTAGCCCTGCTTCCACGAAATACCGTTTTAAATATCTGCCGATCCACCTGTTGGTGAATGACTCCTCCCACATTGTTTCAACGATCTTCGTTGTTGCTTCATTGCCGCCATTCAAGGTAAATGTGCCCCAGTCATTATCGTAGGCAAGAAGTAATCCACCGGGCTTTAGAACGCGAGCCATTTCACGAATGACCAGATGCGGGCTTTTGATGTGCTGCAGTGCCCGGTCTATGCGACAACGGGAAAAACTTTCCTCTTTGAAAGGCAGGCTGCGGGCATCTGCCTGGGCGAAGGAGACAGGCACATTGGCCGGGGTTCGGCCGATGGCTTCCTCGATCATGCGGCTGCTTGCATCCACGCCAACGACAACCCCGCTTGGGCCGACGCGCGAAGCCATCCGAAAAACATCATCCCCGATTCCGCAGCCAACCTCCAAAACAGAAAGACCGGCGGACAGGCAAAGCCGTTCATAGCTGCGCTGTTTATATTCGCGGAAATACGGCAGGGAATCGAGCAGGGCAAGGCAATGCTTGTACGCCGCCGTATCATCACGGCCATCCACATTGGCAAAACCCGTCGCGAGATATTCAGTACACATGTACGCTCATTTGGTCTGTACAGACACATTACAAATTCGAGGGTCATCGGGAATTGACAGGAACTTGCTTTGAGATGGGGCGAATATAGGACGAGGGCAATAGTGTGTCAATGGAAATATGGGCGCAAGATGTGGGATAGAGTTGGGGGAGCGGCATGCGCTGCTGGTATTAAATATCTTGCGGCGGGTTGATTTTCGGCGGAGGCCACTTTTGCATCTCCCACAGCCACAGGTGCTGCAATAGGGTGCTTGTTCTGACCTTACTAACATTTAATCGAAGACAAAACTTGACTAAAAACAGTCCAGGCGTAAAATAGCCACTGTACCAGCAACAATACGCCATATAGATAAAACGCATCTCACAAGCAAACATCCTAAAGCCCTTCCTTTCACGGCAAAGTCTTGATTGTTTAAGACCCTCGTCAGGCTGGGAAAACTACGCTTGCTCTGGAAGTCGTCAAAGGACTCAAGGCGAAAGGGAAAGCTCGGGTTTTCAACTGTGACGATTCCGACCACAGGGAGCTTCTTGAGAACAAAGGACTTGATGTATTAAAAAAATGCGGGGGCCGGCTTTACGGATGTGAGTTTAAATGGAAGCCGAGGCCGCATCCGCGAGTGCTGGCAAAGTGGCGCGAGTATATGGGAAGCTCTTATCAAGTGATTGCTCCCGATGAAGTGCGGGAATTTGCTATAAACGCCAAAAAAAAACTGACCGATACTTCTTGAGCGGAAATTGTTTTGAGATGGGCAGATTATAAAATGGAGGCGATTGCAAAAAACCCCGTCCCATTTTAGACCCTGAAATCGCAGCAACCGCATCAGGAAATTCAGCATGCAAAGATACAAAAGCCCGGCTCCTTCACGGAACCGGGCTTTTTAAAATTGGCCTATCACCCAAAATGTTTATAATAATCCGGGCTATATGCATTGCCGCCCATCCGCCGCCCCCGGTTCTCCCATTTGCTTTCTTGACTTATCGCCGCAGTTAATTTTATATACAGTTATATTATAAAAGATTATAAAAGAAAAATTCATCTATTCCTTTTCTGTTAATGGGTTTTTAAAAGTTGGGTTCAAAATTGCTGGAAAAGCAGGTTGTTTCAAAAAAACGGGTTGCTGATCATGGCGAGGTGTTGACCGGAAAGCGGGAGGTCAACGCGATGCTTGATTTGGTGAAATCCGAAACGGAGCGGATTGACTCGCGCTTCCTCGAACCGGCTTGCGGGACGGGTAACTTCCTGTCGGAAATCCTCGAACGCAAGCTCCGCGTGGTCGAGGAGCGCTACGGCAAGAGCCAACTTGAGTATGAACGCTATGCCATCCAAGCCGTGTCGTCCATCTACGGCATAGACATTCTCGAAGACAATGTCCAGCAGTGCCGCCAGCGGCTTTTTGGGATATTTGATCTAAGCTATTTGCGATTGTTTAAGAATAAGACAAACGACAACTGCCGTGAATCCGTCCGGTACATTCTTGAACGAAACATCATCCACGGTGACGCGCTCTCTCTGAAGACCGTGGGCGACACCCCCCAGCCGATTGTTTTTTCCGAGTGGTCGCCCGTCAACGGCAGCATGCTCAAACGCCGGGATTTTACATTCGATGAATTGCTCAGCCATGCGACGAATAAAAAATTGCCTCTATTTTCTGATCTCGGAGAGAATGTTTTCTTGCCTAAGCCCGTAAAAGAGTACCCACTATCACACTTTTTGAGGGTGGCCGATGCTGAACAGCACTAGCTTCAACCCCGATGTGTTGACCTGCCTGGCTAATCTGAGCAGCGATGAAGTCTTTACGCCGCCAGCTTTGGTTAATCAAATACTTGATTTGCTGCCCTCGAAACTTTGGAGCGACAGGAATGCAAAGTTTCTCGATCCGGGCTGCAAGTCAGGCGTGTTCCTCCGGGAGATCGCCAAGCGCCTGGATAAGGGGCTTGAGAAGCAAATCCCCGACCGCCAAAAGCGAATGAACCATATCTTTAAGAACCAGCTCTACGGGCTTGCCATTACGGAACTGACAGCTCTGCTTTCGCGCCGGTCAGTGTACTGCTCCAAGACGGCTAACGGAAAGTATTCTGTTTGCGAAACATTTGACAACCAGCAAGGCAATATTCGATTTGCGCGTGTTGAACATGCATGGAAAAATGGCCGGTGCGCGTGCTGCGGCGCCAGCGAAGAGAACTACGCGCGAGGTGACGACCTGGAAAGCCATGCCTACTCTTTTATTCACACAGATACGCTGGAGGAAATTTTCAATATGAAATTCGACGTGATCATTGGCAACCCGCCTTATCAGTTGAGTGATGGTGGATTTGGAGAAAGCTCGCGACCGATTTATCACATGTTTGTCGAGCAGGCGAAGAAACTCAAACCCCACTACTTGACGATGATCATTCCTTCCCGGTGGTTCGCAGGTGGAAAGGGGCTCGACGATTTTCGCCATGCCATGCTTCATGACAACCGCATTTCCCACCTCGTTGACTATCCGAAACTCTACGACGGCTTCCCCGGCGTAAAGATTCGAGGTGGTGTCTCCTACTTTCTTTGGAATCGCGACTACCGCGGTCCCTGTAAGGTGCAGACGATGTGGGACGGGGAACCGCTTGGTCCACCGATGAAACGGCCCTTGGACGCCTATGATGTTCTAGTCCGCCGGAACGAAGCTGTCTCAATTCTCGACAAGGTCCGCGCTTATCGGGGCCATGGCAAGCCTGAGTCGACATTGGATAATCGGGTGTCTAGTAGAAAGCCCTTTGGCTTTCCGACCAATTTTCACGGCGCTGAATCCCCCAAAGGTATAAAACAGCCGGTTAAGCTCTACGGATCACAGCGCATCTCTTGGATTCAACGCTCGGACATCGAGCAGAACGCGGATTGGATCGACGACTGGAAGGTTCTAATGACAGCCGTTCAAGGAACCAGCGCTGCGATTGAGACCAAGTTCCTGAGTCCCCCAATTATCGCCGAGCCTGGCGAGGCATGCACTGAAACGTACCTCGTCGCCGGGCGTTTTGATAATGAGAAGTCGGCGCGGCGCTACGCTGCATATCTGCGAACAAGGTTCGTGAGGTTTCTCGTCTCGCTTCGCAAATCTACCCAGCACGCGAATCGAAGTGTGTACACATTCATCCCCGACATTCCCTTATCCAGCGACTGGACCGATGAGAAGCTCTACGAACGGTATGGACTAACCAATAACGAAATCGAGTTTATTGAGTCCATTGTTCACCCCATGGAGTCTAAGGATGAATAAGGAACCGCGAAGGAACGCAAAAACAAGCACATCCGGGCGATCCGGCAAGACTTCCCGTTCCATTGGCGTTCATTCGCGTGCATTAGCGGTCAGCCCGAACCTCTTCGACCGCATCGTTTCGATACTGGAACAGGCGCGGGGCAACGTCGTTCGGGCGGTCAACACGAACATGGTGCTGGCCTACTGGCTGATCGGACGGGAGATCGTGGTGGAAATCCAGAGCGGCAAGGGCCGGGCAAAGTACGGCGAGAAGGTCATCGAAGATCTTTCGGTGCGTCTGACGGAGCGGTATGGGGCAGGCTTTTCAGAGCAGAGTTTGCAGAACTTCAGGCGGTTCTATCTAATTTATGCCGAGCGCGTTGCAATTTCCTCCCCGTTGGGTAGGAAATCTGGAGCCGGCGATTCAGAGCGAAGCATTTCGCGCCCAGGGGGCGTGAAATGCGTTGAGGGCGTTGCAATTCCCTCCCCAGCGGGAAGGGAATTGACCCATTCCAAGAAAAGCTACCCAATGGGTGACGAATTCCACCAGGGCTTTTCCCCGCAACTTTCCTGGTCGCATTACCGCGCCCTGATGCGGGTGGAAAGCCATGAAGCGCGCGATTTCTACGAGCGCGAGGCTGTCGCGGGCGGATGGGACAAACGGACACTGGAGCGGCAAATCCAGTCGTACTACCATGAACGAATGCACCGGAGCCGCAAGCCGGAAAAGATGCTTGCCGAGGGCCGCAAACTGCAGGTCTTGGCTGCTCCCGCCGCCGACGAATTGAAGAACCCGTATGTGCTGGAGTTTTTGGGGCTTCCGGATGTTGCCGCGTTTCACGAGTCGGACCTGGAGAGGGCTATTATTACGCACCTCCAGCGATTTTTGCTGGAACTCGGCAACGGCTTTGCCTTTGTCGCCCGGCAGAAGCACATCCGCATCGAGGAGCAAGACCGTTACATTGACCTGGTTTTCTACCACTGCCGGCTCAAGTTCTATCTGCTCATTGACCTCAAGGTGGGCGAGTTGACCCACGCGGATGTCGGGCAGATGGACGGGTATGTGCGGATGTATGACGGCCTTTTCGTGGCGCCGGATGACAACCCAACCATCGGGCTGATCCTCTGCACAGAGAAAAACGAAACAGTTGCCCGATACTCGGTGCTGAAGGATCGCAAGCAGATTTTCGCCTCCAAGTATATGCTCTGCCTGCCGACGGAAGAACAGCTCCGCGTGGAAATAAAAAAAGAGCGTATGCTTATCGAAGCGGCCTCAGCGGAAGATCGTCCGCAGCTTGCTCAGAGGGGCGCAGATAAAAAAAGGGGGCACGATGAGCGCCGATAAATTCTTCCCGCCTCGCCCGGCATCGCGGCCCACAATTTACGCCTATGAGGACACCAATCCGCAGTATGCAGGATTGCTCAAGGTGGGTTATACCGTGGCTGATGCGCAATCCCGCGTGGCGCAACAGTACCCCACGTTAAGACCCGGCAAGCCGCCGTACCGGATCGTCCTCGAAGAATCGGCCATGCGCGGCGATGGGTCAGGCTTCACGGATCATGACGTGCATCGTTACTTGCGAATGATCGGCATCAAGAACGCTAAAGGCGAGTGGTTCCGTTGTACTGCGGAACAGGCTAAGGCTGCGGTCATTGCGGTGCGGACCGGGCAACTGAACGAAGAAAACCGATCGCTTGATTTCAAGATGAGGCCGGAGCAGGAAGCGGCGGTTGAAAAGACCATCGCCTATTTCAAGAGTTTCCGCAAAGAGAATAAGCGCAAGCCGCCTCATTTCCTTTGGAACGCCAAGATGCGGTTTGGCAAGACCTTTGCTGCCTATCAGTTGGCAAAGAAAATGGGCTGGCGCAAGGTGCTGGTGCTGACCTTCAAACCGGCGGTGCTGAACGCATGGGAAGAAGATTTGAAGTGCCACGTTGACTTCCCGGGCTGGCAGTTCATTTCCAAAAAACCGGACGGCTTGGCGTATGAAGATGCAAACAAAAAGAAGCCATTCGTCTGCTTTGGCTCGTTTCAGGACTATCTTGGCAGAAATACAAGTACAGGCGGAATCAAGACCAAGAACGAATGGGTTCATGAGACCAACTGGGATTGCGTGATTCTTGACGAGTACCACTATGGCGCATGGCGCGAGAACGCCAAGGAGCTTTTTGAGGCGGAGGATAAGAAGGAAGTTGAGTTCGGCGTAGGGGAAGACATCGAGGCCTTTGACGAAGAGATCATGCCGATCACGACGGGCGGTTATCTCTACCTGTCCGGCACGCCGTTCCGGGCGATTGCGTCGGGCGAGTTCATCGAGGAGCAGATCTTCAACTGGACATACTCAGATGAACAGCGGTCCAAGCGGGACTGGAAGGGTGCGAACAATCCCTACGCCGCACTGCCTCGAATGGTCATGTTGACCTATCAGTTGCCGGACGCGATCCGGGAAATCGCCATGCAGGGCGAGTTTGACGAGTTCGACCTGAACGTCTTCTTTTCAGCGGAAGGGTTGGGTGTCAAGGCGAAGTTCAAGTACGAGGATGAAGTTCAAAAGTGGCTGGACCTGATTAGGGGTTCGTTCATGCCGACCAGTGTTGACAACCTGAAGCTCGGAGCGCAGAAGCCGCCGATGCCCTTTTCGGATGTGCGGTTGTTGAATGTACTTTCGCACACCTTCTGGTTCCTGCCGAGCGTCGCGTCATGTTATGCCATGTACAACCTGCTGAAGAAGAAGCAGAACCGCTTCTATCACGATTACAAGATTATTGTGGCGGCCGGGAGCGCTGCCGGTATTGGGGTTGCGGCACTGCCGCCCGTGCTTGAGGGTATGGACGAGCCTCTAAAGACCAAGACGATCACGCTGTCATGCGGGAAGCTGACAACAGGCGTAACAGTCAGGCCGTGGACAGGGATTTTAATGCTGCGCAATATATCTACCCCTGAAACTTACTTCCAGGCCGCCTTTCGGGTGCAGTCCCCGTGGACAGTCAGAAATCCCGACGGTGCTTCGCCGAATCAGGAGCAAATCATCAAGGAAGAGTGCTATGTCTTTGACTTCGCGCCGGACCGGGCCTTGCGGCAGATCGCCGATTACAGTTGCCGCCTGAATGTCAACGAGTCCAATCCCGAGAAGAAAGTAGAGGAGTTCATCAGTTTCCTGCCTGTCCTGGCCTATGATGGCAGTTCCATGAAACAGATTGACGCCGCCGGGATTCTCGATATGGCCATGAGCGGCACGACCGCAACCCTGCTGGCGCGACGTTGGGAAAGCGCATTGCTGGTGAATGTGGACAATAACACCTTGCAGCGTCTGATGGCCAATAAAGATGCCATGGCTGCGCTTATGAGTATTGAAGGGTTCCGTAATCTGAATCAGGATATTGAAACCATAATCAATAAGTCGGAAGCTGTCAAGAAGGCCAGAAAAGATGCGAATGACGAGCAACTGACCGCAAAAGAGAAGAAGGAATTGTCCGACGAAGAGAAGGAGTACAAGAGCAAAAGAAAGGAGATTCAGGAGAAGCTCATCAAGTTTGCCACGCGTGTGCCGGTATTTATGTATTTGACTGATTACCGGGAACGCTGCCTCAAAGATGTCATAATGCAACTTGAACCGGGGCTTTTCAAAAAAGTTACCGGCTTGACGGTGAAGGACTTCGATCTGCTCGTCAGTCTCGGTGTTTTTAATAGTGCATTAATGAATGATGCTATCTACAAATTCAAGCGGTACGAGGATGCCAGTTTGAGCTATACAGGCATCAACAAACATGAAGGCGAAGACATCGGCCTTTATGACACCGTCTTAAGCTCAAAAGATTACCTGTCTACATTTGAGAATGTGTCAGGACAGGTATAGCTTGTAGGGCGGGTGCTAACCCGCCGAATTTGGGGCCCAAAGGGGGCAAATCTTCATATGTCTTCTTTGGGGTGCACGTAAGCGAATAGACCCAATTTTCAAAAAAGCAGCTATCTCATGAGAAAGAAAACCAGCACCTCCGGTGCCGCAACCAATTTTGTGATTAAGATTTCATGGAAAGACAAGACCTGACTTATTATACTGCACTCCACAAAAAGGAAATTTTTATCAAATTGACCGAAACAAACCCATCGGACCCAGGGTCTGGAACTGTTCCAGCTGGTATCAGGAGGCCAAAAATGAGGAAGCGTTTACCCATACTGTTCTTGTTGGTTTTTATCCCTTTTGTTTCCTTCTCGGGAAACATCGGATGTGGATCATGCATTGAGCCCTTCACCTTTGCCGTTATGTCTGACAATCATGTCTATCCAGGGGGATTCGGAGAGGTGGATTCGGGAGAGGTAGGTTCGGGAAGTGTGGATTCTCCGGCTATTGCCACTGACATTGTAAATGACATAATTTCCCAAAAAGCAAGTATTGTATTTTCCGCAGGTGATGAGGTTGCGGGAGTATTCGGTTCATACACGGAAAATTTTGCGGCACAATTAAACTATTACAAGACGATAGTTTCAACGCCATTGAGTAATGCCGGAATCGCTTTCTATCCGATACCCGGCAACCACGAATATAAAATTGATTCATCGGGTGATTGGGGTGATACCCTCTCGACTTGGAATACCGCATTTCCTTCTCTGCCACAGAACGGTCCTGCGGGAGAAGTAGGCGGCACGTACTCTGTTACATATAAAAACAGTCTGTTTATTCTCCTTGATGAATACGCCACAGGATTTGGAACCGATACAAAGGTCAACCAGACTTGGCTTGACAGCATCACCGAGCGAAGACAGAGACAGCACGTATTCGTATTCGGTCATTCGCCGGCCTTTCAGATTGACACTTATTCTACTGATACGCTCGGTAAAAATCCCTCCCTGCGAGATGCTTTCTGGTCGAGTTTGGAAAACGCTAAAGCTGATATATATTTTTGCGGGCATCTTCATAAGTTTGATTTTGCTGCGGTGACA
>CAIWCT010000192.1 GCA_903911225.1 uncultured delta proteobacterium
TCATGACGCCGGGAGGCTGACGCCTTTTTTCATGCACGTGCAGGTTGCTCTCGACTGGCTTGCGCTGATTGCCGTCATATATGTAACCGGCGGCATATTCAGCCCGTTTGTGTTTTTTTACATACTCCATATCATCATTAACGCCATTATGTTCCCCCCCCGGCAGTGCTACATGTATACCGCTTTTTCCATGATCAGCCTCGCCGGCGTTTTTTGCGCTGAATACTTTTTCCCGGTACCGGCATTCATGGCCTGGTCTGCGCTGCAACCCGTCAAAGTCAGCCTGAACACGGCCCTGCTTGCTTTCCCTATTTACGCTTTTATACTTTTTGCTGCGACTTTTCTTGCCACCTCAATCATGGCCCGGTTCCGTCAGCGGGAGGCGGAAGTGCGCTGCCTCAGCAATAAGCTTCAGGACAACCTCCAAAGGCGGGAAATGCTGATGGATGCCACACAGGCAATGATATCGAGCTATGACATGAAGCATATCCTCGAAATCATTGTGCAGGAAAGCACGGCAATACTGCATGCAAAGGGTGCCATCATACGGCTGATAAAACCGGGAGAGGAAAACCTCGAGGAGTTTGCCAGCCAGGGGCTTTCAGAGCCGTTTGTTGCCAGCCCCCTTATTACCAGGCGCATGGACATTTTCCCCAAAAGCACCGATGAAATCATAACGGTTACGGATGTGGAGACGGACCCCCGCATTATCCACCGCCAAAACATGCTTGATGAGGGCATCCGGTCTATCATTTCCATCCCGCTGGCGCACAAGGGTGCGGTCATGGGAGACCTGTGCCTGTTTTCAGACCATCAGCGCACCTACAGCAGCGATGAAATTTCTTTCCTGAAAATTCTGGCGGGCGGCTCTGCCATCATTATCGAAAATGCCCGGGCGCGCCTGGAGCTTGAAACAAAAAATAAAGTTATTCTCACTTTCTCCAACAGAATGTGCCACGACCTGCGCTCTCCGGCCGCTGCGGTGCAAAGCCTTCTTTCTGTCCTTTCAGAGGGCTATATGGGCCCGCTCACCGACAAGCAGAAAGAAACCATAGATCGGTGCATACGAAGGCTCCAGAACCTGCATGTGCTGATTCAGGATATTTTATATCTGACTGTAGGCAAAGCACCGGCGCAGGAAAAAAGCTATACTACGGTGGATATAGGCGGCATCGCTCGGGAAGCGCTGCAGATGCTTGAAGCGCTTTTCAAGGAGAAGGGCATCAGCCTCACCTGCACCATACCTTCAGAGGAGCTGCCATTCAAGGAATCAGAAGGTGATATGCATCGTGTTTTTTCAAACCTTCTTGAGAATGCCCTTCGCTATACACCTGCCGGAGGAAGCATAAGCGTTGACATACAGCGCGATGAGGCCGGCATCGTCATCATTGTCAAGGACAGCGGCATTGGTATTGCGCCAGAAGAAATTGATCAAATTTTTGATGAATTTCACCGCACCGTCGCAGCAAAAAAGTTTTCTCCGGAGGGAACAGGGCTGGGGCTGCCCATTGTTAAGAACATACTCATGCGATACAATGGATTTATTACCGTTGAAAGCCAGGAGGGCAAAGGAACCTCGTTTTGCATTACCCTGCCATTTTAACTTTTCGTTTTGTCACAAAAAACAGGTGATTGATCTTGCCCCCTAATACCCTTAAGAAAGGCGGCTGCGCCTCTATACATATATCTGCTATGGAAACCCGAAAGAATCCATGCTATTGTTTAAATAGAAATCATAAAAAGCTGTCTGGTAACAACAGGGATCCAGCAATAGCCTAAATACTTAAAAAACCGGGTGCCGACTTTTGTCGGTATGACGATAAAAAAAGGGCATATGTAAATTTTTTACGAGAACACCTTTTGAATGTATGTAAAAAAGCCCGTCCACGGCGGCAAACAGGTGAAAACATGAAAACAATTATAATTGCACTGGCTGTTTTTTTCATGACAAGTTTTCAGGCAATGGCAGGTGGTCATGGCTATTATGGCGGCCACGGCGGTTATTATGGTGGGCATGGCGGACACGGTGGCTATCATGATGGTGGTCACCACGGCAGTTACACCAGTATTGCCGTTGGCATTGGCCTTGGCGGCTTTGTTGGTTACGGCGGCGGCTGTTACCCCGGGTATTGGGGCGGCTATGGTTATTATGGGCCGCCTGTAATTTATGCACCACCAGTGGTGTATGCGCCACCGGTTGTTTATGCCCCGGCGCCAGTTTATTATGAGAGACCCGTGGTTGTGGAAAGGCCGGTTATTGTAGAAAAAACGGTTGTCGTAAATAATTATTACGGCAGCGGAAATGATCACTGGAAACCCAAATACAGTCAGTATGTACGGTAGCAGATAGACGCATAACCTTACGTGTTTCACTGCGCCGTGAGAGTTAAAGGCACGGGGAGTGTCACAACCCTCAACAGACTTCCCTACCCCACAATAAAATTATATAATGCATGATTCAAGGGCGCACCAGCGCCCTTTAGTGGCTGTTGTATCGGTGCGGCGCACCAGGTAAACTCAGCGCTAAGGCATGGCGCATATCGGCATTTTAATTTGATTGCATAGCGACAGAGCATTAAAATAAATTTCATTAAAAGGATTCATTACATGGACTTGCTGCTTACCGACACGGAAGTGCGGGTGCTGGGGTGCCTGATTGAGAAGGAGTTCTCGACGCCGGAATATTACCCGATGTCGCTCAATGCCCTTGTGAATGCCTGCAATCAAAAATCAAATCGTGACCCGATTGCCTGCTATGACGAAGAAACCGTTCTGCAGGCCATTGCGGGGCTCAAGCAGAAACAGCTGGTGTTTCAGAGCAATGCGGCACGAGTTGCAAAATATGAAGAGACCTTTTTAGGAGCCCACAACTTCATCGGCAGTGAAGCCTCGGTGCTTTGTGAACTTATGGTGCGCGGGCCGCAGACACCGGGAGAGCTTCGAACCAGAACTGAGCGCATGCATGATTTTAAAAGCCCTGAAGAGTTTAGCGAGGCTATCAATAAACTTGAATCCTACGGCTATGTTGTACGGCTTCCGCGACAGCCCGGCCGCAAAGAATCTCGCTACGCGCATCTGCTGTCAGGTTCGGTGAACGAACAGGAGAGCGCTGCACCTGCGCAGCCCGGCAGTGTCATGCCGACTGCAGCGGGCAATGCTGAAAAAATTGCAGCTCTTGAAGAAAAACTGGCCGACATGCAGCATGAACTGCTGGAATTGAAGCAGGCCTTTTTTGATTTTAAACGGCAGTTTGAATAACTGCGCGGCATGGGGGGAGAACAAGCACTGCCGCTGACGGGATGAAATCTTCCGCAAACAAAACCATTTCCGTCAGGCTGATCTGCCGCAGCGGATGGCTTTTTGCGACTGCATAAGCCTTTTAATCGCCATCATAAAAATCATCGTCTGAAAGCTCTTCAATCAGGTGCTCAAAGCCGTACTGCTCTGCCCAGACACGGGTTGCGGCCCAGCGTTGCTGTTTTTGGGCGTAGGTCGAAAGCTCCCAGCTTTGCATATTGAATACCGGCGGGGGCGGCGACATACAGGCATCACCGGCCATTCGGCATGCTTCTTCCATAACGGTATATATCTGTCGCCATACAAGCAACTGTGGACAAAGTAGATTTTTTCCCATGGGCTCTGCTGCTCCTTAAATAGCACCTAAACTTCGTCATTGTACCCCAACCAAAAAAAGAAGGTTAAGATATTTTTGGGTCCGGGGCGATTGATGTGCCGGCAACCCGATAAAACCCTTTATTCATATGCCGATTTTGATCTATTTTCCCGGAAGGATGGCAGGCGCATAACCGGGCTCTATCGTCTGCATGACCTCACTGCTTCGCAATGGCCGGATTGCACGACCGGTCATGCTCAACAGAAAGGTGGCGCTGTTTGCCTGGTTGAGCCCTCCATGTGATGAGGCCATGTCGATAAAAGCTCTAAAGAGAGGATATCCGCTCATATATCCATCTTTGAGGGTTATCATCAGGTCGGACGGGCAGACGACAATGCCGTGAAAGGCGTCCCAAATCCGGGGGGGAGCATTGGGCCATTCATGGTCAACGGTTGCGGCAAACCAGGCCTCAGGTGTTGCAAAGCCTTGCGCGTCGGCCTTTCCCGACATGGTCAGCAAAGCCTGAACCGGCTGATAGTTCAGCACATCCCGGTCTATGGGGACATAGCGTATTTTGCCGTCTTTTTTTTCTATTGCTGCCGAGCCACTGTCGTCACGCACGATAACCCTTTCAGCTTCCATATACAGTGCAAGCTGCATCTGCGGCTTCCGCAGCAGCACATCGGCAACCGCCGCCGGTCGTCGTGTATGTATGCCCGCATAGGTGACCAGCCCCTCCGTGTCGATCACGACATCGGTATCCGACTGAATTTTATCCCCAACGGCAAATCCTGCGTCGGTTAAAATATTTTTTATAGACACAAACTGTGACGCCGTGAGGTTGTGCCCGTGGTCGGCCAGTATGGAAATTTTAAGGGCGCCCTGGCGCTCCCATAAAAGCTGAAGGCACAGACGCTCGACTTCGCGCAGGCTCTCATCAACGCCCTGCCTGCCATATCTGCAGGCCATGGCTGCGGTGCTGACGACATACACCAGCGTTACCCGGTCGGGGCTTTGGTCGAGGGCCTGCTTGACGCTTTCCAGTTCGCGGCTGAAGATCTTGCGCGTGTTGACAAACCCCATCCCTTCCCTCATATAGTCTGCGCTGTAATGAAGGCAGCGCTGCCAGGCGGACTTGCCGCCCGCGGCAGCCTCCCAGAACCGGTTACAGACCCGATTGACACGCTGATCGTAGAAATAATTGTTTGTTCCCGCAAGCGGAGGTGCCTGAAGAATCTGGTTGAAAATAACAGCGGTCAGCGTCGGGAAGGGGGCAATCACCTTCTGGGGCGGCGGAAACCAGCTGAAGCCGCCGGCATTGTAATAATCGAGCACGCACTGATAGGGAACTGAATCCAGCAGAATAATCAGATGGGGTACACTGTCTGTCTCATAGTCATTAATGCGGTACATCCGGTCATAGCGCACATCTTCTTCATGGGCATAGGCAAGAGTGGTCGTCCGGTTGTCCGCACCTGCCTGCAGCGCAAAGTCGGCCCTGCCATTGCCGTTGACGTCATAGCGGATTTCCTGTGGCGTGCGTGAAAGCGGGGCATCGGGGAAAAAGAGGGTCTTTGAGGTGGAGCAGCCCAGAGCGCAGCTGCATATGATTAGCACTAGTATCCTTGGAAATACCCGCATAAACACGCCTTGGTCTTGCCCCGCTCTTTGCTTTTTCAAGTAAACCTGTCACCCTCATAAACACTATGCTTGTTGTATGCCAGTAGAATTCAATTTGCAAGAACGATGTGTGTTTGGTACTCTCTATTCTCAAATTTTCTTGAGCACCTTAAATGTATACGTATCACCCAATATTTCTCCCTGCGGCCGTAATGACAAAAGTGGCCGCAGCATGTTGCTGCTTGCTCTAAAAGGGTGAAAACCGGAGAATATACGTGCCCGTAACAAAGCTATTACTGGTCTCTGCGAATCAGTATGCCGAACCCTCACCGGTGTACCCGCTGGGCATTTCCTATCTTGAAGCCTACCTGAAAGAAAAATCCCCGGAACTCGACATTCAGCTGTTTGATTTTAATGTAAGCAGCCATGCTGATTTTGCAGAGCAGCTGCAAAAATACAAGCCTGACTATGTCGGCATTTCGCTGCGCAATATTGATGATGTAAATATATACCGGCAGGAAAGCTTCATCGGGCATTACAGCGCCATTATCCAAACCATTCGAACGTACGGCCGCAGCACAATCATTATCGGCGGGCCCGGTTATTCAATCTACCCGCGCCTGCTTTTTGAGCATCTGAAGCCCGACTTTGCCGTCTATGGCGAAGGAGAAGAATGCCTGTGGAGCTTGCTGAAGGCGCTGGAGAACAAAACCGGCTATGCTGCTATTGAAGGGTTGGTCTATACGAAAAACAATACAACGCAGGTGAACGATAAAAAACGCTACTGCCCTGATCCGAAGGTGTGCTTTGACGCAAAGCTCCTGGATTTCTACTGGAAGCAGGGCGGCATGCTCAATATCCAGACCAAGCGCGGCTGCCCGTATCAGTGCGTCTATTGCACCTATCCCTTAATTGAAGGCGCCACGGTGCGCACCCTTGACGCCGCCACGGTTGCCGATACGCTGGCTGACCTTTATTTCAATCAAAACATCGACTATGTTTTTTTTACCGATTCAGTTTTCAATATCAATAATGCCTATAACCTCGAGCTGGCCGAGCGCATTATCAGCAAAAAGATGAACCTCAAATGGGGCGGCTACTTTAATTTCGCAAACATCGATGAAAAATTATTGCGAATATTGCAGCAGGCGGGCCTTGCCCATATTGAATTCGGCACGGACTCGCTCTGTGATGCAACGCTTAAAAATTACAATAAGCCGTTCACTGTGGCCGATATTTTTGAAACATCAAAGCTGTGCAACCGGCTGAAGATCGACTGCGCCCATTTTCTTATACTGGGCGGCTACGGTGAAACTGAGGACACGCTGAATGAAACCTTTGAAAACTCAAAAAAGATAGAGCGCACCGTCTTCTTTCCTTTTGTCGGCATGCGGATCTATCCCGGCACAAAGCTTCATGCCCGCGCCGTTCAGGAAAACAAAATCAGCAAAGACGATAATCTGCTTAAGCCCGCATACTACCTCTCTGACTTTGTCGATCCGGCCCTTTTGAAAAAAAAGGCAAAAAAGACAGGCAGGCCGTGGATATTCCCTGACGAAGACATGTCGGGCCAGATGCAGCGGCTGCGATCTCGCGGGAAAAAGGGCCCGCTCTGGGAGTATGTGCTGGGCTAGCTCACTATCGGCCTTGCCATGTCGTGCGGCGAACTTATATATTGACACCCAACAGCCCTAGTCCTATATTCGCCTCATATCAAAACGAGCTCCTATCCGTCGAGACTAATGATAAAATCAAGGGTTCCAGAGACTCACTATACAATTTCAGGGCGTGCCTATGCCGAAGCCTATGACCGGATGCAGGCAGCTCTCCGGGAGCAGGGATGGCTTGAGACAGGGGATCTCCTGCTGAGTGGCAGCACGAGTGGCTGTGCGCTGGAGGTCGGGTCGGGGCCCGGTTTTCTCGGTCTGGAATGGCTGCTGCAAACCAGTGCTACCCGCCTTGTCGGTCTTGACATAAGCCCGGACATGGTTGCGATTGCCAGAAATCACACACGGGAACTGGGACTTGCCGGTCGCGCCGAGCACCTCCTTGGCTCAGCGGAGGCGCTACCCTTTGATGATAATGCCTTCGACACGGTCTTTACCAGCCGCTCGCTGCATGAGTGGCTCAGTCCAGCTGCAATCTTCACCGGGCTTTGGAGGGTTCTGAAGCCGGGCGGAAATTTATACGTGTCCGATCTTCGCAGGGACCTGTCACGCTCGGCCTGCAATTTCCTCGATCAAAGGGTGAATTCCGACGTGATAAGGGAAACACTTCGAGCCTCAATCGCCGCCGCCTATACCAGGGCAGAGCTAATGGCTTTACTCAATACGGTCCAGCTCGTGGGATGCGAAGTTGTGGAGACACCATTTGGTTTGAGAGTATCGGGAATTAAGCCGGCTTGATTCCGGCTTCTGGAGAACGGCCATGAAATTGAGTGTTGCTGCAAATTGGGACATCGAACTGCTTGACGGGCTCGCGCAAATTCCCGAGGTGACTTCCGTTTATGCAAAGCTGCCCTATGACCTCGTGGGCGGAGGCAGGGCCGGCTCCGTGCTGCCTTCGGTTGACCTTGATGCCGCCGCCGCTTACATCCGGGAAGCGCACAAGCGCGGCTTGTCGTTCAGTTACCTGCTCAATGCACCGTGCCTGGGAAATCTTGAGCAGACGCAGGAGGGCAAAGAGCGCCTGCTCGAATTTGTCGGGCGGCTGGTTGAACTTGGGGTTGACAACGTGTCGATCTCTAACTTAGCGCTTGTGTCGCTGGTTCGGCGCAACTACCCGCAATTGAGCATCCGTGGAAGTGTGCTCAGCTGGCCCACCAATCTGCCCAGGCTGAAATTCCAGGAATCTCTTGGCGTCGATCCGCTGCTTTTGCCCTACAGTGAGTTTAACCGCGACTTCCAGGCCCTTGAGCGCATCAGCTCAAACCTCTCGTGCGGCATTGTGCTCTTCGCCAACATAGCCTGTATCTATCATTGCCATTATCTGGCCGAACACGCATGCAGCGTGGGGCACGCCTCCCAGGAGAATCAGGGGGGCAAAAAAACACCCTCCATGCTTGATTCTTACCTGTGGCAGTGTACCCGCCGGCGCTTAGTGCAGCCGGAGCTCTTCCTGACGAGCCGGTGGATTCGCCCCGAGGATTTACACACGTACGAGGCCCTGGGTGTCGAGGAGTTTAAGATCATTGATCGATCGCGCTCCACAGCATGGCTCTTGCGTGCCACAAAGGCATACGCATCCCGGCGCTATGACGGAAACCTGCTTGATATTCTCTCCATCGAGATGCTGGGAGATCCTAACGGTTTCCACCCAGGCATCGAGGAGCAGAGCCGCAAAAGCATGTTCCAGCTCGACACGGAAGAGCGGCGCCTGACACTGCGAATGTTCAGGTTGCGGCAGCGCCTGCTGGCGCTCAATGTCACCATCGACAATGCGATGCTTTCGGATTTTTTAGAGGGTTTCCGGAAGATCCGGTGCGCGGAGACCTTCTGCGATGACTGCCGCTACTGCCATCGCTACGCCGAGCGCGCTGTGCGCTTCGATCGCGATGAGGCGGCGCGCCTCGTGCTGGAAATCGACGAGCTGATCGATGATTTCATGACAGCAAAGGGGTAACTTTATGCTATCTGTTCAGACCCAAACACATATCAGATGGGTCTGAAACTTCGTAAGGCAAGCCCGGCGACCGTACGAATAAACACGCGCAAGTTTTCCCAAAATATCTAAAGTAGAAAAAAAAGAAAAGAAATGACGGTTGATAAAGTTGGCATTAAAAGGGGTGCAAGCGGCACCCTGCAGAAATGCGTGATAAGGTCATATGGCATCTGATATTTTTTCTACTACATAATTGCCATAATTATCTTTGACATGAGTCTGAAATTCATCTGTTGCATCATCGTCATATTGAATCATGAAAAACCCTGCAATTAAGGATGTTGCGCCTAAACCGGGCAAAAACCACCCAGAGGATGCCCAAAAACCACGCCCGAAATCACAATGTCTAAAATTATAAACTGTTTTTATATCAAAGCTTCTTGTCTCGTTGGTCTTTACATTAATGATATTAATTTTTGTAGTTATATCTGCTTCATAAGCGAAGCCATTCCATGCGTGTGTGAATATCAAAAAACCGGGGAAAGTAATCAGATAGTTCCAGCCGGAGCCATTGTAATCAACATGAGGTTCAATTGAAATAGCAAAGTCCGGTTTGAACTTTTCATCTGAATCATTGGAATTTCTGAACTTATAAGGCGCTTCCA
>CAIWCT010000193.1 GCA_903911225.1 uncultured delta proteobacterium
AACAGATGAAGTAGTCATAAAATATATCGAGCAACAAGGGTTAGAACCACAGGATGACAATTTCAAAACAGATGATGATCTTTAGTCGGCTTGCAGCCGAATTCAAAGCTACCGCCTTCAGGCGGTAGTAGTTTACTTTTCGCCTGAGACCATCCCGCTTTTTTGATGGGCTCATCTAAACACAAAAGGTGGGCACGCTTGCACGCGCCCACCTTTTGTTTCATGGCAAATGCTTCAGTCGCCTTACTTCGGCACATCTCTCAGCGGTATGCCCAGAGCGTCAGCCACACCCTTGCCGTAGGCAGGGTCTGCCTTCAGGCAGTTGCCGATATGCCGCAGCTGTACTTCCTTTGGCGCAGCGCCGATGCCCCCGGCGGTGTTGGCAAAAAGGGCAGCCTGCTGCTCCGGGCTCATCAGGCGGAAAAGCTTGCCCGGCTGTGAGTAATAATCCTCGTCGGTGCGATGGTTCCAGTGATCGGCAGCACCGTCGAGCGCCAGGGGCGGCTCGGCAAATTCAGGCTGCTGCTGCCACTGGCCATAGCTGTTGGGCTCATAGCCAAGCGTGCTGCCGTAGTTGCCATCCACGCGCATGGCGCCGTCGCGGTGATAGCTGTGAAAAGGGCAGCGCGAGGCATTGACCGGTATCAGGTGGTGGTTCACCCCGAGGCGGTAGCGCTGCGCATCGCCATAGGAAAACAGGCGTCCCTGCAGCATTTTGTCGGGAGATAACCCGATGCCGGGCACAACATTGGCCGGATTGAAAGCCGCCTGCTCGACCTCGGCAAAATAATTTTCAGGGTTGCGGTTCAGCTCCAAGACGCCCACCTCGATGAGCGGATAGTCCTTGTGAAACCAAACTTTGGTGAGGTCGAAGGGATGATAGGGGCAGGTGGCGGCGTCCTTCTCCGGCATCACCTGGATGAACAGGGTCCAGCGCGGGAAGTCGCCCTTTTCAATGCTTTCATACAGATCGCGCTGATGGCTTTCCCGGTCTTTGGCAACGATGGCTTCGGCCTCCGCATCGGTCAGGTTTTTGATTCCCTGCTGGGTGCGAAAATGAAACTTGACCCAGCAGCGCCCATTCTTTGCATTGATCAGGCTGAAGGTGTGGCTCCCGAATCCGTGCATGTGGCGGTAGGATGCGGGAATGCCCCGGTCGCTCATGACGATGGTGACCTGATGCAGCGCTTCGGGCAGCGAGGTCCAGAAGTCCCAGTTGTTGCGGGCGCTGCGCATATTGGTGCGGGGATCGCGCTTGACGGCATGGTTGAGGTCGGGAAACTTCAGCGGGTCCCGAAGAAAAAATACCGGCGTATTGTTTCCCACAAGGTCCCAGTTGCCCTCTTCGGTGTAGAATTTAATAGCAAAGCCCCGGATGTCGCGCTCGGCATCGGCTGCGCCGCGCTCGCCGGCAACCGTGGAAAAGCGGACGAAGAGGTCAGTCGTCTTGCCAACAGCAGAAAAAATTTTCGCTTTGGTGTAGCGCGTAATGTCATGGGTGACGGTGAAGGCGCCGTAGGCGCCCGAGCCCTTGGCATGCATGCGCCTCTCGGGTATCACCTCGCGGTCAAAATGGGCAAGTTTTTCCAGGAACCAGACATCCTGCAGCAGGGCAGGGCCGCGCGGGCCGGCGGTCATTGTGTTCTGGTTGTCGGCAACAGGCGCACCTGCATTGTTGGTGAGTTTTTTTTTATCTGCCATGGCCGGACTCCTTTTTTTATGTTAATGGGTTTTTTTAGATCAGGTGCTGTTTTTTGGGCAGGTCAACATCTTAACAAGTGTAGTTTGCATCTGTTTTTTTTCAAGTGCTTTTGTCAAACAGCACACAGTTTTTAATTGTCCGACGGTTATATTTTTTTGTAATGCACACAGGTCATCAATTTTTATTCGCAAACGGTTTGGGCGGCTGGCTAAAGTGAAACGAGCCAGGACTACAGGCTTAGTTTGTATCCAATGCCGTAGACCGTGGTGATTACCTCCTGGCCAGGAAGGTGGTCGGCGATTTTTTTGCGGAGATTTTTTATGTGGGAGTCGATCGTGCGGTCATAACCCTCGCAATCATAGCCCTGCACCCGCGCCAGCAGCTCATCGCGGGAGAATACGCGGCCGGGCTGCGAGACAAGCACCTGCAGGAGGCTGAATTCGCTGGGCGTCAGATCAAGGGCCTGGCCGCTGATTGCAGCAAGGTGCGTATTTTCATCAAGCGTAATTGGCCCGAAGGCAAGATTCTTTTCAACTGTTTCAGGGTTGCTGCGCCGCAGCACGGCTTTCACGCGTGCGACAACCTCCCGGGGGCTGAAGGGCTTGCAGATATAATCATCGGCGCCGAGCTCAAGGCCGAGCAGCCTGTCGAGCTCCTCCACCTTTGCGGTGATCATGATGATGGGGATGTTAGAGGATTTTCTTACCGCGCTGCACACGGCCATGCCGTCCATGCCCGGCAGCATGATGTCAAGCAGCATAAGGTCCGGCGCGCTTTTTCTGGCCTGTGCAACAGCCTGATCGCCCCGGCCTGCAATCGTTGCCCGGTAGCCGGCTTTTTCAAGATACTCTTTCAGAAGCGCTGCCAGCTTCTGCTCGTCCTCAACAATGAGAATATGCTTATGTGGCATTGCCGTCCGTGTCCTTCCGTGCATGTTTATGCGCTTTGTTTTTAAGGGGAAGCATGATCTCTACCAGCAGTCCGCCGGTTGCGGCATTGCGGGCTTTGATTGTACCGTTATGGGCTTCAATGATTGTTTTGCAAATTGAAAGTCCCAGGCCGCTGCCGCCCTGCTCGCGGCTTCGTGACGGATCGACGCGGTACAGCCGGTCAAACAGGCGGGGTAGTGATTCATGCGGCACTCCCGGCAAGGTATCAGCAAACTGCAGCAGCACCTCGCTTGCGGTGCAGAGCTGGCGCACGGTCAGGCTGCCCGGGCAGTCTGTATAGCACAGGGTGTTTTCAAGAATATTGGAAAACACCTGCGTGAGCCGGTCTTTGTCGCCAGGGATGGTGATGGTTTCCCTATCGCCCAGCTCATCGACAAGCGCAATGCCGCGCTCGTCAAACATGCTCTGAAACTTCTGCAGGCATGCCCGCACAGCCCGCAGGAGGTTTACCGGCTCTCGCTTAAAATGCAGCGCAGCGCTTTCAGCCAGCGACAGGTCGTGCAGGTTGCTGACGATTTTGCTCATATGAACAACCTCGCTATGCAGAGATTCAAGCCGCTCTGCGCTTGCCGCGCGTATCCCATCCTGCAGTGCCTCGATTTCGCCCCGCAAAATAGAAAGGGGCGTGCGCAGCTCATGGGCAATATCTGAAATCCACTGCTGCCGCAGTTGTTCATACTGCTGAAGGGTCTGGGCCATCTGGTTGAAATCTTCGGCAAGCTGGCCAAGCTCATCGGAAGTGGTCACGTTGATCCGCATATCAAACCTGCGGGAGGTGAGGCTGCGGGTTCCCTTGATCAGCTCACGCACCGGCGCCAGCAGATGGCGCGCCAGCAGAAATGCCACAACAGCCGCAAGCGCCAGCATGAGGGCTCCGACAATGTAAAAAGCCCGGGCCTGCTGCTTGAGAAAGGCCATGTCCAGAGGATCTGACGGGGTCTCTTCATTTCTGAGTCCCAGCCATCCAACTGTTTTGCCATCTACGGCGATCTCCTGCAGTGTATGGTCTGCTGTTGATTCGGCCCCTCCTGCTACAGGCGCCTTCTGCTCATCAAAGAGCGTTAGCCTGTGCTCTATTCCGAAGGCCGGCCGCTCTGCCGGGGGCCGGTCGCGATCATCACGTGGCGGTCTTCTTTCAGTGTCTTGTTCATCGGGGGGAGGCCGTCTGTCCTGACTGTCCCGCAGCCCGTCATCTCTGCGCTCCCTCGGCGGAGGTGGTGGGGGCGCAGGAATTGGCTTTAGGTAGGATTCAAAACCCGATGGCATTGAAGGCGGCTTCTCTGTATAGGCGGCAGAACCGCGGGGCCGCAGCAGTTCCCGCCATCGCTGCGGATTCTCGCGCAGCCGCTCCCATCCATTGTCGGCCTTATATTCCCGGCTCAGGATGGGGCTAAGCTCGCTTAGCCGTATAGCTTCCACCTTATGGATATAGTCTGAAAAATTCCGGTAGGCATAGAGCTGCATGGCCACAACCATAACGACCACGATCGCAAGTGATGTAGCAAGAAAAGCAATAAAAAATTTAAACGATAGATTTAAACGTATCATGTTTTTAAAAAAGTCAGGATTCTAATTCCATTTATCATATCTTACTGACTACACTATAGCATCAAATATTTCCATCTCTGCATTCTCCACACTCTTCACATAATGACTCCACATTTTCTCCACAGTCGCCTGCTATCATATAAGCCAGGAAGAGAAAAAATCTGTCACCAATTAAGAAAAAACATGTTAAGGGAGAGACACTATGAAAACAGCAGGCAGTACAATTAAAAGCTATGCTTTTACGATTATGATGATGCTGGCAGTGATGTGCGCTGCAGCCGCACCTGCTGCGGCCGTGATGGACATCAGCCAGACCATTTCCGACGGGGCTCAGCGCACGACCCTGGCATTTTCAGGACTGGCCATGATGACCGGCAACCTGGACGCCCAGTCCTTTTTCCCTCCGGGGAAGGTGGCTGACTACACCGGATTCCAGTACCTGCGCGACAATGACCCGAGCAACATGGGCCACAACACGAGCTTTCTGACCCGCGTGGCCTACAATGTCATCTATATTTTGAGCGACAGCCAGCTTTTGCAGCTGGCGACTCTTGCCACAGCCCAGCAGGACCAGTTCGACCTCTACGGCTACAAGCGGTTCCCCCTGATGAAGGCTTTCCGCCGCCTCATGGACGGCGACATTCCAGCCGGCGCTACGGGCCTTGATCTTGACGCCGTGAAGCAGGCCTCCCGCGAGCTATACGCAATCGACGGTCAGATCAGCTTCGACCGGGCGCTTCTGTATGCCAATATTATAAGCTCCCTGAGTGACAACCAGACGGCCTACCTTGATGCCATGAAGGGTAAGGGCTGGAATTCCTGGCCCGATATCACGGAGGCGCAGATCCATGACAAGATGGCCGCTCTGCCCCAGGGCTCCTCCGTTGCCGTGATGACCTATGCCAGCGACATCTTCAGCTGGTATTCCGGCTCGGTTGATGCTGATGTCTACTTCTGCCCCGAGCGCCAGGGAACCTACTACGGCGGGTTCTACATAAAGGATGCTCCCGCCGTCGGCCACGAGGGATACAGCATCGACGAGCAGCTGACGGCAACGGCAGGCTCCGCTCTCTGCGACAGCTCGAAGGGCTATGTCACGGATACCCAGGCTGCAGTGATTTCAAGCCTTGTCGCCACGCAGAAGAACAATCTCTACGCGGGCGCCACCAATATCGTGTCGGTGCGCACGCAAATCGCCACACTGCTTCGGGGCCTGCTGACCTCAACGGCTTCAACCGATAGCGTCAAGACCCAGGTGCTTGCGCTGTCCAGCACCTATGGCGACCTCGATGGCGAGAACAACTATAACTATGCCATAGTCTTCACCCAGGTCTACAACACGCTGACAACCAGTCAGAAGAGCAAGCTTGCGGACCTCAGGAAATCCATTATGTCCGGAAAGTATGCCGACAATACCACTTTCGACTATTCCGTCTGCACCACGCCCTTCCTCTATTCAAGCGTCATTTCGGACACGAGCGTTCTTGACCCCTACATTGACGACACCGACTATCTGTTCGGCATTGACAACAGCACAACCCTATATCCATCTTCCGCAAAGGCGCGTGCTATGGGCCGCTTCGGGGTGGTGCGGGTGGCGGCTGCGGCCGGCAGCAGCTGGACGGCAGCAAGCAATGACGACTGGATCAAGATACTTTGGCAAACAAAAGGCACTGGCAAGGGCTGGGTGCTGTACCATGTCAGCGCGAATACCGGTGCCAGCCGCACAGGCACCATGGCCATTGCGGGCGCACAATTCACTGTCAGTCAAAAAGCCAATCCTTTTTTCAAAGGATTATTTTCGCTCACAAGCGATGCGGGCGTGGATAACGGTACGCTGCCCATAGACTACACATGCGACGGCAGCGGATCCTCACCTGCGCTGGCCTGGGCCAATGCGCCTGCACACACCAAGGAGTTCGCGCTCATGATGACGACGCTGCCGGGCGACGGCACGACCAAGTGGAGCTGGGTGCTCTACGGCATACCGGCAACAACAAGCAGCCTGGACAAAAACACTACCGGCGTGGGCACTCCGGGGATCACTTCCCGGTCAACCATGGCTTACGAGCCGCCCTGCTCGCAAGGGCCCGGCGCCAAGCGCTACACTTTCACCGTGTATGCACTATCGGAATCGCCCCAATTGCCTGATGCAGCCGATCAGGTCACGGGCGAAGTGCTTACCCAGGCGATCTCATCCATCACGATTGGTTCCGCGTCCTTGAGCCTGAGCTATACTCGACCATGAGGGAAGAACCTGCGATACATACAAAAATGGGAAAGACTTCATGAAAACAGCAGAGCAGTACATCCTGCACACAAAGAAAGGGAGAGCGATGAAAAAAATACTTTTAGCAATAGTAATGGCAGCGGGCATATGTCTTCTTTTTTCCGGTGCAGTGCCTGCCCAAAGCCGGGAGGACAAACAGGGGGCGCCCGTGATGAAGGATGCCCGGGAACGACCTGGTGATGGAGCGTCACTGACAGAGCAGCAGAAAGCGGCAGTAAAGTCAATTCTCTCAAAATACACTGCTTCGTCAGTGACGGCTGATGACGCAAAAGCCATACACCGGGCCTTCAGGGATGCTGGTTTGAAGGGAGGCCCCGGCCTTAATGAAGCAGTAACATCGGCTGGTTTCAATTCTGATAAACTGAGAGACCTTGATCCGCCCCCCAATATGAAGGGTGGCCCGGGAAAGGCCGAGTGATTCAGCATTACTGACAGAGCAGCAGAAGGCAGCCGTCAAGTCAATGCTCTCAAAATACAGTACGGCGATATTGACGGTCGATGACGCTTAAGCTTTACATAGAGCTTTCAGGGATGCGGGTTTGCGAGCCCCCGGCCTTAATGGAGCAGTAGAATTTGCAGGTTTTGAGCCTGAGATACTTGTGGGGGCAGTGATGGCCTATGCCCCGGAGATTCTGGCGGTATGAAACCAGCCTGTAATTTCTGTAGGGCTCTACGTAGCATGCAGAGAACGATGCAGTTGTGTAATCAAAATTTAACACGAATCAGGCGGATAATCAGATCTTTATACCGATTCTTCCAGAGTAATCTATTCTATTAAGAAGTATGGGCTTGTTTATTTCCTGGAAATATTCATCCACTGCTTTTCTGCATCCCTGATAATGCCCGTAATCATCAATTAAGAGTACGCCGCCGGAAGAAAGGCGGGGATAAAGATGTATGAGTTCGTGTTTGGTCGGCCCATACCAGTCCGTATCAAGCCGCAGAAGAGAAATGTGTTGAGGCGCGAAATCAGGCAGGGTATCTTCTACTTTTCCTTTAATAAAATGCATTGTATCGTGAGGGTATCCTGTACTCAGTAAATTACTTTTTACTTCTTCAACAGGGGGGCAACGCCAGGTGGCCTCATCATATTCCTGCATAGCCGGCAGTCCTTTAAAATCTATATCTATATCAGCAGGGTAGGGTACGGCCTCATAGGTGTCATACAAATATAAATCTCTATCATATATTTTTAGTTGTTGAAGAGTCAGTGCAGCAGCCATCATGCTGCCTCCGCGGTATACCCCGCATTCGATGATGGCTCCGGGGATATCGGCCGCACAATGTATTTAATGGCCTGAATTAGAGCAAAAACCCGCTCAATACCGGTAAGCGTATTGGGTTGAACTTTTTTAAAAATATCTATGGCTTCAGCATCAATGTCTACAGGAAATGCGTGTATATTCTCATGTCCGATAATAGAACGGATTTGTTTAAGATAATGAGCTATTCTTTTAATCATGCTTCCAACCACCCATGCTTGCCAGTGTTATTATTCCACTATCTGGGCTTAATTCCAAATCTTGCCCCCGTTTATCAGTCGGAATTTTGCATGCTTCCGACAGATAACTTATTCAGATAAGATCTCGATTTTGAAGTTTATAGGACGCGGGGGATTGTATGTCAATGCAAAAGTCGGAGCAAAATGTGGGGTGCGGGGCAACATCACTGAGCACAGCCAAGGCAAGGCTGCCCGGCGCAGCTGCGGATAATATTGCCATATGTCAACCGCGGGAACAGCTTCAGGCAGCGCCCGTCAGCTTACCCTGCAAGGATAGTCTCAAACAGTCTGATATATTTTTCTGCCTGCAGGCTATCGCTAAAATTCTCTGTTACTGTATTCCTGGCCTTCTGCCCCATTTCGCAGCGTTCTTTCGGATGCTCAATCATATAGATAATTTTATCAGCAAGATCCGCTGCATCGGCAGGTGATGCAAGCAAACCGTTCTTGTGCGGTGTTATCATGTCCGGTATGCCGCCGATGTTGAACCCTACAACCGGAACACCGCAGGCCATCGCCTCAAGTGCTGTCAGGCCAAACGCCTCAAAGATGGAAGGAATAACAAAAAGATCAGCGGCGGAATATATGATTGTTTGAATATCTACAGATGAAAGCTTTCCAACATATTTATGGGGGCCCAAATTGGACATTGAATCGATTTGGTTCGCACCGAAAAAAAGACAGTACACCGGATATGAGGGAGAAACAATAGCAAGCGCTTTTTTAAGCAGATCAAATCCTTTTCGCTTATTGTCGATATTGTGCGCGCCGAAACAGATGACAAAAGAGGATTCGGGAATATCGAGCAGTTTCCTGCAGAATGCTTTATCTTTGGGCTTAAAGATTTTCGTATCAAGCCCGTAGTGGATTGTCTGAAATGATTTTGCATTTTTAAAAATAGTACTGGCGCGTGCCTGTGATTCAAGCCAATGGCTATCGGCAACTACATGTATGCTTTTACCCGCCAGAGCCGCGCGCTTTATTTTTGAAAAGCGAAAGGAAATATCCCGCTGATTTCGCTTTTCGTTCAGCTGAAAACAGCTGTTACACCCGGTTTTAAACTTCTCGCACTTCCAGGAATAGTGGCATCCTCCCGTAAAAGGATTCATGTCGTGCAGGGTCCAGACAATGGGGAATGAGTCAGGGATGGATGCAAAAAACGAAGGGTAATCTATCCACTCTGCAATCCAGTTCAGATTGATAATGTCTGCATTCAGCTTGCGTGGATCAAAAAAAGATTTGTATTGCGTTACGGGAAAAGAAAACGGCTCGTAGCCTTTCGGCCTGTTGGAGAGATAATAGTAGGGCGAAGGCTTTAAGGGGATTTTGAACATGAGTTTATAAGCAAGATCCCGCAGACCCCCTGCCGGAAACAGTGGCATATAGGTTGCGCCGCCCTTGCTGTCGGCGCAGGGCTGATGGGCAAACGAGCTTGCTATATTGTACTGGACCAGTTTTTCATGAAGCCTGCGAGCTGCAATTGCGGCCCCACCGCTCAAATAGGTGTTGAAGTGGATTATATTCATACCGTTCTCAAAGTCTTTTCCTGCTTGCGGGCTTCATATACAGGGAAAACGGTCGCCATTGCGAGCCGTCTGGATCTATGTCTGGGGTATAGCATGCCCAGTGCTGTATGCCGCATGCTGCTCGCCGCCCAACCTGAATGCACACGCCGCAAGGAGCCGGGGAACAAAGATCTTTTAGTTGTATGGGCCGTCCGCAGCAAGCTGCGGGGGTGGGGGCCGTAGCTATTAAACAATGCTAAGCCCGAAGGCCTTCACTATCAATTGATAACTGCACAGCGGCAAGTATAATCGACCCTGTTCAGCAAAATTTTTAATTTGTTTTTACTGATATATTCATCGACAGCTTTTCTGCAACCAGAGAAATGACCATAATCATCAATTATTAAAACTCCGGATTTGGAAATATTGGGAAATAGATGATTGAGTTCATGCAATGTCGATTCATACCAATCTGTGTCCAATCGTAAAAGCGCTATGGCATCCAGCTTATGTGCTGGTAATGTATCCTCCACCTTGCCTTTAATAAAATGAATTTTTTCTGCAGGATATCCAAGACTTAAAACGTTTTTTTGCACTTCTTCCAGAGTAATATTTAAATTCATATATGAGTTCATTAAAGATTGTGCCGCAACTCCATAGATGTCTCTATCATGGTTTGTTGGTTTAGACATGCTTTCGAAAGTATCAAATAAGTATATCTCCCTGTCGAATATATTACATTGAATGAGCGTATAAATTATAGCCATAATACTACCGCCCTTCCAAACGCCGCATTCAACAATGACTCCTGGAATATTATTTCCAACTATGTACTTAACGCAATTACACAGTTCACTGATACGCTCAATTGATGTTTGAGTAAAGGGCCTTACTTTTGAGATAATATCGATAGTCCAGGAATCAAAATCGGGGGGCATTTTTTTTGAAAGCATATATCCTGTAGTGTTTAAATAAAAATTTAAGCACTGTATCCTTTTTTCGGAATTCCATCCATGCATGCGCAGTAAGTCAAAGATCAATGAATATCCCAATGAAATTAAGCGGAGCATTTTTTTTAACAAGGGAGCCATCCTTTTTGTTTTTATTTTTGTTGGTTTGCATCCCCGCCAGGGTGTCATATTCAGATATTTGTAATATTCGTCCTTTAGGGGGTGGTTGCACTCCCGGTACCAGGGCTTGGAGGCATGGCCTCCGATGAAATGCACTATGCTAATATCCTCACTATTATAAACATCTGCCAGTTTGAGATGCTGCACGGTAAAGTTCCACCGGGAATCAAGTTGCTTGAAGGTATCGTGAAAAAAGATATTCAACGCGTCCTGATCCCAGAACCGAATTCTGTGGGGATTTTCCTTTATAAAATCAAACAATTTTTTTGAAATGTCATCCTGTCGCCATTTTTCGAGATTAATGAGCAGCACCCCCGAATTAAAATACGTGGCGTTCTGCGGGATACCGATTGTTTGCCTTGGATGGTCAGAACTGCCTTGATCCGCCTCTGCCACAGCTCCGAGATAGGTGTCAGAGATGTCAATATCGTGCAAGACAGTCAAATCATCTTTAACAATAAGATCGCAGTCGAGATAGAGCACTTTTGATAGTTGCCCGGGCAGAAGATCAGGAAGCGTTATGCGAAAATACGCGGCCGGGGAGATATAGTGCGAAATTTTCAGTCCGGCAAAATGCTTCTTATCAATATCTATGAAATGCACAGCGGCATTATATTTCTGTATGATCTCGGTAATCTTATGCTTAGTGCCCCCGCCCAGCCCGCTGGACACTATAAAAATATGGGCGCGCGTATTTTTTGAAAGATTTTCCAGTGCGGAGCAGATAGCAACACCCATGTGCCGGGCGTATGTATCATCGCAGCACCAGGCAAGATGTATATCCTTCATAGTGTTCAAAAGAGTGCATTCCGTGTCCATGCTTTAGGCGCCCTCAAGCTGCATATATTCCCATTGAAGTTGCGGCCGCACAGCCCCTATCCATTTTCCCAAAAACACCATGTCAATTCTGGGAATATCGTTGACCAGAAAGACCAGGCAGTCATGATGGATATAAAGGGGCGTCGCCTCCTTAACAAAATAAATATCAGCTGTATATGTATCATCATTTAAAAAATTTCCGGGAATGATGACAGCGGCGCTATGGAGTCCTTTTGTGAGGGTGCAGTAAAGAACAGAGTTAAATATGCATTCGCCTTTAATGTTTTTAAGCACGACGCACACATGATTCAGTGTTATGTTTTCCTTGCAAATCCAAAATTCCGTTTGAATTTTTAACGGGGTCGTAATGTCAATTGCCATCTCATTCGACAGAGGTATGACTGCTACCTTTTTAATTTTTATAAGTTCATTGCCTGGCGCACCATCATAGGGCCATTCGTTTTGCAACTGATATTTGAACTCAATTGAACAATATTCATTTATAACACTCTCAACGCTATCGATTTTTTGAATCCCCCCTTTTTTTAGAAAAATAGCTTTGGTGCACAGGCTCTGTATGGCCGTCATATTATGACTTACAAACAGTATTGTTCGGTCACCCAGGGAGGAAATGTCCTGCATTTTGCCCAAGCATTTTTTCTGAAATTCGGCATCGCCGACCGCAAGCACCTCATCGACGAGCAGGATTTCAGACTCAAGATGGGCCGCCACCGCAAATGCAAGGCGCATATACATCCCGCTGGAGTAGCGTTTAACCGGGGTATCCAGAAACTGCTCAACCTCTGCAAATGCCACGATTTCTTCGAATTTTTTTTTAATCTCCATCCTGCTCATGCCCAGAATGGCGCCGTTGAGGAAAATATTTTCCCTGCCGGTGAGCTCTGGATGAAAGCCTGTTCCCACCTCAAGCAGGCTGGCTACGCGGCCGGTGATTTCAACCCGGCCTTCGGTGGGTTCAGTGATGCGGCTCAGGATTTTCAAAAGAGTAGATTTGCCTGCCCCATTGCGCCCTATAATGCCGATACGGTCCCCCTGCCTGATTTCGAAGGATACGTTTTTAAGTGCCCAAAACTCCTCAAGAGTGTCGTGATCATAATATTGCGGATTGCGTATGCGCGCCCAGGCGTTTTTTACTCTGTTAGTAATCACGTCGCGCAGCGCGACATAGCGCTCTCTGTGCTGATGGCTTATTTTATATGACTTGCCCAGTTCTTCGGATTTTATCACTACATCTGACATATACCGCGGATCCTTATGCTGTTAGAGCGCCTTGTGAAAGAAAAACAACACGTGCATGTATCCTTTCTTGGCAGTTAGATCATATCGGCAAAGCTTTTTTCCATTGAGCGAAATTTTTTTATGCCCAAATAAAGGAAAAAAAATGTTACGCCAATTGAAAGGAAAAATCCCGGCCAGTAAATGGACGCGCCTTGACCAATAATTGACCACCGGAAACCGTCAATGACGCACACCATGGGATTAAGAGAATAAATAAGCCGATATTTTTCCGGTATGATTGAACTGCTGAACCCGACAGGTGAAATATACAAACCGAACTGTACAAAAAACGGCACAATGTATCTAAAATCCCGGTATTTGACATTAAGCGAAGTAATATACAAACCGATCCCCAGGGCAGCTAAAAAACCCATCAGAGCAAAGAGGGGCAATAAAAGAATATTAAGCGTCGGCATATAACTATAATAGATCATTATCAGAATGAGAATGAAGAAGGAAATAAGAAAATCGACAAAGCAGGTGATGATAGAGCTTGTAGGAATAATCAGCCGGGGGAAATAGGTTTTTGTAATGAGCTGTGCATTGGCAATAAGGCTGTTGCTGGACTCTGATAGCGATGAGGCGAAAAATTGCCATGGCAGCATAGCGGCACAAACCATAAGCGCATATGGCGCGTTCCCCTCTGCGGGCAGTTTGGCAAGCTTGCCGAAAACTATCGTGAAGACGACCATAGTCAAAAACGGCCTTATCAAGGCCCACAGAACGCCCATGACGGTTTGCTTGTACCGGGCGCTGATATCGCGCCAGCTGAGTGCATAAAAAAGCTCGCGGTAGCGCCACAGATCCTGCAGGTAGTTTTTTTCAGTGCGGCCAGGCACAATGATAAGTTTCGTTTGAGCATTCATCGTATTATAAAGATTGAATTTGTATTAACCGGCAAGCCAGAGACATGGCCGCTTAACAGTATTCGAAAAAAAATCACAGCACCCATAGGGACCCGCACAATTGTGCGGGTCCGCCGCACATGTCTACTGCACGAATCACACCTGCATGTTCGTTAATATAATCATGCCCGCAAATAATCCGGGCACCGATTCTCTGTGCCTGTTTGATATCTGACAGTGTTGGCTCATAATTGTGATCCGCATCAATGAATACCATGGAGGGCGCTTCCCCCTGATAGGCGCTTAAAAAAGCATCCTTGCTCATATTGAGTTGCTCTATGTGGCCGCTCTTTATGCAATACCACAGAACTTTATGCGTAAACTCAAAATGTGCCGCTGGTGAAAAGCCGAATGGATTCCAGCAGTAATTATCCACAGTAATGAGTTTTTTTGCGGGATCTTTCCAGAGCGCGATTCTTTGAGTCGTGAATCCGAACAGTGTTCCGATTTCTATAATAGGGCCGGGGAAACTGTTGGCTTTTTCCACCAGCTCCTGCAGCAGCGGGAGTTCACTTTCCTGCACCACCCCCTTGTCGGCAGCCGAAGTGTCGGCAAAGTATTTCCTGTCGAACAAAAATTTATCGAACGACTGTCTTTGCTCCAAAAATTGCTCAAATTCATTCTGTTGGCGGTATAGCCGCAGGAAGGTTTTCAGCTTTTTAATTAATTTCATTTGTGCGTTAAAATGATTTTTTATGGTTAGTTAAGCTTTTGTTAATTTTAGTTGTTTTTCCAAAATAAATATATTTTAAATTAACATGATGGCTTTTCACGGTCAAGCCCAAACAGGGGCTTTTTGACCCATCGGGGCAAAGCACGCAACTGCATAGACTTCTTAAGGCTATATAATCAAAGCAGAGGGATACTCTCTGCGGCCCCTTGCGGTGGAGGTGTTTTTATTGCAAACATATAATCCGCTTGCACCTGACGGGGCTCCCATTGCATAATGACGGATATGACGCTCAATTTGCATACCAGCAACCGGCTTGAACTGCTTGCAGGCACGCTTGCCGAAATTACTCGCACACCTGTGGCCTCGCCCCTTGCGCCCGAGGTTATCGTGGTGCAGAGCCGGGGCATGGCGCGGTGGCTGTCTTTACAGCTGGCCGGGCAACTGGGCATCTGCGCAAACTGCATCTTTCCCTTTCCCAATGCTTTTTTCACGCAGACCGTGCAGGCGAGTTTGCCTGACCTGCCCGACACTGCGGCTTTCGAGCGCGAAGCCCTTGCCTGGCGCATTATGGGCCTGCTGCCCGATATCGACATGCCAAGCCCGGCAGCCTATCTGCAGGGCGACACCGGACTTAAGCTCTATCAGCTTTCCTGCCGCGTGGCAGACCTTTTTGACCAGTATGCCATCTACCGGCCTGAGATGCTTGCGGCCTGGGAGAAGGGAAAACTCTGTTATGAAAAAGCTAGTGAAGAGCTTTGGCAGGCGCAGCTGTGGCGCGGCCTTGTCAGCCAGGGCCGCGCCGCGCACCGCGGCAGGCTTCTTGATGGTTTTTTGACAGCCCTTAAAAAAGACCCGGTCCTTGCCTGCCATATACCCGAGCGCATTTCCGTGTTTGGCATAGCCGTGCTCCCGCCCTATCACATACGTTTTTTTGAGGCCCTTGCCGAACACAAGGATGTGCATCTTTTTCTTCTCAATCCATGCCGCGAATACTGGGGCGATATTGTAACCGAGAAACAGGCCGGCCGCCTTGCCCGGCGCAGGGGCAGGCCGGAGGCCTGCCCTGATGACGCGCTTCATTTGAGCCGCGGCAACAGCCTGCTTGCCGGCCTCGGGGCCTATGGCCGGGAATTTTATGAGCTGCTGCTTGAAAGTCCATGCAGCGAACATGAGCTGTTTGCTGAAGAAATAGACAGCAGCCTTCTTGCCTGCATAAAAGACGATATACTTAACCTGCGCGACCGGGGCGCAGAAGGTGAGCAGAAAACCACACCCGCCGTCACAGATCGCTCCGTGCAGATTCACTCCTGCCACAGCCCCATGCGCGAGGTTGAGGTTCTGCATGACATGCTTCTGGGGCTTTTCGAAAGTGAGCCTGATCTTGCGCCCCATGACATACTGGTGATGACGCCCGACCTTGAAACTTACGGCCCTTTTGTGCAGGCCGTGTTCGGGGCTCCGGAAAGCGAAGCCCTGCGCATACCGTTCAGCATGGCCGACCGCAGCTTTCTGCATGCCTATCCCCTCTATGAAGCGGTGCTGCATCTGCTCAGCCTCAGCCAGAGCCGCTTCGGCGCGCCGCAGGTGCTGCAGGTGCTGGAGTCACCCAGTGTGCAACGGAGGTTCGGTCTTTCAGAAGGCGACCTTGAGCTTGTGCGGCTCTGGATTACAAAAACCCGCATTCGCTGGGGCAAAGACGCTGCCTCCCGCTCGCAGGACGGGCTGCCCGCCTGCGGGGAAAACACCTGGGAGGCGGGCCTTGAGCGGCTGCTGCTCGGGTATGCCATGCCCGGCGATGAAGGCATGCTGTTTGATGGCGTGCTGCCCTATGGCCCCATGGAGGGCGGTGCAGCGCAGGCGCTGGGCAGGTTCGCCCAGTTTATGAGTGTTCTTTTCACACTTTCCGACCGGCTGCGGGGCGACAGAAATCTTGCCGATTGGTCCCGTCTTTTGCAGGACATGCTTGCCGATTTTTTTTATCCCGACTCAGAAGATGAGACCCACACCCTTGACACAGCGCGGCAGGCTTGCGCAGGCCTTGGCCGCATGCAGGGGATTTCCGGCTTTGAACGTGAGCTTTCTCTTGAGGTAGTGCGCGAGCATCTTGAAAAGGCCTTTTCCCAGCAGGTGACAGGAGCGGGCTTTCTCACAGGCGCGGTGACGGTATGCGCCATGCTGCCCATGCGCAGCATACCTTTTAAAGTAATCTGCCTGCTTGGCATGAACGACGGCCTGTTTCCCCGCGTGGCGCGCCCGCCCGCCTTCGACCTCATCGCGCGCCACAGCAGGCCCTGCGACCGCTCGGTGAAAAAGGACGACCGCTACCTGTTTCTCGAAACTCTGATCTCGGCGCAGCAGCAGCTCTTCATGAGCTATACGGGCCAGAACATGAGCGACAACTCTGTCATACCGCCCTCGACTGTAGTAAGCCAGCTTTTGGATTATATCGAGCAGGGGTTCACCTGCCCTGACCCGGAGAAGCCCTTGCGGGAGTATATGATCACCAAACACCGGCTGCAGCCGTTCAGCCCCGGCTATTTTGAAGGCAAAGAGTTGCGCAGCTATTCACTGCGGGATTTCCACTGCGCCCAAGCCATCAGGCATGGTGCTGCTGCTGAAATGCCGCTGTTCTTTTCTGGTGATCTGCCGGCAGCAGAAGATGCTTTCAGCGCGCTCACACTTGATGATCTGTGCCGCTTTCTGGAAAACCCCTGCCAGTATATTCTGCAGAAGCGGCTGGGGATTTATTTTAATGCTGCTGAAGATTTGATTGCAGACCGGGAGCCTTTTGCTCTTGCCGGGCTTGAGCGCTACACGGTCGAGCAGGAGCTTCTCGATCGCAGGCTTGCAGGCACGTGCGCTGCAGAGCTTTATCCATCCGTGCGCGCTCAAGGGCTGCTGCCCCATGGCATGGTGGGCGAACTGGTATATGATGCCTCCGTCAGTAAAATAGATGATTTCATAGAGCAGATTGAACCCTACCGGGCTCATGCTTCGGCAGATCCTGTGCCCCTTGTTCTGCCGGTGGAGCGGTTTGTTTTGACCGGCACCTTAAGCGCGGTGCACAGCCGCACGTTGGTTGTGTATCGCTATGCGCGGGCAAAGCCCAAAGACTTTTTACGGGCATGGATATATCACCTTGCACTGTGCGCCTCCGGCACGGGCGACAGAACAGTGCTCTTTGTCCTTGACGCTAAAGACGCGCAGCCCACAGGGTGGCAGTTTTCATACATCGATGAAGCCGGAGTACTGCTTGGCAGCCTTCTTAAGCTTTACTGGAAGGGTCTGCACCGGCCCCTGCCTCTTTTTTCGAAAGCGTCGTTTGCGTTTGCAGACAAGCTGCGTGGGAAAAACGGTGATGAAAAGAAAGCTTGGGATGCCGCTCTTGATGCCTTTGAAGGCAGCGACTTTACCGGCGGTGGCGATGCCGATGACCCTTATATTACTAGATGCTTTCCGGACGGCGAGTTTGATGAGCAGGAATTTATGGACCTGGCCCGATCCGTATATGTGACGATGCTGGAGAACAGGGGGAAGGCTTAATAAAGGTGGCAGGCGCGCAGGCTGACTAACAGTCTGGAGTGATATAAAAAACAATTTATAAAAGCTCCCCCTATGTCACCTCAAACATTCTCAGGTCTGTATATTCATATCCCTTTCTGCAGGACAAAATGCCCTTACTGCGACTTCTATTCCTGCACGGACTTACATTTTGTACATGCTTTCACTGCTGCTCTTGAAAAAGAAATACTGTTTTATTGCACAAGCTTCCCCTCGGCCGACACGCTATATCTTGGCGGCGGCACGCCAACTGCGCTGCCTGACGCAGCGCTTTCCGACATCATGGCATCGGTTCGCAAACAGATTGCCATCTCCACCGATGCCGAGATAACCATTGAGGCAAATCCCAATGACCTCAGCCGGGAGAAGCTTGCGCATCTGCGCAGCCTTGGGTTCAATCGCCTGAGCATCGGGGTGCAATCATTTGATGATGCAATGCTGCAATTTCTTGGCCGCCGCCATACGGCCGACGAGGCGCGGCGGTCTATCGACTTTGCCCGGGAAGCCGGGTTCGACACTATCAGCATTGATCTCATGTATGCTCTGCCCGGCCAGAGCCGCGAAGGATGGACAGCCACGCTTAATGAAGCGCTGCGCTTTTCACCGGAACACCTTTCCTGCTACCAGCTCACGATCAAGGAAGGCACGCCCTTTTTTGATTGCGCACGGATGGCGGCTTTTCAGCCCTGCGCCGAGCAGGATGAGGCAGAGTTTTTCATGTTTACTTCCGCTTTTCTTGAAGAGCGCGGCTATGGGCATTATGAGGTTTCAAATTTTGCCCGCGCTGAAAAATTTCAGGCCCGGCATAACAGCAAATACTGGGAGCACAAACTGTATCTGGGGCTTGGGCCTTCGGCCCATTCATTTGACGGCAGGCGGCGGTGGTGGAATGTTAGATCCGTTGAAGGCTATATTGAAAAGCTTTTAGGGGCGGCGGATGAAACCCCGGATGTTATTCGTCAGGAAACTATGCCTGCGGGGGGATCTGAACTTCTCACCGACGAGCAACTCCGCATGGAAGCTCTGATGCTGGGGCTTCGTACACGGCGGGGTATTGAACTTGAACATGTGCTAACCTTTCCCCATGCCTCCGCTACTCTTCAAAGACTTCAGGCTGAAGGGCTTTTAATCGTGTCCAGCAACCGCGCAACACCCACAACGCATGGTTTGCTGCTTGCCGACAGCCTGGCGCTTCGTTTTGTAGAATAGGGCATTTCACAAACCCCCCATAGATTGTCTCATATAAAGCTTTGGCTTCCTTCCGCATAAGCGTCTTCATCAGTGTTTGAAATTTTTCAAAAAACTTAGTTAAAGCAGCGTGCCTGCTTCTCGCCTGATAAAATCTCCGTTAAAAGTGCGATTGTTTATGGTTTTTAGAAATAGAATATTTCGTTTTTATAAAAAATAACTATGGCTATAAAAAAACAATTACTTGTTTTAGCCAAGTGCTTAATAGGTTTTTATTAGATATTGTTTAGAGAAAATTGTTGGTCTAAACTTTAAGTAAGATGACGTTTAGATTTTCTAATAAATCTGGATGCCTATAAAAATTAAAACTTTTCAAAGGGAGGATCAAGCAATGCAAAGAAAGATGTTGAGTAAAGTTTTTCTGTCGTTTGCGCTTTTAGTTTTTACAGCAATATTGATTCCCGGCAGTAGCGCCTTTGCCAATTACTTTGACAAGACCCTCGGCACGGGCAAGATTCGTGTTTTTTACAAAAGCCCTTCACCTGCGACCAGTGAAGCAATTGTTCTTGGCGTAGGCACTGCCATGTCCCCTGACAGTTATGACAATCTTGCCAATGCGCTGATAGCCTATGGTTATGTGGTGGTGATCGTGGATCATCAGCCCGGCAGCATGACGAAAACGGATGCGGGCAAATATAGAAACTGCGTCATTGAAGTTCAGAACAATATCCTTGGTTGGCTGTCGGGTACGGGCTGCACGTCTATCGCGCACTGGATTCTTGGCGGGCACTCAGCAGGCGGTCAGGCAGCGCAGAATGCCGTTGGCAGCGATCTTACCCTGGCCGATGCCATGTTTAGCATCGATCCTTATAGCATTGAAGGCGCAAGCCGCATTGCCCTTCCGGGCCTGTACTGGGGATTTAATGTCACCACATGCTTTGTTGAAAAATCCGATGCCGCCGAGGCTGCATATTACTACAATGACAGCCACCGGGCTTTTTACAGAGTTAAAAAGACTTATTCCTGGGGCCCTTGCGGCTATTCGCCGAAATACTATCACTGCAGCTTCGCAGACGGCAGCTGCCCTGCCTGCACCAACTGCATGTACACCCCGAGCGCTTTTTACACCGATGTCGCCAAGAGCGTGAACAAGTTCATCAATGCCACTTTTTACGGCACCTGGTCAAAGGCCAATGTCACTGTCAGCACCTCGACTCCCACAGAGCTGTTTGTTGACAGCGATGCTCCCTGAGGAGCTTTAACCCCGGCACACAAAGAACAGCCGCTGATGGATAACATCAGCGGCTGTTCTTTTATGAACACGTTGTTGTGATGCCAGAATAAATTATATGTCGGGATGCCCTCGCAGAGACACCGCCCCCGGACTCAGTCTGAGACGGGGGCGGGATTCACCGTCTAATGCAATGCGTCGAACAGCACTTTGTTCCCGACCGCAATGCCCTGCTCTTTGCAAAACAGTCCGTTTACCTCAAGCACATACTGCGATGCACCATCAACTTCATACGGGCCCTCGGTAAGAGGCGTGGCGTTCTCGACCCATCCGACAATACGCCGGTCTCTGCCAATAAAAATCATGTCTAGCGGAATATAGGTGTTTTTCATGGTGAAAGCTTGCTTTTGTTCTCTGTCGAAAATAAACAGCATGCCGCTGTCGCGCCCAAGCTGCCTGCGGTACATGAGGCCAAGCTGCCGCTGGGACTGTGTGCGAGCCGTCTCCACGGAAACACAGACCACGGAGCCGTCTTTTTTTTCAATGCAGGCGGCAGGCGGCCTTTTGCCGCAAGCCGTAAAACCGAAGGTAAAAACGGTTGCGCATACAAGCACCAGCAATAGATACCATTTATTCATAGGCCAACTTTCAAGAAAGCACTTTTGTCGCTATCATTTGCTTATGCGAAAAATGTATGTGCAGGAAGAACACTTATGCCGTGGCTTACGGCTGAGCAGCAACTGCCGTCCCTGATAATTTCAGACACAGGATTTTGTGCAGCCTTGCCCCTTTGGCAAGGTGTTGCTTCCAGTGCACAAGTATGGCAGAACCCTGATAGGTTTTCTCAAGGCCGTTTTCCGATTGCGAAACGGTTTCAACAGGGAAAAACCACATATCGGCTGCGGGGGCAAGCGTAAAATCAACAGCAAGACCTCTGCCGGTATCGCGCAGGGAAAATTCAGTAATGCCGGCAATATCTTTGCATGCGTTCATGGGGAACCGTTGTCCATTCTGACCGTGCACCAGGCAGAAACGCTGCGGATCCTCGCCTGCAAGCAGGGTCAGGTTAAATTCAATGCCAAACCAGATCGGCATGTCCTGATCGCTTTTGTTTGTCAGTATATAATCGGCTGTTATGGTGCTGGCCGCATCATCAATGGTAAAGCGCTTTTCGATACGCAGGGGCAGCTGGGCATAATCCTGATGCACGATACCATCGCGGGCAAGGGTGAATCCGACGGAAGGGATTTTCCCGTCCTTTTGCATTCCGGAAAGCTCATATGCTGCGCCTACAAAATCTCCAAGCTCCATATAGCGGACTCGACTGAAACTGTCGGCTGTGGTCGCCTCATCCAGAAAAAGATCAATAAATGAAAATCGTTCATACCAGTCATAGGACAGCAGCTCCTGCAGCCCCGGATCTTTTACTCTGATCATCTGGCTGGGGAGCAGAGGCGGGGCTGATGCATCCGCAGGGCTATCACTGGCGCCTGCCTGTTTGAGCTTGCGGTGATAGCCCTCTCTTTTTCGGGTGAAGGTATTGCAGAAATTAAACGAGCATGGGCGGTAATCAAGCTCAAAAAGCGCACCCCCATCATTTGGGGAAAAGGAGGCGGAAAGGGTGCTTCCCGAAACGATTATGCGCTCCGAACGGTCGCGCATGAGATCGATAATCCGGACATCGCACCAGGGGCCTGCGACGTGGCTCTGGGCATCCAGGAGATTTTCAGCATTGATGAGATGCTCGAAGACGCCGTGACGCAGATGGTTGAGATAGACGCCTCCGAAAAGCCCGTGCCAGTAGGCGCAGTTGCACTGGGCGCGGTACAGCTCCCGGCGCGCCTGCTGCATCGGGGCCGATTCGGCAGGGGAGGGCTCGTGCTGGCATGCTTCAAGCTGCTCGCTCACCAGAAGCATTTTTTTATGCATGCGATTGCTCTCGGGATATTTGGTAAGAAAGTTGGCCCAGTGGCCGCCGCGGATAAATGAGCTGTATTTATCACGAAGGCCAAGCCCCTGAAGCTGATCGAGCATGTGGTTGTAGCGGCAGCCGGCATCTGCCGGCAGGGACCACTCCATCATTTCATCATAGGTGCTGGTAGGCAGATAGATGAAGCCCTGCGGCTCGCACGTTTCCATGTACTGCGAAGCGGTCGCCATGTGGACCATATCGCTGTTTTTTTCCAGAGCGGTAAAAAAAGCTTCAAGCCAGCCCTTTTCATATACCCAGCTGTGAGTTCCGGGCCAGACCCCGAATTTTTCACCGTCGTCGCCGTAGGTTATTGCTATGGGAGAGTCCGTGCTTGCGCGGTAGCGCAGATAGTCGATGGTCTTTTCCGGCGACTGAAAAGGCACGGCGTAGCGAAGTTGCATATCAATAGGGAAAACGGCAAGACTGCGGCCCTCGCGCTCGGTCATATAGTAGCCGCAGATCTGTTCCTGGGAAAGGCCGGTATGCAGAAAATGGGTGCTGTCAAGAAAGGTATAGGAAAGTCCGGCATCGGCAATCAGACGCGGCAGCACCGGATCCCAGACGCGCTCCGGTACCCAGGCGCCATGGGGCTCGCTGGCAAAGAGCCTGCGCAGCTCATCGCTGAGCATGCGCATCTGGCCTGCCGCATCAATATCGCGCAGCATGGGCAGAATGGGCTCGTACATGGCGCCTCCCAGGATTTCCACCTGCCCTCGCTCTGCCAGGCCGTGCAGCGTTTGCAAAAACCCCTGCTCATGGTCTTCCAGCCATTCAAGCAGCGAGCCCGAATAGTGAAGCGTGGCTTTAATGAGCGGATGGCGTTCAAGAAGGGTAAGAAAAGGGGCGTAGGCGAGGTCGAAGGCATCCCGAAAAACCTGTGGCATATTGCCCACAGGCTGATGATTATGCACACAAAAAATGAAGGTGGTCTTTTTCATGAATGACGCCGATCAACAACACGGGAATCTGGGGGGCCGAACGGTATGCCCTTCGTCGGCGGATCCATACGTATGTTTTATTCTTTTCTGGTCTTTTCCCGTTGCTCCTGCTCCTGCTTGCAGTTGATGCACAGCGTAGTCACAGGCCGTGCCTTGAGCCTGCCTTCGGAGATATCCTCGCCGCAATCCTCACAGATGCCGAAGGTGCCTTTTTCAACGCGCTCAAGCGCCTGTTCGACTTTGGCGATCAATTTACGCTCACGGTCGCGGATGCGCAGGACAAAATTGCGATCTGATTCAAGAGTGGCCCGGTCATTGGGATCGGGGAAGGTGTCATCCTCGTCATTCATTTCATCGACGGTTTCCCGTGCCCCGCCGGCAAGGTCTTCCAGTCTTTTAGAAAGAAGTTCCTTGAAGAATTCCAATTGTTTCTTATTCATAACCGCCACCCTTCTGACATCTTCATTAAATAAAAATGTAGCACAACATTTTTCAGGAATACACAATAAAAATGCTACTGCCTTTCCCGCACAAAGGCTCCGCTTTTGCCCCCGCTCTTTTTCAGAAGCTGCACATCGGTAATGGTCATTTCGCGGTCAATTGCCTTGCACATATCGTAGATGGTCAGGGCAGCCGTTGAAACCGCAACCAGCGCCTCCATCTCCACGCCGGTTTTGCCCACCAGGCGTACCGTTGCCTGAACTTCGACACAGCTTTTTTCTTCTTTGGGAAAAAATTCCATGGCAACAGATGTTATATTAAGCGGATGGCACATGGGAATGAGAACTCCCGTGCGCTTGGCAGCCATGATGCCCGCAACCTGCGCCACCCCGAAGACATCACCCTTTTCAATAGTACGATCCCTGATCCGCAGGAAGGTTTCCCGCTTCATGAAAACAGTGGCCGTAGCCGTTGCTTCACGCACGGTGTCATGCTTGTCGCTTACATCGACCATGCGTGACCGGCCGGAATCGTCAAAATGTGTCAGCTTATTTTGAGCCAAAGTAGCAATTCCCCAAAAAGACCCATGTATATCTTTTGAAGTTTTATAAGAAAAGACCAGATGCGTCAAGCCTAATTTGTCGCCTGTTCCGGAGCCGGCACAACTTTTGCTTTTGACTTTTCGAGGTGCATTTTTTATAGTCATGACAAATACATTCAAATTCAGGGGAGAAAGAAGACATGCTGTTGCAGCTTTGTGACATCAAAATAAAAAAAAAGAATCAGAAAAAATCCGGGGGAACTGCAGCCGCTCATGGAAAGCCTGCGCACTCATGGGCTGATGAACCCTGTTGTCGTGAACAGCAGGCTTGAGCTTATTGCCGGGTACCGCAGGCTTGAGGCGGCGCGAAGGCTGGGCTGGGAACACATAGAGGCAACTGTTTTGGAAAAAACGGGAGAGCTGCCCATGCTGGAGTTGGAAATCGAGGAAAATGTGCAGCGCCGCGACTTTTCAAATGAGGAGCTTGCCGAAGG
>CAIWCT010000194.1 GCA_903911225.1 uncultured delta proteobacterium
CTACATTAAGAATCATACATCGATTCAATCTTGAATTTCGAATCATGAATTATTTTTTTCCACCCGTAGGGGAGGGGTTTATCCCCTCCCGCAGGCGGGCATAAAGCCCGCCACTACATTAAGAATCATACATCGATTCAATCTTGAATTTCGAATCATGAATTATTTTTTCCACCCGTAGGGGAGGGGTTTATCCCCTCCCGCAGGCGGGCATAAAGCCCGCCACTACATTAAGAATCATACATCGATTCAATCCGGAATTTTGAATCCGGAATCTTGAATTTGTTTCCCCGGCAGACTAAACCAAAAACATGCTCCCGTGCCGAGCCCTTCAGACTCTGCCCAAATCCTGCCGCCATGCAATTCCACTATACGCTTCACCAGAGCAAGGCCCATGCCCGTGCCCTCAATCTCATGATGAAACTTTTTAAACAGTTCAAACAGCTGGCCCATATACTGAGGGTCGATGCCTATTCCATTATCCCGCACAAACAGAACAATTTCACCGTTTTTTATCTCTGCCCCAATCTCTATTATCGGGTCGGACTGTTCGCCCATAAACTTAACGGCATTATCTACAAGGTTCTGAAAGACCTCCACCAGCCGCACCTTGTCGCCATAAAGCATCACCAGCTGTTGCGTTACCTGCACCCGCACCCCGCGCTGATCAATTCTTCCCGCCACCAGGGCCAGGGCCTTCTGTACGATCTCCTGCAGCGGCGTTTCAACCGATGGGTTCACCCTGCGCCCGATGCGCGACAAATGCAGCAGCTCCTCCAGCAGCTGGTCCATCTTCTCCGAGGCGGTATTTATATAATGCATGTCCTGGGCTATGTTTTCAGTGTTGCTGCCCGCCATATCATCGACCAGGTGGCTCATAAAAGTCATGATCGTCACCAGAGGGCTTCTCAAATCATGCGAAACGGTGTAGGTAAAGCGTTCCAGCTCGGCGTTTTTTACCCGCAAAGCCAGTTCAGCCAGCTTGCGCTCGGTGATATCCAGCAGAAGGGCTGCGGAGTTTAGGAGCTTGCCGTTGCTGTCGTATTTAATAATGCTGTAGTCATGAATATAGCGTATTTCCCCGCCCGGGCGTACAATCCGGTACTCAAGCTCAACAGAGGAGCGCTCGTCGTTCAATCCGTTCCAGGCCTGCACAAACACCGGATAATCCTCCGGGTGCACGCACAACATGAACTCGGAAAATAGCTTGAGGCTGCCTACCGGAAGGCCGAGAATGCGATAGATTTCATCAGACCACTGGAATTGTTCTGTTTCGGGGTTGTACATCCAGGTTCCCAAATGGGCTATCTGTTGCACTTCGCTCAGAAGGCCTTCGGTTTCACGCAGCGCTGCTTCAACCCGCCTGCGCTCGGCAAGCTCCAGCTTCAAAGCATCTTCGTCAAGCTTGCGTTTGGTGATGTCCTCATGCGCAACTACAACGCGACGGGGCCCTTCGGCCGGGAATATCGTGACGCGCCCGACGAACCACCGCTTCTTGTCGGGTGAATGACAGGGGTACTCCAGGGCATAGGAGTCAGCCTGCCCGGCCAGGACCGCACGGATGCCTTTGGCAAATAGGGCAGCCTCTTCTGAGTATTCGCCTGCGGCTTCATCGCAGACTTTAAGATAGTTGGCGCCCTCGAAGGCTGATCTGGTCGTGAGGCCGTTTTGTTGTGCAAACTCCCGCCAGGCTTTGTTTACAAGCAGTATAGTGCCGCTGGCATCCAGCTGGGCGATATGGGCCGAAAGCCCATCAAGTGTTGACTGAAGAGACTTCTCGGACTCCAGCAGCGCCGCTTCCGTCTGCTTGCGCTTGGTGATATCTGTCAGCGCCCCAATCAGCCCGCATACGCTGCCGTTGGGGTCTGTAAACGCAGCCTTATGGAAAACTACATCATGGACTACACCCCGGGCATCTTTGATTTGGGATTCGAATATCTGAAGTCCGCCATGCTGCAGAAGTTCAAGATCCTTATCGTGACAGAGCTGTGCCAGCTCTTTATTGGCGATATCGAACACGTTCTTACCGATAAGCTCCTGTCTGGTGCAGCCATAGAATTCTTCAAAGGCCCGGTTGCATCCCAGATAACGCCCCTCTATATCCTTGTAGAACACAGGCAGCGGAATGGCATTAAGCAGCGCATCTATGAAAACATTACTCTGCTGCAGCTTATCCTCAGCTTTTTTTCGATCGTAGTTTTCTTTCAGCAGCAGCTCATTGGCAAGCCTCAAATCGGCTGCCTGATGTTTAAATCTGTTGCGCAGCCGGCGCAGATCAAGATGGGTTCGCACGCGGGCAAGTAATTCTTCAGGATGAAAGGGCTTTACAATAAAGTCGACGGCGCCCAGCTTAAACCCCTCAATTCGCTTTTCTATTTCCGTTAGTCCGCTGAGAAAAATGACCGCAATGTCCTGGCTTTCATGCCGTGCCTTGAGTTGTCCCAAAACCTCAAACCCGTCCATGGCCGGCATGTTTATATCAAGAAGAATTAATTCCGGCAGCTGGGCATCAACTGAGGTAAGAGCCTGCTGCCCGCTGTCTGCGCAGTTCACCTGATAGCCTTCGGTAGACAGGACGGCTTTCAGCATTTTAAGCGAAGTGTCGTCGTCATCAACGATCAGAATAGTGCCTTTGTCGTACATTGCAGCCTTTCCTGTCTTATTACGGTGTCCGTAAATGTTGAATTTTATTTCCAACCGTAGGGGAGGGGTTTATCCCCTCCTGCAGGCGGGCATAAAGCCCGCCACTACATTAAGAACTATACATCGATTCAATCTTGAATTTTCAATCATGAATATATATTTACACTGAGTTGTTTTTACCGTCTTACCCTCCCACCAGAGGAGGGTAAAAGAGAAGCGAAGGGCAGGGCAGACACACAGGCCCGCCCCTGCGATTTTAATCTTGAATTTTGAATCTTGTCCGCCGCGGCGGATTGAATCTCTTTTCCTTGACATTTGCCGTTCATGTATCATATACAATAATCATGCAGCAGTTAAACATCGAAATCAAGACATCACTGAAGCGTGAATACAGCCTTTGCACACATGCTGTCGCCTTTTACAAAAAATCGCTGAGAGCATTTGAGCAAAAATATCATCTTACCACCTCTGCGTTTTTGAAGAAATTTGAGGCGGGCCGTATGGGTGACGAATCTGATTTCTTCGACTGGTACGCCTTCGCGAAGCTTCTCGTCCGGTGGCAAAAAACACGATCAACCATCCAATCGACAGTACGATGATACAAAGATTTGTTGCGCACCTCGAACAAAGTATAACCTCAAATCCCGTTGTTTTATCTTCAGATATTAAAAAATACTTCAGCCCCCAGGATGATGCTGTGTATGTACGGGGCACCGTTCTTTTCACCGATGCATCATCCCTTGAACTTTCACTTTTTATTCAAAAAAAAGGCCGCGCGCTTTCTGTCGACAAGTACAGGTTTCAGTATATGGATCGCCAGGGCCATATGATTTTCCGCTATGACAATGCCCCTCATCATCCCGATCTGACCTCTTTCCCCCATCATAAGCACATAAGCAACCGTGCAATTTC
>CAIWCT010000195.1 GCA_903911225.1 uncultured delta proteobacterium
CCCCAAAATAGGGGCATGCTGGAGTTGCAAACAGATAAAATAAAAACACCGACAAAACTATTGGTCGAAATTTGATCAGCTTGTCCCACGGATTTTAGCTGTTCACTTGGATGTCAATTTTAAGTCCGACAGACTCCTAGGAGGCATTCACATTTAAAATCATCGGTTGCAGGCACCCGCCCTTCATCCCCAATACATGTGAAATAAGAGCTCCTTCTCCCCTGAGGCTGTGTCATAATACTACTTGAGGTCATTTCGAGATGACAAATATTTTTCCGGCCTCACAGCGTATCATTGAGCGTCCGCTGCATGCTTGACTCTATTTTAAGCAGCAGCCCGGATCGTTCGCTTGAAATCTGCTCCCGGTGCGCAAGAATTGCATCCCACATGTATTTTGGCGAATGATACTGGCTGTAGCTGCCGGGCAGTATTTCTGCCTCCACAAGGCCGAAAAGATAGTCGAGCTCGTCATCGCTGTAGGCAGGCACAAGCGCATAGCCCTGCGCCACGCGCAGTGCATCTTTGCCATTGAACTCGAATGACCGCTGCCACCACTGCGTGTACTGAACGAAGCCGGGCTGGCCGTTCAGCTCCCTAAAAACGGCTGTGGCGGCATAAAACCCGCACATGAGCGCTCCCTGTGTCTCTACCTCCACAAATGCCGCGGCATCGCCAATGGCAAGGACATTGCCGCGACAGGGCTGCTGCATGGAGGAGTATGCCCGAACGCCGCAGCCCGTGGCCTTGACGATGCGGGCGTTTTTCAGATAGGGGGCAAGGGCTGCCTTGTCTCTGGCATAGGCATACACGTCAGCGGTGAGCTGGGTTTTATTGCGTGCTATGCACATGCGCGCCCTGGTTGGATCGTTAAAATAGGGATACAGGATGATGGGCGCACGCGACTGATAGACATTGCCCATGAAGCTCTTCATGGCCTGCGGCTCCGTGTCTTCAACGCCCTCAAGCAGGTAGATGACGCACTGGGTAGTCACAAAATGCGTGCGGCCCTGATTCATGCCCAGGGCCTCGGCCATACGCGAGTTGACGCCGTCGGCAAGGAGCACTTTCCGCGCATCAATGGCCGATCGCCTGCCCCGGTGCGTAAGCTGCACCGTCACCTTCTCGCCGTCATCTGAGCCGTCCCATGCCGTGGTTTCGGGCATAAGCTCAACGCCTGCTCTGGCGCAGCTGTGCCACAGGCCCTGCAAAAGCCGGCCCTTGTCAAACTGCACGGCAAGGGGCCTGCCGTCGGTGTGGGCAAAGCAAATGCGACGGCCGCCGGGAGAGATATAATATTTTTTGCCCACATTGAAGGTCGGCCCGGCATAGGGAACGCCAAATCCGCCACGCTGAAAAAAAATGCCGCCATCCTCCACTGACACCGTATCGCCTGCATAGCCTTCATCCATGACAAGCTGCTGACAGCAGGCCCGCGTTATCTGCGACACATCATGGCGCTTTTCAACCAGCGCCACTTTCAGCCCGCGCTGTGCCGCAGTCTTGGCGGCCAGCAGCCCGGCAGGCCCTGCCCCGATTATGGCAACGTCAAACATCAGCGCCGGCCTTTCTTCTTTGGCTCAAATTGATGTTTCCTGAAAAACCGCGCGCCAAGATGCTCGACCCCCAGTTCCCGGAGCGCTTCCCGAATGAGGTCGCTGTTAGCGGGATTTCGGTACTGCACCAGAGCCCGCTGCATCATGCGCTCGCGCTCGGTCCGGGGCACATACACCTGCTCGCCCGTCAGCGGATGCCTGCCCGTGTAATACATGCATCCCGACACAGTCAGTGGCAGGGGTGTAAAGTCCTGCACCTGCTCGGGCTGCATGCCTTTCGAGATAAGAGAAAGTGCAAAATCAAAGGCATCGCGCAGCGTGGTTCCGGGATGCCCACAGATAAAGTAATTCACCAGGTAGCATTTGTTGGGCAGTTTGTTGTTGACCCGGTTAAACTGCCTTAGAAATGCTTCGTAGACGGTTGCAGAGGGCTTTCCCATGAGCTGAAGCACATGCTCCACCGTATGCTCGGGAGCCACCTTCATCCGGCCGCTGATGTGATAGCGGCAGAGCTCGTCAAGCCAGGCGGCAGAGGCGACATCAGTGAGCAGATCAAAGCGAATACCGCTGCCGACAAAGGCATGCTTCACCCCGGGCAGCTCACGCACAGCGCGGTACAAAGCCATACTCTTGTCAAGGCCGGGCTCCAGGTTTTTGCAGGGCTTGGGCACAAGGCAGCTTCGGGCGCTGCAATAGCCTTCGGCAGGCCATTTTTTGCATGCCGCGCCGTAGAAATTTGCCGTGGGGCCACCCATATCGGTAATGGTGCCCTTAAACTCGGGCAGGCTGCTCATCTTTTGGGCTTCACGAATAAGCGACTGCGGGCTTCGGCTCTGCACCATGCGGCCCTGGTGAAAATACAGGGAGCAGAAACTGCACTGGCCCATGCAGCCCCGGTGCGTCACCAGCGAAAACCGCACGGTTTCAAGGCCAGGAACTTTTTCACGGTCATACACCGGGTGCCAGCGGCGCTGATACGGCAGTTCATATATCCTGTCCAGCTGCTGCTGCGGCAGGGGCAGGAACGGCGGGAAACAGACAACATACCTGTCGCCGTGCTTTTGTGCAAGGGGCCTCGCCGTAACAGGGTTCTGCTCATTATAGATAAGGCGGAAGGCCTCGTTGAATTTTTCAGCGTCGGCAGTCACCTCTTCGTGTGAGGACACAATTAAAGGGTTTTTTAGAAAATCTATCTCTTTGCGGATAATGGCGGTGCCGCGAATATTAATAAGATCCCCGGGGCTCTCCCCTTTTGCCAGCCTGCGGGCGATTTCAAGCATCTGGCCCTCTGCCATGCCGTAGACGAGAATATCGCCCCGGCTGTCCACCAGCACCGAGCGCCGCACCTTGTTGTCCCAGTAGTCATAATGGGCAAGGCGGCGCATGCTTGCCTCAATGCCGCCAAGCACAAGGGGCACGCCGGGGAATGCCTCGCGCAGCCGGTTGGCATACACCGTTACGGCGCGGTCGGGCCTCAAGCCTGCTTTGCCGCCGGGCGAATAGTCATCCAGCTTGCGCCGCCGCTTGGAGGCCGTGTAGTTGGCAACCATCGAATCGACATTACCCGAGGTTATGCCGAAAAAGAGGCGCGGCCTGCCCAGGCGCATAAAATCTTTCTTGTCATGCCAGTCGGGCTGGGCGATGATACCCACCGTGAACCCATCGGCCTCCAGCACCCTGCCGATAACCGCTGCGCCATAGGCGGGGTGGTCGACATAGGCGTCGCCAGTGACGATGATCACGTCAAGCTCGCGCAGTCCGCGGCGGCGCACATCATCTTTTGATATCGGGAGAAAAGAGCTGGTCATGGATTACCTAACCCGGACAGGCCGGGACTAATAATTGTTATCTGTTTTGCCGGCAGGCTCGCAAGCATGTACCTTTACGAAATCGCAGCATTCTTTATTGACAGTAACAAAAGGCCTGTTTATATTCAAGGCCCAAAACCACTTTCATTAAAAATTGAAACCGGTTTCAAGGGAATTCAAAATCAAGGAGGCAGACAGGGGTAGAGTAGAGAGCTGACAGCACATCCTGCATTCTTGAGATCACTTTACCGCACGCGGCTACTATGAAATACAAGATACGGTTGCTTCAGCCCTCCCTCATCAAACCGTGCTTGCGGTTCTCCCGCACACGGCTTTCCGA
>CAIWCT010000196.1 GCA_903911225.1 uncultured delta proteobacterium
CGGCTTAGAAGGCCGTTGCTCTATCCGGCTGAGCTACAGGCGCATCGCCGAGTTGGAAACTATACCATAATAAAATTTTTTGTCAAAAATTATATACAGTTACGCCCGGTTCTGGTATTCGATAGAGTGAATAGGCTGGTAGTCGTTTTCATAAAAACTGCAAGAGCTGAAACAATCCCGTGCTCTGCAAATCTTGAGCTCAAGGAGCAGCTATGGAAGAACCTAAAAAGGCTTTGGTACTCTACTATAGCCGGACCGGTAACTGCAGGGCCGTGGCGCAAGCCATCGGTGAAACGCTGCAGTGCCCTATGCAGGAAATAAAAGACTTAAAAAACCGGGCCGGTTTCTGGGGATTTATAAGCGGCATGATCGACATCCGCAAAAAGCCGATCACCGAAATCGCCCCTAAAACAGTCGACCTGTCGCCCTATGACAGGATATATCTCGGGTCGCCCATCTGGGGCATGCGCTTTGCCCCCGCGATTACCACCGTACTCAATACCTTTGATTTCAAAAGCAAAAAGGTGGTGCTCTTTGCCGTTGCGACCGGAAAGTTCAAACAGGCACAGCTGGAGGCCTACGGCAAGTCGCTGTCTGAAAAAGGCGCGCAGGTAGCCGGTACGTTTGTTTTAAAAACGAGAAAAAAAACCAGCGCGCAGCTGCTGCAAGAGGCAAAAGCAGTGCTTAAAACTTCACTGATCAAGCCATGAGACACAGCCTATGACAACCACACTTCTTGTTAGTATTCTCATATGTGCTGCCGCAGGGGCAGCTGCCGGGTTCATTCTTCTTTTTACCCGGTCAAATAAAGAGCTTTCAAAAATCCAGGCGCTTCTTGAAGGCTTTGAGAAAAACCAGCAGCGTATCGAGGCTGCGCTCAAGGCCGAGATGGCGCAGGGCCGCAGCGAGGCCGGGCACACTGCCCAGCTTGCCCGTCAGGAGCTTACTGCAGGGTTTAAAACGCTCGGAGACTCGCTGCTATCGCGCATGACCGATATTGCAACGCTGCAGAAGCAGCAGCTGGACACTTTTTCAAACCAGCTTACAGCGCTCACCAGAGTCAATGAAGAAAAGCTCGAAGCTGTGAGGCTGACAGTGGAGCAGCGGCTTCAGCTGCTCCAGGAGGACAACAGCCGAAAGCTTGAGTCCATGCGCCAGACGGTTGATGAAAAGCTTCACGCAACGCTTGAGCAGCGCCTCGGGGAGTCGTTCAAGCTTGTCGGCGAACGGCTCGAACAGGTACACCGCGGACTTGGGGAAATGCAAAGCCTTGCCGCCGGCGTGGGGGATCTTAAAAAAGTGCTCACCAATGTAAAAACACGGGGCACCTGGGGCGAAATGAGCCTGAGTTTCCTGCTTGAGGAGCTTTTTACCCGTGATCAGTACGCCTCTAATGTAGCCACCAAAAAAGGCAGCGCTGACCGGGTTGAGTTTGCTATACGGCTGCCGGGCCGTGAGCCCGACGATAGTGAAGTGTGGCTGCCGATTGATGCCAAGTTTCCCGATGCCGATTACCAGAAACTTCTTGAGGCACAAGAAAAAGCCGACCCTGCTCTTGTGGAAGAGGCGTCAAAAAGCCTTGAACGGTTTATAAAAAACGAGGCAAAAAAGATCCAGGAGAAATATATCGACCCGCCGCACACGACCGACTTCGGCATAATGTATTTACCTGTCGAAAGCCTGTATGCCGAGGTGCTCCGGCGGCCAGGGCTGTGCCAGGCTCTGCAGCATGATAACCGCATTGTTATAACAGGCCCTACAACGCTTGCCGCACTTCTCAATAGCCTGCAGATGGGATTCCGCACGCTCACGATTGAAAAGCGGTCAAGCGAGGTATGGTCGCTTTTAGGAACGGTAAAAAAAGAATTCGGCAATTTCGGCGATCTGCTGGATAAAACCCACAAAAAGCTGCAGGAGGCCAGCAACACCATTGAGGATGCATCCCGCAAATCCCGCACCATCGAGCGCAAACTGAAAGGCGTGCAGGAACTGCCCGCCAGCACGCCCCTGGCCCTCATCGCCGACCTCGACGATGATAAGGAAGTTTGACAGCACAGTGCTTTAATGGTAATACAACAACACTTTTTTTAATCATTTTAGCATGGAAAACTTTTTTAATAATTACGAATAGAATATTAATATTCGCACTGAAGCCCTTTCAAGAGAGCAACACATGTGTATCAAAAGTCGCACAGTATTTTTTCTGTCACTTATCATCCTCTGCTTGGCGCTGCCGTGCCGCACTGTCCTGGCCGACGGCGAACTTGTTTCGCCCGATGTCTACAGCCGGTTTCAGGCCTTGGGCGCAGAGCTCTCCCGCGATACGCAGGGGCTCGACGGACTTTTGTCCCACATAAAGCACAAAAAGGGCATGGCCTTACTAACCAAGGCTGAGCTTGC
>CAIWCT010000197.1 GCA_903911225.1 uncultured delta proteobacterium
GGCTTCTTTTTATCGCCGGTCTGTGCGGATATATCTATTGCGTGCTGCGCCGGCCCGTGGCGCTTGCGTTTGCCCCCCTGCTCATGCTGGGCCTTGCCGGCACGATGCTCGGCTCCAGATTCACCATGTACGGCGGGGCGGTCATGGGTGCGGGGCTCGGGTTCGGGCTCGCGCTGCCGCTCAGAAGATGGGGCCTGAGACCCATCGCCCGATGGGCGGTGCAGCTTGCCCTGTTATGCATGGTTCTTTGGATGCTCGTTGGCCAGATAATAAAGGAGCATCCGCAGGCAGTTCTGCAGAAGGAGTATAGCCAGGCCCTGCAGGCCCTGCGCGAAAGGGCGGCGCCTGATGCTCAGCTCTGGGTCTGGTGGGACTCGGGCTATGCCGCTCAGGATTATAGCCGCCGCAGGACCTTTGCCGACGGCAGCAGAAACACGGGAGAATATACGGTACCGCTTGCCCGTATCTACGGCACCTCATCACCGCAGTATGCCTGCGGGCTTATGACGTTTATCGCGTGCCAGCAAAAAGCCTCCGGGGAGCTCGATCGCCGGGGGGCCGCCCTGCCGACATATCCCAACCCGTTCCTGAAGCTGTTTCACGACATGCCCCCCGCACGGGTGCAGGAACTGCTGCAGGGGATGGAAAGCGAGACCCGGGACGAGTGCGGCCCGATACCGGAACAGTATCTGGTGGTGTCTTGGGACACCATCAAGATCGCCAAGACGATCAGCTCGCTTGCGACCTGGGACCTGGCCACCGGCTCATCACGGGCGGGCACGATTTTTCCTGTTGCGGGAGATATACAGTTTGATATGAAACACGGCGGCGTCACCGTTGACGGCATTTTCCATGCCGCCAGCGGCGTGGCGATACTCAGTGAAAAAGGCGCGAAGCGCTTCAGCTGGCCCGTCAACCGCACAAGCCCGTTTCTCATCGGCAACATGCTCAACCGCGAGCTGTTTGCCGTAGACGGCGGCATCTTCACTTCACTGCTGGTGCAGATGCTTGCAGCGGAACCGAAAGCATTCGAGCCCTGGTTCACGCTGGTGATCGACCGGCTTCCCTATGCCCGGGTGTACCGCCTGAATCCCGGCGCTGCTTTTACGCGACACGACAACCTGCGGCCGTAAACGGCTGCTTATGCAGGGAATACCTGGTGGAAGGCACAACTGAAAATTTTCATGTGATATTGAGCGGCGGCGACACGGGTGGGCATCTCTACCTTGCCGTGGCCATCATCGAATACCTGCGCAAGCATGTGCCTGCAGCCACGTTTTCATTTGCCGGAGCGCCCGGCAGGCTGCCCATGGGAGATGCCCTGCCACCGGGTGTGCGCACGTTCAGCCTGAACGTTTTGCCCTATGACAGAAAAAAAGTTCTGGGGAACCTGAAAGTCGCCTGCTCGATCGTGCGCGGTATCCGCGAGTCCCTGCGGATTCTCTCCGCCAGAAGACCCGACGCGGTCATTGGGCTGGGTGGGTATCCCAGCGGTCCGTTCCTGTATGCTGCAAAGCTGAAAAAAATCCCGACTCTTATACTTGAGCCCAATGTTAAACTCGGCCTTGCCAACCGTCTTTTGGCAAAGCGCGTCGACAGAATTTGTGTCGCATTTGACGAAACAGCAGCCTGTTTTCCCCGGGACAGCGTGGCCATCACCGGCACACCCGTGCGGGAGCTGCTGACCGCCTCGCTCCCCGACAAAGCCCGCAGCCGCGAGCGCCTGGGGCTGAACCCTGACATGAGCACCTGCCTTGTCATAGGCGGAAGCCTGGGTTCGGGCAAGCTCAATGATACGCTTCTGCACTGCGTGGGGGAGATGACCGGGCGCAATATCCAAATTCTATGGCAGACCGGCACTGAGCAGTTTCCAGCTATCAACTCATCGCTGGGGGGAGTTGCGCCGCAGGCATGCTCTATCGTGCCTTTTATAGAAAATATGGCTGAGGCCTATGCGGCAGCCGACCTTGTCGTGAGCGCGGGAGGGGCCATCACGATAGCCGAGCTGGCTGTCGCAGGCATGCCCGCCATCATCATTCCGTCGGCGGTCGTGACGGA
>CAIWCT010000198.1 GCA_903911225.1 uncultured delta proteobacterium
ACTGCTTGAACTGACGAGTCGCGGCGTTTCCCGCGAAGACGGCTACCGCCTCGTGCAGCGCAACGCCCATGCCGCCTGGGAGCAACAGGCGGCATTTGTTGACACCATCTGCCAGGATGCCGAGGTGACGGCTTTTATTCCAGCTGCTGAAATAAAAACTCTCTGCACGCCTGAATTTTTTACACGGCATGTCGACACGATTTTCAAGCGCGTGTTTGGATAAGGCAGGGAGAGAAGCCTGATTCAAGGCATGCCTGAGACCGGGCAAACAGAATTTTAATAAATCTTACAGGTATAATCTCAAGAGAAGGAACGCTGCAATGGAATCCAATGCAAAAAATGCGAGAAATATTCTTTGTATCGGCGCCGGGTATGTAGGCGGCCCGACTATGGCCATGATTGCGGCACGCTGCCCGCAGTATAAAGTGACGGTGGTGGATATCAATGCCAGCCGGATTTCAGCGTGGAATTCTGATAATCTGCCTATTTATGAGCCGGGGCTTCTTGGCGTTGTCAAAGAGGCGCGGGGCCGCAACCTGTTTTTTTCAACCGATGTTGAGGCTGCCATTAAAGAGGCCGACATAATTTTTGTTTCCGTCAATACGCCCACGAAAACATTTGGTGGAGGTGCGGGCAAGGCCGCAGACCTGCAGTACTGGGAAAAAACAGCGCGCATGATAGTACGGGTCTCGACAGCAGATAAGATTATCGTTGAAAAAAGCACCCTGCCCGTCAGGACTGCGGCCGCCATGTCGCGCATCCTGAACGCTAATGACAAAGGCATACGCTTTGAGGTTCTCTCCAATCCCGAGTTTCTTGCTGAAGGTACTGCTGTAGCAGATATGCAGAACCCCGACCGTGTGCTCATCGGTGCGCAGGGCACCCCCGCCGGCATCAAAGCACTTGATGCTATAGTAGAAATATATGCCAACTGGGTTGAGCGCGACAAAATCATCACGAGCAATGTCTGGAGTGCGGAGCTTTCCAAGCTTGTTGCCAATGCATTCCTTGCACAGCGTATCTCCTCGATCAACTCGATTTCAGTGCTGTGCGAAAAGACCGAGGCCGATGTGGCTGAGGTTTCACGCGCCATCGGCATGGATTCGCGCATCGGTTCGCGGTTTCTTTCGTCGAGCGTCGGCTTCGGCGGCTCATGTTTTCAAAAAGATATTTTAAACCTTGTCTATATAGCGGAAAGCTACGGCCTGGATGAAGTTGCGCGCTACTGGGAGAGCGTCGTTCTCATGAACAACTATCAGAAGCGACGGTTTGTCAGCAACATGATCTCGACCATGTTCAACACTGTGGCTGATAAAAGAATTGCCGTGTTCGGGTTTGCATTTAAGGCCGACACCGGCGATACGCGTGAATCCCCTGCAATCGACGTGGTGAAACAGCTTATTGAAGAGCGGGCCCGGGTTGTTATTACTGATCCGGAAGCACTTGACAATGCAAAAATAGACCTGGCGGGCTGCCTCGATAAGGTCGAAATGCTCAGCGATCCGTATGCGGCTGCACAAGGCGCGCATGCCATTGCAATCTGCACTGAGTGGCAGCAGTACAGGGAGCTTGATTATAAGAAAATATTTGACAGCATGGAGAAGCCGGCCTTTATATTCGACGGCAGAAATGTTTTGGATCACAAGAAGCTTTTTGATATGGGGTTCAATGTTTTTTCCATCGGCAAGCCGGCGCTCAAACATTTTTAACCGCTGCTGACAGAGCTTGCACCAACGGCCGCCGCGGGTTCCCGTGGCGGCCGATTTTTTTCTGTGCGGGACTGTGCCCAGGATTGAATCCTCCGCGGTCCGGCAACATTTATATTGACACTCAGCAGTGCGCATCCTATCCTTCCATCATCTAACAACAAGAGCTTTCAACTCAAGATGAAGATTCTGGTCATTCGTCTCAGCGCTATCGGCGATGTCGTGCACAGCCTGCCAGCTGTGCATCTGCTCAAAAAGCATCTGCCCGGCTGCCGCATCACCTGGGTGGTGGAAGAGGCTGCCGCAGAGCTGATTGAAGGCTATGAGGGGATAGAGGCTGTCATCGTGTCAAAGCGCAAGTCATGGCTGCAGGCACTGCGCACAGGAAGTGCTGCTGCAGCGTGCAAAGAAGCTGCAGCTTTTGTGCGCGAGCTGCGACGCGATGAGTATGATCTGGTGCTTGATTTTCAGGGGCTTTTTAAAAGCGGTCTGCTTGCGGGTCTGGCGCGCGGGAAGCGCACAATAGGATTTGCCCATGCACGGGAAGGAGCGGCGTTTTTTTATACCGAGGAAGCACCCGAGCCGGAGTTTAATAAGCATGCCATCACACGGCATATGGGCCTTGTGCGCTATTGCGGCATCACGGATGATGCAACGGTGTTTTCTCCGCTGTGGGGGCAGCAGGAGCAGGAAAGCGTGCGGCGGCTGCTTGGCCCGCATGCACCCGATAGCGCAGGCCCGCTTATTGTGGTGCATCCCTGCGCAGCCTGGCCCACCAAATGCTGGAATGCCGCACATGTGGCGGCAGTATGCGACAGACTGCAAAAAAAATACGATGCCCGAATTGTGTTTGCAGGCTCTGCAGCTGAGCACATACTTGTATCCAGCATCATTGCGGGCATGACTGAACCCGCCCTCAGTCTTGCCGGTCGCACCACCCTGCGGGAGCTTGCCTGCCTGCTTGCCAGCTCATCGCTCATGGTGGCCATGGACTCCGGCCCCATGCATCTAGCATGTGCCGTGGGCACGCCGGTTGTGGCGCTTTTCGGCCCCACCGCACCGTGGCGCACCGGCCCTTTCGGTTCGCGGCATAGTGTTATCAGAAAAGAGCTTGCCTGCAGCCCATGCTATAAAAAGAAAGCCTGCCCGCTCGGGCATCACCGCTGTATGGCTGATATTACGGTTGAAGATGTGCTGAAGGTGTGCTCTAATTATCTGCCTCAGGTGTCCTGACACGAAGCTTTACAATCAGGGGCCTGCATGCAGGTCTATATGCTGAAACGTTTAGTGGAGATAGATACCTATGGTCATCAGCAAAGAACTTCTGGATATTCTCGCCTGTCCCAAATGCAAGGCAGGGATATATTTGAACCAGGCTGGAGACGGACTCATCTGCGAGGCATGCAAGCTTGTATATCACATTAAGGATGATATCCCCATTATGCTGATTGATGAAGCCACGAAGCTTGATGCAAAACAGGCAACCCCCTGAGCCGGAAGGGTGTTGTCAGGGAAGACAAGCATCAGCGCCGATGGTTTTAGTGCGCCGGGGCTTTGGGCAGGTTATGAACGGGGGTTGCTGTATGCAATGCCGCTCCAGCACGTGCCGGCGTTGGCCGGCAGATCTCTAGCAGGGCAGAGGAGCTTATGCCCTGTTTGTTTTGATTTTTATACTTTATAAAAATCTTTGTACCACGCTACAAACTGCCTGATGCCCACTTTTATAGGGGTTGCGGGCCTGTAGCCGGTGTCGGCCATGAGGTCGTCAACATCGGCCCAGGTTGCCTCTACATCCCCGGGTTGCAGCGGCAGCATGTTTTTTTTCGCTTCTTTACCAAGCTCTTGTTCAATCGCTTCAATGAAATCAAGAAGGCGCACGGGCGAGCTGTTGCCGATGTTGTAGACTTTATACGGGGCTTTGCTTGATGCGGGATCGGGCTTTGCACCGTCCCAGTCCGCACTTCCCTGCGGCGGCCTGTCAATGATACGAATCACGCCCTCGGCAATATCGTCGACATAGGTAAAGTCGCGCCGCATCTGCCCGCTGTTGAAGACATCTATGGGCCTTCCCTCAAGAATGGCTTTGGTAAAGAGAAACAGTGCCATGTCAGGCCTGCCCCATGGACCGTAAACGGTAAAAAACCGAAGGCCCGTGGTGGGGATGCTGTAGAGATGGCTGTAGCAGTGTGCCATGAGCTCATTTGCTTTTTTGCTGGCTGCATAGAGGCTCACGGGATGGTCGACATTGTGATGCGTTGAGAAGGGCATGCTTGTGTTCAGCCCGTAGACGCTTGAGCTGCTGGCATAGGTGAGGTGCCGGACGGGGTTGTGCCGGCAGGCCTCAAGAATGTTTATAAAGCCGGTGATGTTGCTGTCGATGTAGGCATGGGGATTGGTGAGGGAGTAGCGCACCCCTGCCTGTGCAGCAAGGTGGCAGACGCAGTCGAACCGGTTCTCCCTGAAAAGACTCAAAAGTGAGTCGCGGTCTTCGAGTTTGAGCTGGATGAATGTGTGGTTTGCGTATGTTGAGCTTTGAACCTGACTGCCGTAGCATATTTTTTCGCGCTCCACGCCTGTATGTGCCAAACGGCCGTATTTGAGGCTGCTATCATAGTAGTCGTTGATGCTGTCGATGCCGACGACTTCATCGCCGCGCTCAAGCAGCCGTTTTGCCAGATGAAACCCGATGAACCCGGCGGTGCCGGTGACCAGAATTTTCATGAAAAGTAGCCCCTTAGTGTGATCTGTTTAAACAGAGTTTAGGCAACAGTTGCGACAGTGTCAAGCGCAAACGGATTGACTCTTTAAAAACTACAGTGGATAATGAGCCGTACTTTTAATCTCCTGGACCATGCACAATGACAGTTCCCGGTTGCATAGCTGAGCATCACCCCCTGAGCGCATATGCCGCCATCGGTATAGGCGGCCGGGCCCGCTATTTTGCTGCTGTTGCATCTATGCACGATCTGCAACAGGCCGCATCCTTTGCCCGCGAGAGGCAGCTGCCGGTATATGTTTTGGGCAGAGGCTCCAATGTGCTCATACAAGATGATGTTGTTCAGGGGGTTGTGGTGGTGCTCTCGGGTGCATTTAAGGAGATGTCGTTTCAGCCGGGCATCGGTACGGTCACGACCGGCGCTGGTGTGCCGCTTATAAAACTGGGAGCAGCGCTGGCGCGCAGGGGGTATGCGGGGTGCGCCTATATGGGGGTTATCCCCGGCAGTGTTGGCGGAGCAGTGCGCATGAATGCCGGCACTGGTCCGGAGCAGGAGATTGCCTGCCATCTCATGCGAGTCCGGGTGTTTGATCCCGTCCGAATCGAGGAAAGCTGGCTGGAGAAGGGGCAGTTGCAGTTTTCTTACCGGCAGAGCATTTTGTCCCGGATGCCCCGGATTGTTCTTGAAGCCATATTCAGGCTGCCCGATCAGCCTGAGTCCGTTCAGGGGCAGGCGCTTGCCGACATCAAGGCGCTTTTTGCACGACGTCGAGCTGTGCAGCCGCATAGTCGTCAGACGTTCGGCTCGACATTTAAAAATCCCGCAGCAGAACATGCTGCAGGCTGGTATCTGGAGCGTGCCGGCATGAAAGGCATGCGTTGCGGCGGGGCCATGGTGTCCCCTGAGCATGCAAACTGGATCATCAATACGGGCTGCGCCCGAAGCGACGAGGTGAAAGAGCTTATCGAAAAATGTCAGGCACGGGTGCTTGAAAAATTTAGCATAGTACTTGAGCGAGAAGTTGTCTATGTGCCTGAGGATATGGGCACTGCTTTAAATCCCCGGTAAGCGTGCCTTTGCATACGGGCATTCCCCTTGCTTGTTCGAGATACTTGCATCAGGTTTAGTTCAGATGTATCTATGGGCACTACCCCTGTTGTTGTATCTACTGAACGGTAAAGGATTTCCACAGGCCACCGGGCTGCATCTGATAGCCGCAGTCCTGGCTCCAGGTGTTCAACCACCACCAGTTGGTTGTGCCAGCACGAAAGGAGATGTTAGACTGCTTGCTGCAGGATCCTGCATTGCAGATACTTGCTGTATTTTCCCACTGGTTTAGTACGAGGTACCCTGCGCTTGACCAAACCATAATGTTGTACCACTCGGCTCCCGAATCGCTGAATTTGAAGGTTGGCTTTGCGCCCAGGGCAAATGCATCGCCGTTGGGCTCTGTAAGGGTCGGGCCTGCGCATGCAGCTACCGTAAACTCTTTGAATTTGCCGCCCGGCTGCATAATGAAACCGCAAACCAAATCACCATACCAGATATTAAGCCACCACCAATTTCTGCCGGGAGGCACGGAATTGCCAAACTGGGCATAGCATATGCCGCCTGTGCACGCTGCAGAGCTTACCCACATACTGGCTGCACAGTTGTTGGACACCTCAGACCAGACCAGCACATTGTACCAGGTGTCACCACCGCCTACCTGGTCCCATGAAAATATCGGTCGCGGCGCAATACCTGCGCCGGCGGGAGCTTGCAAGTCAGGGGCGGGACAGGCATTGACAGATGTCGTTGTGGTTGTCTGGATAGCGGGCTTGGCAATGTTTATAGTGACTTCTGCTGCGGCGCTGTCGGCCGTTGCGTCATTTGCCTTGTAGGTGAAACTGTCGGTTCCGCTAAACCCTGCATCAGGGGTATAGGTGAATGAACCGTCCGTGTTTAAGTCAATGTTTCCATGAGACGGAGCGTTGATAAGGATTGCTGTCAAATCATCGCCGTCTGCATCGCTGTCATTGGTAAGAACTCCGGGCGCAGCCACTATAAGAGGGGTGTCTGCAGTAGTTTCGTAGCTGTCCGGTTCGGCAACAGGGGCATGGTTAATGATTGTTATGGATACTGTTACAACGGCGCTGTCGGCTGTTCCATCTGTTGCCTTATAGGTGAAACTATCGGCGCCGTTAAAATGGGCATCAGGGGTGTAGATAAAAGACCCGTCAGCATGCAAGTCAATGGAGCCGTGGGCAGAAGCGCTTACAAGAACTGCAGTCAGGCTGTCTCCATCGGCATCGGTGTCATTGTCAAGCACACCTGGCGCGGCAACCGAAAGCGCAACATTTTTTGTGGCGGTGTAGCTATCCGCAATAGCCACAGGCGCATCATTTGCCCCCCGGAAGAACGGGTAGGTTTTAGTATTAATAATGCCCCAGATGCCCGTAAAGTTCCATCCGGCGCCGGCAAACGTGCTTTTTGTCTTCATCCCGGCAGTGTTTTTGCCTGTTCCGCCTGCAGAGTCCGGCTGCCCGGAGGTCTCTGTGTCCCAGAAACAGGCGCTAATCGCCCCCGCATCATCTCCTGCCAGGCCGCCAACTGATCCTGTGCCGCTTACCGCTCCGGAGCTGTAGCAATTGCTTATGGCGCTGTTGTTTTTGCCCGTAAGGCCGCCGACAAAGGATATGCCGCTCACCTGGCTCGTGTTGTAACAATCAGTGATATGTCCATCATTGTATCCCGCAAGGGCGCCTACATAGTTTTTCCCTTGCACGGCAGACCCTTCAATCCCAACAGTGGCTATGGCTGCTCCTGTTCCTGATACATAGCCGAAAAGCCCGATATAATCAGTTGCAGGCCGGTTGATATAAAGACCCCGTATCACATTGCTTTTGCCGTCAAAAGAGCCGCTGAAAGGGGCTGCGCTTGTGCCGATGGGCGAAAAACCCGCACCCGGGCTGGCATTGTTTTTATCGGTAGCCCAGATATCGGCCTTGCGGGTGAAGGCATCGGCACAGTCTATGTCGTTTTTAAGAGTATAGGAAGCCCCAGGAGTCATGGCCATAAGCTGCAGCTGGTGGGCATTGCTGATGGCGGTAGCGTATTCCATGCGCAAAAGGGGCCGTGTCTGCCCGTCCAGGATGAACCATGCCCCTGCGGTAGTAAAATCCCAGGACGTATACGTAGCCGTCTGAATCAATTCAGCGGTTGTTCCTCCCGTACCGGCCTTTGAGGTGGCCCACCCGGAGGTGTCTTTATCCCAAAAGGAGTTTGAAACTGTACTATTATTTTCCCCGACCATACCACCTGCGGCAAACGGATTCCCACTTACCACAGCCCCTGAGCTGTAGCAGTTTGTGATACTGCCGCTATTATAACCCGCCAGACCGCCTGCATCATTGCTTGCTCCGCTATTTACCGTTGCTGAACTATAGCAGTTGATGGTGGTGGCACTATTCTCCCCGACAAGTCCTCCAACATAGTACCCGTTTCCGCTCACCGTACCCGAACTGTAGCTGGTTGTGATAGAACCGGCCTGAAGACGACCTACCAGACCGCCCACGCGCGACGTGCCGCTTACTGCGGCCGAGCTTGAGCAGTTGATAATAGTGGCGGGATTTAGTCCGTTTAAGCCTACCAGCCCTCCGACATTATCGCTACTGCCGCTTACTGTTCCGCCACTTGAACTGTTGCTGATGCTTCCATTGGAATTGTTTCCCACCAGGCCGCCGATATTATTATCATTGGTGCTGAGGGTGCCGTGCACCGCTCCCGTGCTGTAGCAGCCGGTGATTGTACCGGCATTGGCGCCCGCCAGCCCGCCAGCCCTGGTAGCGCTGGTTACCGTGCCCGAAGTGGTGCAGCCGCTGATGCTGCCAGTAGTATACCCTGCGAGACAGCCAACGAAGAGGCTTCCCTGTATTTCAGAAGCCAGAATAGTAATATTGCTGATGGTTGCACCAGTATCAATATAGCCAAACAGGCCAATGAATTTGGTCAGTGGACGGTTGATATATAATCCTTTTATCGTATGGCCCTGCCCGTTAAACGAGCCGGTGAAGGGTGTAGCCATGGCGGGGCCGATGGGGGCAAAGCCGTAGAAACCGCCCGTGCCGTTATTGTTCCAGGTGCGCGTACTTGAGGCGTCAATGTCATTTCCAAGCACATACTGTCCATTAAGAGGGTATCCCGGAGCTGTGCCGATTTTTTGCAGATCGTCAATGCTTGCGATGGATATGACAGCGCACTGCGCCAGGCATGGTAAAACCATAACCAGCATGAACATAAAAAAACAGATGGCGGAAAAACGCATCCTGCAATGATGATGGTGCATAGTCATATCCTTGTCTTGAGCTGATATAAGATTCGTGTTGTTGGGCTCGCACTGCCCGGGGGTTTGTTGAATAACGTTTCTTGTTTGGCAACCTAAGTTGTTCTATACCGTCATATTCCAACTTTTGCAATGATAACACGATAAATATATGAAGGAAATGATTAATTGATTATATTTAATTGGTAATATACCTTGAGTTGCAAAAGTCTTATGCTGACAGATATCGCAGCAGCTTTTTAACTGCCAGTTCTTTTGCCTTTGCCTCAACCTCGACCGTTATCCGCAGACCCCGCCAACAGGCGGGGATATCTGCCGGGTCGATAAAATCGTCATGGCTGCGCAGTGTGCGGGAACTCCAGCCCCCAAGCGGGCTTGAGAGGTGAAACAGAGGCTCGCGGCTCCAGGTGGCAAGGGCCTGCTGCGTGGCCTGTTCAATGCTCAATCCGTCGGGCAGGCAGCGGTGGTGATGCACATCATAGACAAGGGGCACACCGGTAGCATGACAGACAGGCAGCAGGTCAGCGGGCGTGTAGACTCGGTCGTCATTTTCAAGCGTGAGCCGGGACCGGATTTTTGGAGAAAGGCTGCGGATTACTTTCACAAGACGCTGGAGGGCGGTTTTTTTATCTCCGTAAGCCCCTCCGCCATGCAGGTTTATGACGTCGGCATGGATCCAGCCTGCAACTTCCGCCTGATAGACAAGCTCTGCAACCGACCGCTGCACAATGCCCGGATCAGAAGAGGAGAGGACAATAAACTGATCGGGATGAAAGGTGGTGCGCAGATCATGGCGCCGGCAGAATGCGCCGCATGATTTGAAGATGTCAATGATATCGCTGCCGCCCGGCAGGTCTTTGACTGCGTAGCCTGCTTCGGGATGCGTCTTGAGAGGTAGAATCCGGCTGTTGATGCGGAAGCAGCCGATGCCGTGATCGCGGCAATACGCCAGCGCAGCAAGAAGGGACCGGGCATTGTGCAGGCAGAGTGCGGCAAGAATTCCTTCCCGCTCGCCGGGCTGCTTTTTCAGCAGGAATTCTGCCGTAGTTAGCCTGAATGTGATAGGCTCATTTTTAAACAGGCAGCACAGCCCAAAACGAAATGGTGGAGTCATGTTGTGTGTGTAGCATATCTCAGGGGATTATTCAACGCGCCCTATTTGACAGTTGTATTTTTTTGTTCAAAGATATAATAACAAAACAACAGAACAAAACAGGAGATCGATCCATGAAAGGCAAAGAGGTCATCATCGTTGGAGCAGGGCCAGGCGGGCTCACCAGCGCCATGCTTCTGGCGCACCGGGGCTTTAAGGTCACCGTGTTTGAAAAAGCTCCCGAGGTGGGCGGCAGGAATGCTCCGATCAGGCTTGACGGCTTCACCTTCGATACGGGCCCCACGTTTCTCATGATGAACTTCATTCTGCGGGAGATGTTTGAAGAGACGGGCAGAAAGCCTGAAGACTATATGAAGGTTACACGGCTCGACCCCATGTACCGGCTCAAGTTCAGCGACTTCGAGCTGAACATGACGGGTGACCGGCAGCAGATGAAAGAAGAGCTGGCTTCGGTGTTTCCCGGCAGCTCTGACGGGTATGATATTTTCATGCAGGAAGAGCATGCACGCTTTGAAAAGCTTTTTCCCTGCATACAGAAGCCCTATTCTAAACTTTCCGACTTTGCTGATTTAAAGCTGCTGCGCGCTGTTCCCTACCTTGCTGTGGGCAGCACCATGTTTGAAAAGCTCGGCGATTATTTTGTTCACGACAGCCTGCGGCTTGCCTTCACGTTTCAGGCGAAATATCTCGGCATGTCGGCCTGGGAGTGCCCGGCGTTTTTTACCATTATTCCGCTGATTGAGCATGCCTACGGCATTTATCATGTTCAGGGCGGCTTAAGCGCAATATCCCGGGCCATGGAAAAAATCATCGAAGAGGAAGGCGGCAGGGTGGTGAAGAATGCTCCTGTCAAGCGGTTCATTGTGAAAGACCGCTCCATCACGGGCATTGAGCTTGAAAACGGAGAAACGCATATGGCAGATGAGTTTATCATCAATGCCGATTTCGGCTATGCCATGAAAGAGCTTTTTGCCCCTGCAGACCTGCGCAAGTATTCGCGCCAGCGTATCGACAGCATGGAGTTTTCCTGCTCCACATTCATGCTTTACCTTGGCCTTGACAAGGTTTATGACATCCCGCATCATAATGTTTTTTTCGCCGATGACTATAAGACCAATGTGGATGATATCTTCATACGGCGCGTCCTTTCAAAGGATTTTTCGTTCTATATCCAGAACGCTTCAGTCACCGACCCTACCCTTGCCCCAGAGGGCAAATCAGCACTTTATGTTCTGGTTCCTGCGCCCAACAACCGTGGCGGCATCAACTGGGAGACAGAAAAGGCCGCTTTCAGAAACAGGCTGCTTGACCGGATTCAGAAAAGGACGGAGCTGAAAGATATCCGGCAGCATATAGTGGTGGAAAAGATGATTACGCCTGCCGACTGGGAGAACGATTATAATGTGTGCGTCGGCGCAACTTTTAATCTCAAGCATAACTGGAGCCAGATGCTCTATTTTCGGCCCCGCAACCAGTTTGAGGAATTTGATAACTGCTTCCTCACCGGCGGAGGCACACACCCCGGCAGCGGCCTGCCCACAATATATGAGTCGGCCCGGATTTCCGCCAACCTGCTTTGCAAAAAGCACGGCATTGCCTTTACGCCGCCCACGACGCTGACATCGAAAAAACCTCTGTCATGATCAGCCGGCATAACCAGAATCAACATGCAGGGCCGGGCATTGTATGTGCCGCGGCCCTGTTGCTCTTTTTGTCGCAGACCGTTGCTTTTGCGCTGCAGCCCGGCGACAAAATGCCGCCGTTTACCGTGCAGGCAGAAAATAGCTCTATCTCGTCCAGCGATATCGCGGGCCGGGCCGCCATCATTACCTATGAAACAAAAAGCACTGCCGAGGTGAACCGCCCGTTTAAGAATGCCGTGCTGCAGCGCTGGCGCCAGGCAGACAGCTCGGCTCCCGCCATCGTGCCGGTCATTAACTGCTTTTCCTTTTTCGGCTTTGCCCGCTCCATCTGCGCAAACCGCGTGGCCGCTGTTTCAAAAAAAGAAAATCTTATCATCTACACCGACTCCGACGGCGCGATGTTTCGCGATTTTAAAATAACAGATGACCAGAGCACTATAGTAATTATTGATAAAAAAGGGTTCGTGCGTTTTGCCCATGCAGGCAAACTTGATGATGCCGGCGTGCAGGCGGTTGTGCAGCTTGTCGAGCGGCTTTTACGCGAATAAGCCCTACTGGCAGGGCTTATTCGATAGCATATGCATGAACGTCCCGCAGTTTTTTTGCATTATGGTGAAGCAATCTTGAATTGTTTTCCTTCTGACAGCTGAGTTTCGACCCTTCTTTTATTTCTATTTGACAAATATATTTATTTTTTATACATATTTATAAAATATTTCATGCCTTCTAAAGCGGGGGGAACAAAGCCATATAAAATTGACACGCCATTAACATTTCCGAATCAGGTAGCAAAATAAAAAGCAAGCGGCTGTTGCCGCTGATTAATTTTTTCTATAACAAAAAGGCTGCCATGGGGGGATTCAAAACAACCGGTTCCGGTAGAGCTGATCACAAATAAGTATTTAGCCTGCACGCCTACATGCTTGCCAGCCTGCTGGCCTGATTATCTGCACGGCGTATGCGGTGAATTAGAAGAGGGAAAATCAGGGGTGTGTGGGCAAACATAACCACTTTTTCCTATTGCGTGGAGACACAATATGAAATCGATACTCAATCGCAGAAGCATACGCAAATACACATCCCGGGCTGTAGAGGACAGCAAGATACAGCAGCTTCTAAAGGCTGCAATGGCTGCTCCATCAGCCGGCAATGAACAGCCATGGGAATTTGTTGTCTTGCGAGATCGTAAAATTCTTAACGCAATTCCAAAGATTCATCCTTATTCACTGATGCTGTATGAGGCTTCTGTCGCTGTTCTTGTTTGCGGTGATCTGAGCCGGGAAAAATATAGCGGCTACTGGGTGCAGGATTGTGCTGCTGCAACTGAAAACATGCTTCTTGCTGCAGTTGAGCAGGGCCTTGGAGCGGTATGGCTGGGGGTTTACCCCATAGAAGAACGAGTGTGTGAAATGCGTAAGCTTCTAAATATTCCTGAAACAGTCGTGCCTTTTTCTTTAGTGTCCATCGGCTATCCTGCTGAGCAGCACGCACCTTCTGATAGATTTGATGCAGCACGCATTCATTACGATACGTGGTAAGCTGATGAGTGGGGTAAGCTGGCAGGGTAAATAAAACTGTTCCCGATAAATGTATGGTGCACAAGAAAATGAAAAAGCTGATGAGCGATGCGGGCAAAACTAAACGGCAGCTTCTACAAGAGCTGGAGCTGCTGCGCAATAAAGTTGCAGAGCTTGAAGGCGCGGCGGACATGTCGCCCGGTGATGGCCGGAAAAACTTCTACGAAAAAATTCTTGAAAACCTCAAGGAGGGCTTATTGGTTAACAACTCTCAGGACATTATCATCTATACCAATAAGAAGATGGCGGAGATTGCAGGCATACCCAAAGCTAAAATTATCGGCCTGCACATTCTCAGGGGTTTTCCAGAAAACACCTTAAAAAACTTCCGGCCTTTTTACCAGCAGGCGCGGGAAACACTGCAGCCGGTCCAATATGAGGCATTTGTGGTGACGCCGTCAAACATTGACACATGGCAGGCAGGCTGGATGATACCGCTGGCGCTTAAAGGCCGCTTTAACGGCATGATCTGCACCGTCCGGGATGTCACCATCTATAAGCAGACGCAGGATCAATACAGGACTATTCTTACAACAACGCAGGACGGCTTTACCCTATTGGATATGCAGGGCTGCATATTGGAAGTAAACGATGCCTACTGTGCCATGTCCGGATACAGCAGGGACGAACTTTTGCGGATGAGAGCCGGGGATATTGATGCGGTCGAAAAGTCCCGGGAGACCAAAGACCGCATCAGCAAAATAAAAAAAAGTGGCCACGCCCTTTTTGAAACAAGGCAACGGCGGCGAGATGGAAGCATTATAGATGTGGAAGTAAGCGTCTCGCACCTTGGCGCCGGGGTGGGCAGGATGGTCAATTTGACCCGTGACATTACCTGGCGAAAGCGTATGGAAGATGCGCTGCGCCAGAGTGAAGCCACGGCGCGCCAGCTTCTGAAGATACCCAGCGCCGCCATGATGCTTCTTGATACAAAAGCCAATTGTATTGACGTCAACGAAACAATGACAAAGCGATTTCGCAGGACACGCCAGGAATTGCAGGGCATGTGCCTGTGGAATATTCTGCCGCCGCATGTCGCAGCGAGTCGAAAAAGATTTTTTTCACAGGCTTTGTCAACCGTGCAAATGGTGCGCTGGGAAGATGAGCGGCAGGGCATGTGGAACGACAACTCCTTTATCCCGATTACCGATGAGAGCGGCAAGATAGTGCGGGTCATAGGGTTTGCCGTTGATATCACGGCAGGCAGGTTGGCTGAAATGCACCTGGAAGAATCAGAGAGGCGGTACCGGCAAATAGTTGAAACCTGCGCCGAAGGAATTCTGATCGTCGATATTCAGAGCAAGCGTTTAATATATGCAAATCCGTCGCTATGCGCACTGCTTGGCTATACCCTTAAGGGGCTGCAGCGGAAGCGCCTGAGCGACATCCACCCAAAGGAATTTTTTGAAGACGTGGAAAAGAAATTTGATGAAAATGCCCAAGGGTGTACATTAATCGCTCCTGCCATTCCCTGCCAGCATAAGGACGGCTCTGTTATTTATGCAAATATCTGCTCCACACAAATGGTAATTGACGGCCAGGCATACAATGTAGGCTTTTTTACCGATATAACTGAGCGAAGAGCAATTGAACAGCAGTTGCAGAAAAGCGAAGAGCTGTTCAGGCAAACCTTTGAGCGTGCCCCTATTGGCATTGCAATTTTTGACAAAATGGGCTCTGTCGTGAACGTAAACTCTTTTTTTGCAGCCATTCTCGGCTATTCCAGGGATGCCCTGAAAGCGCAGGGAATTGATGTGCACCTGCACGCAGAAGATAAGCAAAGCAGCATCAAGGCTCTGCTGTCTTCCTCTGAAAAGCTTCACAATCATGCCGTGTATGAGAAGTGCTATGTCGCCCGTGACGGGCATACGGTTTATGTAAAAGAATATGTGCAGGGCATTTTTAGCACAACAGACAAGCTTGTGTTTCTTATTGTCCTGATTGAAGACATAACCGGCCGCAGGCAGGCTGAAACCCTCAATATAAATGTTATTGCAAAGCTGAAGGATGTGTACAATGAGCTGCGGGACTTTTCTGCAATGCTGCCCATGGAGCAGAAATTCTCGCACATTGTGTCACTTCATGATTATAAGCTTTCCCCTATGGAGAACAGGGTGGCATCGTTGATCTACAACAGCTATACAAATCAAAAAATCGCATCAAAGCTCAATATCTCTGAAAATACGGTTAAGCATCACATAACAAGCATCTTCAGCAAATTTAAAGTCAGGAACCGCTTTGAGTTTCTTAAAATAATTCGGGAAAAGCGGATCATTATCTAGGATTTTAATAGAACCGTTCTCGATTATTGGAAGTTAAAAGGTGAATTCATCATCAATTGATCTTCAGCCAAAAAACAAAATACTCGACAGTTTTTTTAAATTTGCGATAAAAGTCTTATGCCGCAATCTAGAAATACAAACCCTGTAGTGCGCACCGTACACAGACAATAGCTGCTTTTTTTAGAACCTGTAAAAAAAACGCAAAACACTTATGGCGAATTATCAAGGTGCATGACTGCCGCGGTTATACCCCGGGTTACTTTATATAGAAAATTAAAATCGACATGTCTTATAGTGTCGCCGGATGAGTGATTGTACGGATTCTCATAAAGGGAATTTATGTATATTGCATTAATGCCTTTCTCCCAGAAAGGCCCTTCATCACCTCAGCCGCAGTGCTCACCCACCATGGTTTTTGTTTTAATATCCGTATAGCTTCGCAGGAGGGAATCTATTTTGAAGACAAGATTCTTGTTTGCCTGTTTTCCTTCAATTTTCACAACATCCCGTCCATACCACCATCCCAGCAGATCGTTTTTTATCATGAGGTATGCCGCTTTTAATTTGTATTTTATATTGCTCTGGCATGTGAGCGCGTCTGCATAAAAAAGTTCATCAGGCTTGTTATAGCCAAGCACATCAAGATTGATAACCCCAATTATATTCATGTCAGGCTTCAACTGTTGAACATAGTATTTGCTTCCTTGCAAACCTGTCTCTTCATTGCTGAATGCAATAAAATAAATATTGCTGTGCACTCCTGCGGCTTTCAGCATTCGAGCCGTTTCCAGAAGAGCCGCAATGCCGCTGGCATCATCATCAGCTCCAGGGGCAGGGGTACCAGCGGAACGGGTAATGGAGTCAATATGCGCCAGAATCAAAATATATTGATTGTTAGCTGATATGCCATTAATTTCCGCAATAACATTCGGCCATATTTCATCTTTATGCTCATAGGTCTGCACAACAGTAGTAAGACCATATTGGCCGAACCGGTTTTCAATAAAGTGAGCCGCATCCCATACGTTTTTATTGGTTATACGATCATGCAGGCTGCTCAGATAAGAAATTGTTTCCATCAGGTTTTGCAGGCGAATATTTTTCAGTTGAGCTTCAACGTTATTTCGCATAGTGGCAGAAGTATCGGGTTCGCGGTCTAAACAGAAGACCGTATCCACTAACAGGATGCTCAGAAAAACAGCTGCGTATATGAAATAAATCGCTTTATTGCGGATCATAATTCCCCCTGTTGTAGAATCATTATAACAACAGTTTTTTCTGCAAAGCATGTGATGCACAAGCATCTTTCAAATGCCGCGGAAGTTTGGGTGACAAGTCCAGCACGGGTGATCTCCTTGAGAAGTAAGCTGATCGGGAAGAAATCACAACCAGCAGTATGCCGGATTTAGCCGCTCCTTTCAAGCCTCATAAAAAGGTAGCGTAGAGAGCTTATAATCTGTCCGATTAAAAAGCTACCAATTTTCAGGAGCCAACAGGAGACAACATACATAAATCAGTAACCCCATAGAACAATCCCCCCGTTTATCTGATTGCCGGGGTTGAGCATGCGCATCTCCATTTGTTGAAAACTCTTGTAATCAGGCTGGCGCGGCGCTATGGTTTCCCCTGCCATGAAATTTTTTGAAAATTTAGAGAAAGCCGTTTTTCTTGACAGGCCCAACCGCTTTGTTGTGCGGTGCCGCCTCGGCGGGCGCATTGCCGTTGCCCATATGCCCAATCCGGGCCGCATGTGGGAGCTGCTGCTGCCCGGCGTTACACTGCTGGTCGCCCAGCGTATCCCCGGCGGCGATCACCGCACTGACTGCACCGTCGTTGGTGTTGAAAAGGGCGGCATGCCCGTGATGCTCCACACCCAGCGCACCAATGATGTTGCGCGCTATCTTATCGAGCAGAAGCGCATACCGGCATTGGAGAATTTCGCTGTAGTTCAGCAGGAGTACACCTTCGGCCGCAGCAGGTTTGATCTTTTGCTGGAGGGGCCGCAGGGCAGGATGGTCGTGGAGGTCAAGTCATGCACGCTCTTTGGCCATGGCATGGCCATGTTCCCCGATGCCGTCACCGAGCGAGGCCGCCGCCATCTTGCCCACCTTGCCGAGCTTGCGCGGCAGGGCATGCAGACGGGCGTGCTCTTTCTCGTGCACTATCCCCATGTCGACTATTTTCTGCCCGACTACCACACCGATTTTGCGTTCAGCCGCACCTTCCTTGAGGTGCGTGATTGTGTCATGCTCAAGGCCGTGGCCGTGGGCTGGGACGCAGAGTTGTGCCTGCGGGAAGACCTCGTGCATGAGCTTACCGTTCCCTTTGATCTTCTTGCGCGGGAGACTGTTGATGCGGGCGTCTATATTATTATTATGAGGCTGGAAAAGGGGTGCGACATCCCCGTCGGCTCTCTGGGCGCGGTGCATTTCAAAAAGGGGTACTACCTTTATGTGGGATCTGCCCGGAAAAATCTGCAGGCCCGCATGGACCGCCATCGAAGGCAGGGCAAGAAGCTGTTCTGGCATATCGACTATCTGCGCGCGGAAGCTTCGTTCTGCGCGGCTGTGCCCGTGCGGGGCACGGTAGTTGCCGAGTGCGAGCTTGCGGCCGCTGTTGCCGCTGTTTCTTCATGGCAGTCACCGGGCTTCGGTTGCTCGGACTGTGCCTGCCCATCTCACCTGTTTGGTATGGCAGGCGATCCGCTCAAAAATCCCGCTTTTATCGATATGCTGCTGCGCATGCGCATGGGAGCGCTCGGCCCCCTATTGCCGTGCTGCAGCACGCCGGAACACAGCAGAGGAAGTCATACGCAAATGAAGTAAATGCCCTGACAACCCCGCAACCCTGCGCAGCTGGATCTCAAAGCCATGCCCGACTACAGCCACCCCTTCTACGGGGCCCCGTTTTTGATGACAGGTGATTGGAGGTGTTTTACTCTTATAACATTCGGGATTAACCCGATGTTTTAAAGGCAGAGGGGTTTCTTAACGTCTTTAAGCTGAGTGGGTTTTGTGCTTGCGCCTTTGGGGCTTACTTCTTCGGC
>CAIWCT010000199.1 GCA_903911225.1 uncultured delta proteobacterium
ATGGTGGAGATATCCGTGAGATTTGATGGCACGATCATGGTGTTGTTTGTCTTGGCAAGGTTGCCGAACTGGGCGATGTACAATTCTGCAATCCGCAGGTTAACCGCCTGAGGGCCATTGTTCAAACCGATGGCTTTGGCTATCTCGGCAATACCGGCAGCGGTGGCCTCGGCCACAAGCGTAATCTCTTTGGCGCGGCCTTCGGCCTCGTTGATGCGGCGCTGTTTTTCGCCCTCGGACCGGAGGATAAATTCCTGCTTATCTCCTTCCGACCGGTTGATCTTCGACTGCCTTTCGCCTTCGGATTCAAGAATAAGGGCCCGCTTCTCGCGCTCGGCGCGCATCTGCTTTTCCATGGCCTCTCGTATTGTCTGCGGCGGCACAATGTTCTTTACTTCGTAGCGCATGACCTTAACGCCCCATGGCTCGGAGGCCTTGTCGACTGCCGCCACAATAGAGCTGTTGATGGTCTCGCGCTCTTCGAAGGTCTTATCCAGAGCCAGGCGGCCGATAACGGAGCGCATCGTGGTCTGGGAAAGCTGGACAGATGCGAACTGATAGTTGTTGATGCCGTAGCTCGCATTTTTCGGGTCAATAACCTGAAGATATAAAATACCATCAACCTCAACAGGGATATTGTCATTGGTTATACAGGTTTGGGGCGGAACATCGACAGCCTGCTCTTTGAGCGTGTGCTTGTATGATACCCTGTCGATAAACGGTATAAGAATATGAAAGCCTGCTTCAAGCGTCGAGGAATATTTGCCCAGGCGTTCGACAATGAATGCGCTTTTCTGCGGCACGATCATGACGGTTTTTAGAAATGCCACCACGATAAAAATGACCAGTCCCGTTAAAATTATTGAAGAAATTCCCATAGCACGATACCTCCTGTCATAAGTTTTATTTGAAAGTGTAACCGGTTGGAGCAGCAGTAATGCAGACAAGGCGCGGTAGGGGCGGACCTGCGTGTCCGCCCGATAAAGCCGCCGCTCCGCTTACAAAGGCACAACCTTCAGCTTCAGGCCATTTCTGTCTATAATCTTGACGCGGGCATCAACATCAATGCTATGCTCAGATACAGCGTCCCAATCGACCCCGTTGAATTCGACCTTCCCCTGCCTGCCGGGCTCTATGCGCGCCAGCACGACGGCCTCTTTTTCAAAAAAATCATCGATATTCTGACCGGAATTTTGTTTAGATGAAACATACCCGAGGAACACAGGCTTGAGCTTTTTTCGCAGAAAGACAAGCAGCACAATAGAGGAAACCGCAAAAACGATGAGCTGCGCCGGAAGCCCTATCTTAAAGAGCAGGTAAAGCACCGTAACGATCCAGGCCCCAAGCCCGAAAAACATCAAAATAAGGGCCGGGGCGAACAGCTCCGTGAGCAGCAGAGCAAGCCCTGCAATAAACCATAACAATCCGGGGTTGCTCAGCATTTGCAAAGACATACTCCGCCTCCTTATAGTGCACATTAATTAAAAGCTGTTTTGGATAGGTGAAGTATAGGCCCGGGCCGGTTGCATGTCAAAGAAAAAGCTACCCTGAATATAGTCTTGAGTTTGACTGTATCGGACAATGATATATTGCCAGAGCAAATATGTAATAAATTTGTGCGGACTGCTAATCTTGCTTATATTACGAAATATGAAATTTTATCAAAAAGGCCTGACCGCTATGTTTAGCAGTCAGGCCTTTTTTTAAGCATTACAATGTAACTCTGCCTGCCTCATGCAGCACTGAGGCCGGGCTTATCTTACTAAAGTCAGTTTGCCCGAACAGTTTCCTATCAGAGCCCGGTACTCTCCCTTATCAAGGGCCGCTCCGTCGATGCTCACCTTCAACAGCATGAGCCGCTTGAATAAGACCCGCTTCTTCACGACATCTATCGCATTGGTCTCCCAGCGCACTTCCGTATTCTCGTCAAACACCTGGTCCTTCGGGGCGATGACGATCAGGCGCCTGGTCTTCTCTTTTTCACCCAGAAACCAGCCCAGTGCTCCGGGTATGACCTTTACCGTGCAGTCCGGGCAGACTTCATTATAAAAAGAATCGTTATCGTTACAGTCAGGCCCGGCGGCACAATTGTCTCCATAGCCATCGCCATCATTGTCAATACAGGCGAGCGGTCCCGACACGATCTGAGAGCTGACAGCCCGGTTACCGAAAGAATCGGTAGCTTCGACCCGCACGGTGTAGCTGCCCGGGTTCTGGTACTGGTGATCAGCTGCGGGCGAGTCACTGGGTCCGGCAAAACTGCTATTATCGCCGAAATCCCACCGATAGCTGACTGCGGTAGAGCCTGCTACCGGCGATGTCAGAAGAGCCGTAAAGGCATAGGCTCCGGCTGCGGTGCTCTCGGCTTCAAACGTCACCGCAGGCTTGTCGCGGCCCCAGTCAAGCAGCTTTGCCAGCAGTGCCTGACGCGTTGTCGCGCCCGTATCATTGTTCATACCCTCAAGGCCGAAGGCAAGATACACGCTGCGGCCCAGGTAGCTTATGCCCGGCCGCTCCAGTGTGGGCTGATCCCGGTGCAGCATGGCAACGACAGGTTTCGTGCTATTGTCCTGATAGACAAACAGCGGTGTGCACGGATTCAGATATGAAGCCAGCCCCGGATAGCCAAAAGGGTCTGCTTTCAGCTCATCCACATATTTCTGATTGGCCGCTCCGTCACCGGTGCCGCTCAGATCAATTGTTATGCCCTGGAAAGCCGCTGAGGCGTTATCCGGCGCCACTACAAGCTTGTCGGGAAGGGCATTACCGCTGATGCTGTCGCTGATAAATTCCCCTGCCAGCACGAATTCATAGAAAAAATGCCCATTGGCGATGGTGTAAAAATCCTGGCCGCTCGCGATCACCAGGCCGCCGTTGTTGGCATACTCGGTCAAGCGGTCCATATCAAGGTTGGTCAGGGGTGTGCTTACGTTGAAGTAGCCGTTGCGATAGTAATTATTGCCTGAAAAATAGATGATCGCATCATAGGCCGCAAGTTCACCAGCTTCGGGCAGGGTGGCATTGTCGCCATACAGGCTGTCGGCATCAAGCACATCATAGGCGATAGTAAGATTATCAAGGGCCTGCGTATAGGCTGACTGATAGTTGGTAAGAGTATATGGTGCGGGGATTGAACTGGCATCATTGTCAATAACCAGAACCTTGTTTTTATTTGCCGGTTTCACCCGAGCCCAAAGGGCCACATGGGCCGCATGGCCAAGGGAGCCGGTGAATACCACATAACCCTGGTTGTCGCCCACAACCGCGCCTGCCGCTGCATTGAAGGTGACATCAATGGTCTTGGCCTCTGAGGGGCCAAGAGTGATGGAAGCAAGTGATACGGTGACGCCGGCAACGACCGCCGTCGCGTTGTCAAAGCCCTTTGCCGTGCTTCGAGTCGTGATGGCATAGGTTTCCTGACTCGGGCTGATATTGGTAATGGTCAGCTTTTTGACGGCCTGGCCGGTTTTTTCCACAATGCCGCAACTCACGCTCGGCGGATCGATAATCACGCCGGGGTCAAATGCTTTTGCCACATCAAGGCGGCCCGCGCCGATATCAAGGGGCTGAGCGGGAAATCCCTTATCAGTATAGATATTCTCATACTTCGCCGTGGTCATCAGGGCCGATTTGATCCAGGCAGGCTCCCACAAGGGATAGCGCTGGCGAAGCAACGCAGCAGCGCCTGACACGTGGGGGGCAGCCATGGAGGTACCCGAGGCCTCGCCGAACCCCAGATGACGGGCCTCGCCCTCGACGCCATCGGTAAAACCCTGGGATAGAATACTTACGCCCGGAGCCGCGATATCAGGCTTCAGGGTCATACCCACGCCGGGGCCGCGGCTGCTGAAATAAGGAACCCTATCAGGCGTATTGCCCACCTGATATGCCAAGGTGCTTACCTGCACTTCGGCTTCACTGGTATGGCTGTCGCACCAGGTCTCCATCCCAAGGCCCGCAGTCTTTCCGATTGATATGACGGGGATCGTAATACTGCCGCAAAAAGTGTCGGTGCAGCCCATGTTAATGGTGGTGTCACCGGCGTTGTTATAAATTATGATCATCTTAGCGCCTGCATTCTGGGCATTTAAGACCTTGGTGGCATAGGTACACGTACCCCGGTAAATCAGGGCGGTTGCATTGTCAAAAGGTGTTCCGGTCCAGGTGTTGCAGCCTAGGATGTTAGTGGGATCGACATTACCGGCTGCGATCAGAGGAAATGTCAACTCCCTGCCTATTGCGCTTTGCCCGAATGAGGCGATACCGCAGGCAATATTTGTGAGATTATCCGGAACGGGCACAGGAGCTGAAATAGAAACTTTCACGCCGGGGGTATAGTCGCCGCCTGAGGTCGTAGCGGCCACATCGATGTAGCTTGAAGACGGGTGGTCTGTCGTGCCCGCGCCGGGGCCGGAATTGCCTGCCGACATGGCAACGAAAATACCCGCATCCCAGGCATTGCGCAGGGCCGTGTCAAGGGCATCGAATTCTCCGCCGACAGATGACGGGCCGCCACCCCAGGAATTATTGACCACATCGGCGCCATCCTTGACAATATCTTCAAGCGCCGCAATGCCCTCGGCATCATAAAACGACTCATCTCCCGTAACGCTCATATAAAACACGCGGTAGCTCATAACCCAGGCCGCCGGCGCAACGCCGCTCAGCGACACTGTCAGGCCAAGGTAATCAGCGTTCACGCTATTGCCGGCCATGATGCCCGAGGTATGCACGCCATGCGGCGTGCCCCATGCGCCCGGCCAGGCCGTGGCATCCCCGTCCTTGGGCGGATCCCAGTCACGAAAATAGGTGCGCGAGGCGATAATCTTGCCGTTGTTGTTTTCGGTCAGCCCAAGACCATTGGTCGGGAACCCCGGCGGATAGCTGAAGCCCGTGCCGCTGAACATGGGGGCATCTTTATGAATGCCGCCGTCCATGGAGGCGATTTTGATGCCCTTGCCCGCATTTGCCTGACCGCCGATGCTTGAATCCAGCCAGGCGTCATCGGCATTGATAAGGGGAACGCTTGCATATAATGTTGGATAATGGGCGCGGTCGGAATACACGCGCTTAACACCCGGCAGAGAGCCAAGGATGCGCTTGGCTTCAGCCGGAGAATTTGTTCCCGGATCAATGGCAAAACCGTTGAATACAACGCTGTAGCGTAGAGGGACCATACTGCCCTGCTCA
>CAIWCT010000200.1 GCA_903911225.1 uncultured delta proteobacterium
ATGTCCGAAGAACAGGGAACAATTGAAAAAATGCTGCAAACCAAACCTTTCAAGGTTTTCGACAGCCACGGGCATCCGGGGCTTGAGAAAATAGGCATTGCCGACCGCCCGGGCTGCATCGATTTCTGGTGCGGCAATACGGTCGTGTCCCGCTCGATGATGGGTGCCCGCGCTTTCCTGGGCGATCCCAACCCCTTCAGCTTCATTACCAAAGCTGAAGAGTGCCCCAACATCACTCCCGAGACCTTTGTCCAGTACATGGACATGGCCAATGTTGAGGCCATGTGCCTGCAGTGCATTCACGGCATCACCGACCCGGCCCCGGCCTATCCCAATGGCTGGAAGTGGTATGTGCCCAATGAATATGTAAAAAAGAACTTTGTCGATGCGTTCCCCGGCCGCTTCACCGCGGTGGGCGGCGTGCATGCCCGCTACGGCAAGCAGGCAGCAGTTGAAATGGTCATCTCTGCCAAAGAAAACGGCTTCCCGGGCATCAAGATCCATCCACCGACGATCGGCTACCCGAACAACCCCGATCTGTATCCTGCGTACGCAAAGTGCGAAGAGCTTGGTCTGCATGTGCAGATTCACACGGGCGTTGAAGAGCTGCCGGGAACGAGGGCCAAGTATCAGCATCCGGTGTATGTGGATGATGTTGCCATGGACTTCCCCAACCTGAAGATCCTGCAGCTGCACTGCGGCGTGTTCAATAACCCCATGATGGGGCTGTGGAACGTAATGAAGCATGACAATCTCTTCACCGACATCACAATCCCCCACCCGACGCTCATGGCGTTCAAGTACTACTGGGATATGGATCATATGCGGTTCCTTGAATTTTTTATTCCGGACAAGGTTTTCTATGGAACGGATTTCCCGCTGACGCTGCCGTGCTACAGCGCGATGGTCAGCAATATCATGACAATGCCGCTCTCCATGGAATTCAAAAACAAAATCATGGGCGACAACTTCCGCAAGTTCATCAACTGGAACAGCAAGTAAGCGGCGTTGAAGCTGAAACGATAACTCACTATAGTCAGGATTCTTATGGCAAATGCAAATGACGCGGTAATTGTCAGTGCCTGTCGCACACCGATAGGCGATTTTCTCGGAAAATTAAAAGAAACGCATCCGCGTGAGCTCGGTAGAATTGTCGGAACGGAAGCCCTGCAGCGGGCCGGCATTAAGCCTGAGCAGGTCGATGAGCTTGTCTGCGGCAATGTCATACAGGCAGGTGTCGGCGGCAATATCGGCAGGCAGGTGCAGGCTGAAATCGGCATCCCCTGGGCGAGCCCGGCATGCACGGTCAATCAGCTGTGCTGTTCCTCAATGCGCGCTCTTGAAATTGCTTCCCACAACATTATGCTGGGCGAGACCGACATCAGTCTTGTGGTGGGAGTCGAGAATATGAGCATGTCGCCCTATCTCCTGCAGAAGGCCCGAACCGGGTACCGCATGGGACCGGGCTCAATTGAAGATGCGATGCTCCTGGATGCGCTGGTTTGCTCGATGGAGCACTACCACATGGGAGTAACGGCCGAAAATGTCGCCGAGCGCTTCGGCATCAGCAAACAGGCTCAGGACGAGCTTGCCGTACTGAGCCATAGCCGCTCCTGTGCAGCCATCAAGGCAGGAACCTTTAAATCAGAAATTGTACCGGTCCAGGTCAAGGAGAAAAAAGGCACCATAGTGTTTGACACCGATGAGCATCCTCGGTCTGATACTTCGCTTGAAACACTGGCAAAGCTCAAAACGATTTTCAAGAAAGACGGCACGGTAACAGCAGGCAATGCCTCCGGCGTCAATGACGGCGCGGCAGCCATGGTGCTTATGAGCGAGCAAAAAGCCCGCGAACTGGGTCTGAAGATCAAGGCCCGTGTGCGGGCAACGGTTAGCGTGGGCGTTGAGCCTGCTGTTATGGGCATCGGCCCTGCCTATGCCATACCGGCTGCGCTGAAAAAAGCCGGGCTTTCGTTTGCCGATATCGGCTACTGGGAAGTAAATGAAGCTTTTGCCGCCCAGTTTCTGGGCGTGGAGCACCTGCTTGCAAAAGAGCACGGCTACAAGCTTAATATGGATATCGTCAACCACAACGGCTCGGGCATATCGCTGGGACACCCCGTGGGGTGCTCGGGCCTTCGGGTGCTGGTGACACTGCTGCATGAAATGGAGCGGATGGGCGCTTCGCTGGGCTGTGCGTCCCTGTGCGCAGGCGGCGGGCCGGCCATGGCAACGGTACTGGAATTGATCAAGTAAGATCAGAAAAAAATTCAGGAAGGGTATTTTATGACATATGACGTTGCAATAGTAGGAGCGGGGCCAGGCGGCCTTCATGCGGCAAAGTGGGCAGCTAAAAAAGGGCTGAAGGTGGCGCTGATCGAAAAGCGGAAAGATATCAGCAAGATAACCCGCTATTGCAGCGAGCACATAATACTTGACAAAAACTATAACGGCGACACCATTATTGTTGAGCCGGGCCGCCCCATGGAAGGGCCTAACCGCATGGTGCCGTCGAACCCGGATAACAAGATTAGATCTGAAAAGTTCGGTTGGGAAATAACCTACAACGGGCCGCTGTGCCCCTGCCTTGATAAATATTATTACTCTGCTGATCTCAAGCACAATGCCCATTATGCCTGGCCCGACAAGAGCCCCATTGCCTGGAAATACGACAAGGGCGGCCTGCAGCAGCAGTTGCTTGATGAAGTCCTTGCTATTGGTGTTGATTATATGAACAACACCACCTGCGATGAGGCCAAGGACGGCCCCACCGAGGTAACGCTGAAATGCGTGAGCGAAGGCAAGCGCTTCAAGCTTCAGGCCAAAAAGCTCATTGCCGCCGACGGCGCCAC
>CAIWCT010000201.1 GCA_903911225.1 uncultured delta proteobacterium
ACGATTACCTTGATGATGAAGTTGGGCTTGATCGTGGATTTGAGATCGGCTATCCCGAGACCTTTATAATTTTTATCTCTTTCAAGGCCGGGATCCGTTTGCAGGGCGTCTTCCAGATGGAGGTTAAGATCCTTCTCGTCCGGATCAACATAAAAAACGGAAATCACTTTCCCCTTGTAGGGTGGCGTTTCCATTGTGTAGTCTTTTCCTGTTGAATCCTTCAACGTAAAATCGGGCGCCCGGTCCCCCACTTTCAGTTCCGCCGCCCCTGCCGATGCCGCAGCAAAAGCCAGGATACACAAAATCGCCCAGACGCTCTTTTTCATGCGCTTCTCCTTTTATTATTTTAAGATCCGGATCGGTCTTTTGGTAAAAACAACAATGAAAAGCTTCCGAAGAACTGCGGGAAGTATAGGGGATCGGGCAGTGAGAATCAAGGAGAATTCCCCCGGCAATGGCGCTCGAATCGGCACAGGTCAGCACTGTGGGGTTAAAAGCAGTAAGTGTTTGCAAGCCATCCGCTGTGTTGCGAAAAGCCTGTTTGCGCTTGTGCATTTTTTTGAAATAGGGTATGGTTGCGGCCAATTTTGCAAATTTTCCACTGATATTGCTTATCATTTACCAGATCATTATCAGCAGGAGGGATCATGAAAAGGGGAGTTTCAGGAATCGCTTTACTTGTTTGTGCGAGCCTGCTTGTGTTCAGCGGCACTGCCCGCGGCGCAGGGTTTGATCTGTTTGAAGGCAGCGTGCGCGGCAATGGCATGGCAGGCTGCCTGATCGGCAAGGCCGACGACCCGACCGCAATATTTTTCAACCCCGCGGGCATCACGCAGCTTTCGGGCACGCAGATGGCCCTGGGCGCTACGTTTATCTTACCTATGACCAATGTCGAGACTGAACGGTTTGGCCACACACAGAGCGACCACATGAAGTGGAACTGTTTCCCGGTCCCAAATGCCTATATTACCCATCAACTGAACGACCGGCTATGGTTCGGGCTTGGGTTTTTCGCCCGCTTCGGCCTCGGGGTGGAATTTGATGAAAATTGGCCAGGCACGGTCAGCAGCTACAATGCCATCGTGCGTGTGGTGGAGCTTAACCCCAACATCGCCTACAAGCTCACCGACAAGCTGTCGCTTTCCGCGGGCGTCAGCCTTGCCCGCATGGATCTGAAGCTTGAGTCCAAAGCGCCTATTTTCAGGTATGATACGAGCCTCACTGGCGACGGCATGGGCCTGGGATACAACTTCGGCCTACACTACAAGCTGCTTGACTGGGTGAGGCTGGGCCTTTCCTATCGCAGTAAAATACGTATCAATGTCAGCGGACGCGCAGAATACATACAGCCCCACTGGGCCAGCGCCAGCGGCCTTTTTCGCAATGGCGGCATTGACTCTCATGTGACCCTGCCCGATCAGCTGATGATGGGCGTCAGTTTTCAGGTTCTTAAAGACCTGAACATAGAGCTGGGCGCCATCCGTAAAGGATGGAGCAATTTCGATACAATGAGCATTCAATTCGACAATCCCGTGGCAGGCATGAGCAGGGTGACCAAGGCCAAGAACTGGAACGATGTATGGCGCTGGCAGATCGGCATTGAATATAATGCCACAAACTGGCTTGACCTGCGCTGCGGCTATGTCTATGACAACGGCCCTACGCCCCGAGACAGAAGCGATTATCTGCTGCCGGTTAATGACTGGCAGATGGTCTGTTTTGGTGTTGGCTTACACTGGAGGGCCTGGACCCTTGATCTTTCCTACGAATATTTGGTAAGCAGGAACCGCAGCGTAGCAGCACGCCCCGCCGATGGCGTTTTAAAGGGCCGGTTCTATGGCGGCCAGACCGATCTGTACGGTATAGGGCTAGGGTACAAATTCTAATTTTTGATTTTGGAATTTAGATTTTTGATTGACTGCATAGGCATGCGCAGGTGAAATTCGGTGCAGGCCTTTTTTATTGACCGGCCATGAAATATAAACTCATTATCTTCGACCTTGACGGAACTCTTGTTGACAGCCGCGCATCCATCACCGCGGCAATGCAGGATATGGCCTGTGAACTGGGGCTTCCGCAGGAGCAGCAGGGCCGCAGGATTAATATTGGACTTCCCATGTCAGACATCCTTCGGGATTTCGGCATCGAGGATATAGAAGCCGCCCGCGCCGCCTACCGCAGGCACTATCACAAGTATACGCACATGGAGCTTGCCTTTCCCGGCGTTCCCGAGCTGCTGGAGCAGTTGCGCAGTAACGTGCCGCTTTCGATTGCGACGAATAAGGCCTATGAAGGCAGCCTGCGCACACTCGGGAATGCAGGTATCCGCGCTTCATCGCCTCCCTTGACCAGGGCATACCCAAGCCCGACCCCGATGCATTTATCCGCATCTGCGCCCACTACCGCTGTCAGGGAAAAGAGTTTTTGCCCGACGATTGCCTCATGGTGGGCGACAGCCCCATCGACCTCGAATTTGCCCGGCGCTGCGGCATTGACAGCGCTTTCGCCGAGTGGGGCTTTCATGACGGGGCCGGTCTTTTGATACCACCCAACTACAGGCTGCGCACGCCGGGTGAGCTGTGCAGGCTGCTTGCATGATAGTGCAGTGATGCCGTGCCGCCATGAAGCTATCAATCTAAAACTTGACTCTTCTATGATGCCTGATTTAAAAGCATAGAAGCGTTCATCCTCGTCCTTGTTTTTTTTGACTGTTCACATACATAGGGCTATGCCGGCATGACAGCGGTGCGACCTTATAACAGCCGCGAGCGGAGAAGATTATGCTGAAAATCGTGCCACAGGAAGTATGGGCTTTTGATGCGGAGTGGGTGCCTGATCCCGAATCCGGGCGCAGGGTGTATGGACTGCCGGCCTCGCTTAGCGACGCCGAGGTTCTTAAGCACATGTGGAAAAAGGGCGGCGCAACTGATGAGGACCCGCAGCCGTATCTGAAGACCGTGCTGTGCCGGATCGTTTCAATTGCATCGGTTATACGCAGGCAGGGCAAAGACGGATCGGTATCGCTTAAGCTGCACTCTTTGCCGATGCCGGGCGCAATGGATGCCACCGAAGCCGACATTATATCCCGTTTTCTGACGGCACTGGGCAAGGCAAAGCCCCAGCTTGTGGGGTATAACTCGCAGTCCTCCGATATTATCATTTTGATGCAGCGCGCACTTGCCAACAGCCTGTACCTGCCTGATTTCTGCAAACGGCCCGCGAAGCCATGGGAGGGGGTTGATTACTTCGCCCGCGGCAGCGATTATAATATCGATCTCAAAGAGGAGTTCGGCGGCTGGGGCAGGGCTACCCCCAGCCTGCATGAGCTGGCAACAGTGTGCCGGATTCCCGGCAAGATCGGAACCGATGGCCAGGATGTTGTCGATCTGTGGACGAAGGGCGATATCGGCCGCATCGTTCAGTATAATGAATGCGACGCGCTCACAACCTATCTTGTGTGGCTGCGGGCGGCTCTGATGGCCGGGCATTTGACCACGGAGGATTTCCTCAAAGAAGAAGGCCAGCTTGAAGCTATGCTCAGAGAAAAAGCCGAAAGTTCGGAGAATGATCACCTGCGGCACTATCTGGAAGTATGGCAGGAGCTGCGTGCCGGTTAAACCGCATTATGTGTAAAAATTTGGACTCGAACTGGTAGTTTTTACAACACGATTAATGTCAATGTTGCCAGAGTGAAAGATGCAATAAATTCAGGGCTTGCTACTGTCAAGACTTTGAACCTTGCAATGGCTCAGTTTTTCGGGGAAATGTCAGATGGGCTGTTTTTGTGCACACCTCTCACGGCAAGACTGATTTAAACATGGCTCCGTAACACATTAAACAGAAGCCTGTTGCGCAACTGTAAAAGGCTGTTGCCAGCAGTCGCGCGGTATCGTTCAGGAGAGTCGCATCCTTCGGGCGCGAGCGGAACACAATTCGCACCTCTCTCCAACGCCGCATCAGAATCTTTTACCACTTGGACCGGGCGGTCTCAAGGTTCCGGCGAGCGTCAACAAAGTCAGGCTTGATTGCCAGAGCTCTCAGGAAATGGGCGATTGCCTCGTCGACCTGTCCGCTATGGGCCAGAGCAATACCGACGTTGTTATGGGCCTCCGCGTAGTCAGGCTTGATTTCCAGGGCCTTCCGGTAATGGGCGATTGCCTCGTCGACCTGTCCGCTATGGGCCAGAGCAATACCGAAGTTGTTATGGGCCTCCGCATAGTCAGGCTTGATTTCCAGGGCCTTCCGGAAATGGGCGATTGCCTCGTCGACCTGTCCGCTATGGGCCAGAGCAATACCGAAGTTGTTATGGGCCTCCGCGTAGTCAGGCTTGATTTCCAGTGCCTTCCGGTAATGGGCGATTGCCTCGTCGATCTGTCTGCGACCTGCCAGAATTTGACCAAGGTTTCTATGGGCCTCCGCGTAGTCAGGCTTGATTTCCAGAGCTCTCCGGAAATGGGCAATGGCCTCGTCAACCTGTCCGCGATGGGCTAGAGCAATACCGAAGTTGTTATGGGCCTCCGCGGAGTCAGGCTTAATTTCCAGGGCCTTCTGATAATGTGCGATTGCCTCGTCGACCTGTCCGCGGGCTTCTAGAATAGTGCCGAGGTTGGTGTGGGCTTCCACGGTGTTGGGGTTGATTGCCAGGGCCTTTTGGTAATGTGCCATAGCCTCGTCTTTTCGATCGCTATCCGACAGCAGGAGACCAAGGTTAGTGTGGGCCATCCAACAAGCGGGGTTCTCCCGGATGATCGTCCGATACAGGGTCTCGGCATCGGCATACATCCCGCTTTGCCTCCAGGTCAGCACGCCCAGCACGAGCAGTGCTGCCATGCTAAGCATAACCTGCCTGTTTCCCTTGAGCACATTCAATCCCGACACTACTGCTGCAGTCAGAACAATAGGGCCTATACAGGCAAGATACTGAAAATGGTCCGCAACAAATGAATAGCGAAACGGAAACACATTAAAAAATCCCAGGGCCGGAAAAAGTGTCGCCGTAAAGCAAATAAGTGCTGCCAGCGGCGCACGCCAGCGGTTCCGCTGCCACCAGAGCACACCGGCAAGTATCAGCCCCGCCATAGGAAACACATACTGCCACCAAACGCTCTGGCTCACAGTCCAGCGCGGATAAATAAAGACTAAATCCACAGGCCAGGCTATTTTGCTTAAATAAAACCATACTGCACGGCCCGCAATAAGACATCGTTCAATAATAGTAAAATCAAACTCGCTCCCTCCGGCGCCTATGACTTTGTGTTCCACCCACGCAGTGAACAGGCCGGATGCGATTCCAACAATAAAAAACGGCAGCAGCGGCACACCGTCTTGTTTCCAGTCTATCCTTCCCCGCTTCCACCAGATCACCGCAAGCAGCGATACGGGCAGCGTTGCGATAACTGATTTCGACATAAGCCCCAGCATGAAAAGGCCCAGCGCAAGGGCATATGCTCTTGTTTCCCGCTCCTGTTCATACTTCAGATACACCAGCGCCGCTGAAAGACAAAACACCCCTGACAATGTGTTTTTCAATTCCGTTATCCATGCCACTGACTCAACCTGTACCGGATGCAGGGCGAAAACAGCCCCTGCAAGCCACGCCCCCGGTATCTTCAGCCGGTGCAGAATGAATACCAGCAATACTGCGGAAATAAAGTGCAGGAGAATATTGACCACATGGTAGCCGAGAGTCGAATCGCCCCAGAGATGATGTTCGATCCAGAAAACACTGTGCAGCAAGGGGTAATACTGCTGCGTGGCCCCAAGCTCAGTCCAAATGCGGCCCAGACCGCCGGGGGAGCGAAGCTCGGTCTTGGTAATGTGCGCGTCATCGTCCCAGAGCTGCTTTCCATTCCAGACCGGCTGGTAGACTGCAAGCGTAAAGACAAGCAGTAAAAGCCCTAAAATCAAATCCTGTTTCAATGAATAAAGCGATGCCGGTTTAACCGGTTGCTGGGGCGGCCGTATTATTTCTTTGGATTCCCTACGCACTTTTTTTGACATTTTGCGACAGGACGTCTCCCGCTTGGAGGGTGAACAAAGGGCATTATCAGAAGTAATCTTATCTCTGTCAGATTTAGTTAAACCCAAATTCTGCAAGTGTAGGATTAAGTACGGGCTGCTACACATTATGCACGGATAAAAAACAAGAGTCCGGCCTAAACCTCTGAGGCCGCAAGCACCTGCCGGTGATACTCGTCAAGCTTTTTGAGCGCTTCATCGCCGCTTGCGCCCGCATCCATAAACTCCGATACCTTGCGGGCAAAGATCGCTTTCAGCATGTCGATATTGTTCAGGTTGGAATCCCGTATGAGCATGAGAAACTTCAAATCGGCCTTGACACCCATCTGTTTACAGTGGGCAAGCAGCTCGCCAAGCTTGTGCTGCGAGGCCGTGCAGTAGCAGACATCGTAGGCCAGCTGATATATGCCGTCGAGTTCCTTTTTATCGTAGTCTGAAAAATTTTCTTTCACCTCGGCGTACAGATCTTTTCTGAACTCTTCAAGGCTGTAGGAAACCTCACCCTTTACAACCTGCGCACCTGTAAAATCCCAGTTCATAAATTATTGCTCCTTTTATCCTGTAGCCATGATGTTTTTTGCGTGAAAGGCAAACCTGCACCGTCCGTGCCTGGCGCAGTCGCCGTGCTGGTGATCTATTGAAATGCTTTTGCCGAACTCGGCGGTAAAGACGCCATATTCAGCCGGGCAGATTGAGGCTGCTATGCGCTCAATGAAATGGGCTCTGCCGGCCTTTTTTATATGTTTTACCCACGGGCAGTCATTGACATCCAGCGTGAAAGCATCTTCGTGAACCGGCGACAGGCTATGGCTGTAGAGCTCTGCCTGAAGCTTGAAATCAAGTGCCGTGTGCAGCGCCTCCAGGCCGTGCCCGAGCGACAGCAGTTCCTTTATGGTTCGGGCTTCGATTTTAGGGAGCACCTTCCAGACGGCAATATCGATTTCCAGCGCTTTTTCAAAGTCGCCGTCTTCTTCAATTTTCATAAACCAGAGGCCGTCGACGCTGACAAAGCATTTTCTCAGGTAGTCGGCAACAAGCTTGTGATCCTGCACGGGCAGCTCCTTTGCATGTGAAGTCAATCGCAGGCAATATCAGCTGTAATCATTGCATGGAACAGCCCTGTTGGCAAGCCCGCCTGGCAGAAAAAGGCTTTGTGGCGCAGACAAAATCTGCGGAATGATAAAATCATTATAAATAAACATTGAATGAGCGCTAATCCTCTTAACCTCGCAAAACTCTTTAATTTCTCTATAATTTTTCATTTTGCGGCCAGCCAAACTGCTTGACACTACAGGTCAAAAATACTATTTAAAGGTACCTCTTAACAGGGATTGCCAGACGCAAAGTGCGTACCCCATAAACAGCGAGAGTGGCGGAATGGCAGACGCACTGGAATTAGGATCCAGCGGGAAACCGTGGGGGTTCAAATCCCCCCTCTCGCATGAAAAGAAATGAAACGAGGAGATAGATGAAAGTAGACGTTGCACATGTTAGCGAAATTGAAAAAAGATTGACCGTTGTCGTGCCGCAGGAAACCGTAGCAAGCCAGTTTGAGCAGGCATACAAAGAGCTGAAAAAAAATGTCCGCCTGAAGGGCTTCCGGCCCGGCAAGGCCCCCATGTCGCTTCTGGAGAAGTATTTCAAGGCGCAGGTCGATGAGGATGTTATTCAAAAGATCGTGCAGGAGACCTATCCAAAGGCTATCGATGAAGCAAAGACGGTGCCTGTGTCGCAGCCAAAGATTGAAAACGCCGGCATCGAGTGCGGCAAGGAATTTTCCTTTACGGCCGTCTTCGAGGTAAAGCCCGAAATAGTGCCGCAGGGCTATGAAGGCCTTGCCCTTGAGCGCGAAAATATTGCGCAGGCGGGAGATGAAGAGCTCGCGACCGCTCTTGAAGGACTTCGCAGCACCTATGCTACTCTTAAGGATATTGATGGCCGGCCCCTTGCAAAGGGCGATTTCGGCATTTTTGATCTTGATGCTGTCTGCGAAGGCAAACCCTATGGCGGCGGCCCGCAGAAGGATTTCTTTCTGGAAGCCTCCGATACATCCTATCTGCCCGGGTTTCTGGCTCAGGTTGAAGGCATGCAGGCAGGCGATGAACGGAGCTTTGCTCTGCAGCTGCCCGAAGACTTTGCCAATAAGGAGTATGCCGGGAAACAGGTGGATGTGAAGGTTGTGCTGAAAGGCTTGAAAGAGCGGGTGCTTCCTGCTCTTGATGATGAATTTGCCCGGGACTTAAGCCAGAAGTATTCCAGCCTTGATGATCTTAAAAAGGCGCTCTCCGATGATATTTCCACCCGCAAGCGCAATCAGGCTGAGCATGGCTTCAGAGACAGGCTTTTTGATGCCCTCATCGAGCGCAACGCCTTTGATGTGCCTAAAGCCCTTGTAGACATGCAGGCGCGCAATATGGTGATGGAGACCCAGCAGATGCTGTCGCAGCAGGGCATAAAGCTTGAGAGCCTGGGGCAGAGCGCCGGGACGCTGCTTGAGCGATACCGGGGCGCGGCGGAGCGGCAGGTGAAAGCGGTGCTTATTCTTGAAGCCATTGCGGCAAAAGAGGGCCTGGCAGTTGAGGAAGCCGATTTCGAGAAAAAGTACGATGAGCTCGCGGCGCAGTACGGCCAGGATGTGGCAGCGATAAAAGCCGCGCTTGACCGTGAAGTGCTGCGGCCCCAGATTATTGAAAACAAAGCGATAGATTTTATTACAGCAAAAGCACAAATAACCGAAAAGTAAGGGGGAAGACAATTTTGTACAACTCAACATGGCAGAGGCCTATTATGAATGGCGTGCAGCAAACGACCAGCCAGCTCATTCCGTTTGTGGTCGAGCAGACTAACCGGGGCGAGCGGTCCTATGATATTTACTCACGGCTTCTGAAAGACCGCATCATTTTTCTCGGTAACGCCATTGATGATCATGAGGCCAATATCATCATTGCCCAGATGCTGTTTCTGGAGTCTGAGGATCCCGAAAAGGATATTCACCTCTATATCAATTCGCCGGGCGGTGTCGTGACGGCCGGCATGGCAATTTACGACACCATGCAGTATCTCCGGTCGCCCATTTCAACGCTGTGCTTCGGGCAGGCGGCAAGCATGGGCGCCGTGCTGCTGACGGCGGGGGCTCCGGGCAAGCGTTTTGCGCTGCCGCACTCGCGGATCATGCTGCATCAGCCAATGGGCGGCTACCAGGGCCAGGCAACTGACATCGACATTCATGCCCGCGAAATCATCCGCACCCGCCATGAACTTGAAGAGATTCTGGTGCGCCATACGGGGCAGACCATAGAGAAAATTCATCAGGATACCGACCGCGACTATTTTTTGAACGGCGAGCAGGCACGGGAATATGGTATAATTGATAAAGTTATAGAAAAACGGGAAACAACCACCTGAGTTTTGAGGAAAATCATGGCAACAAAGAAAACACTGGGGGGCAAAGGCAGCCATCTGTTCTGCTCGTTCTGCGGCAAGAGCCAGGAAGAAGTCAAAAAGCTTGTCGCAGGGCCGTCTGTATATATTTGCGACGAGTGCATCGAGCTCTGTAACGACATCATCGTCGAAGAGCAGGAGCGTGAATCGCTTTCGGCCCGACAGACATCAGTGCCCAAGCCCTATGAAATCAAGAAATTTCTTGATCAATATGTCATCGGGCAGGAGAAGGCTAAAAAGATTCTGTCCGTGGCCGTGTACAACCACTACCGCCGGATCGACTACCGCAAGGGCAAGAATGACGTTGAGCTGCAGAAGAGCAATATTCTGCTGATCGGCTCCACGGGCACGGGCAAGACACTGCTTGCCCAGACCCTTGCACGGATGCTGCATGTGCCGTTCACCATAGCAGACGCAACGTCGCTGACCGAGGCGGGCTATGTGGGTGAAGATGTAGAGAATATTATCCTGAGCCTTCTTCAGGCTGCCGACTACAACATCGAAAAGGCCTCGCGCGGCATCGTCTATATCGATGAGATCGACAAGATATCCCGCAAGTCCGACACGCCCTCCATCACGCGCGATGTATCGGGTGAAGGCGTGCAGCAGGCGCTGCTGAAAATCATTGAGGGCACTGTTGCCAATGTGCCTCCCAAAGGCGGCCGCAAGCACCCGCAGCAGGACTTTTTGCAGGTTGACACTTCCAATATTCTGTTCATTTGCGGCGGCGCGTTTAACGGCCTTGAGTCGGTGATACAGCAGCGCACGGGCAAAAAGACCATCGGCTTCGGCGCCGAGATGAAAAAGAATATAAAGCGCAATGTCGGCGAGGTTCTTTCAGAAGTGCAGCCCGAAGATCTCATCAAGTACGGGCTTATACCGGAATTTGTGGGCAGGCTCCCGGTGCTGACAACGCTTGACGATCTGGATCGGGAGGCGCTGATTGAAATTCTCACCCGCCCGCGCAATGCCATTACCAAGCAGTATGAAAAACTGTTCGAGCTTGAAAATGTCACCCTGCGTTTTACGGGCGAGGTGCTGGGGGCGATTGCAGACCTTGCCATGCGGCGCAAGTCAGGAGCTCGCGGGCTGCGCGCCATTCTGGAAGGAATCATGCTCGACGTGATGTATGATCTGCCCTCCTGCACCGATGTTGAGGAATGCCTCATCAGTGAGGAAGTGGTGACCAAGGGCGCAAAGCCTCTTCTGGTGTACAGCAAGCAGAAGGAATCTGCGTAACTTTCCCCCGTTGGAATATGCATGCTGAGGACCGTGGATCGCCGGAAGACGGGTTCCGTGCCCTCAGTATTTTTTTTGAAAGATCAGGCCATGATTTTTAAATCGCAAAAGGAACACCCTGTTATCTATATGATGATGCCCCTGCGGGATATTGTGGTGTTCCCCCATATGGTGTCACCGCTGTTTGTGGGGCGCGAGCGCTCAATTACTGCTGTTGAAAAAGCCCTTGAGCAGGGGAAGACCATTTTTCTTGTCACGCAAAAAGACGCCGCCATTGACAGCCCCAGCCAGGATACGGTCTATGAGGTCGGCATACTGGCCACAATTCTGCAGATGCTGAAGCTGCCCGACGGCAGCATAAAGGTGCTTGTTGAAGGCCGGAAACGGGCCCGTATCACAAAGTTTTTTGTTGAGGATGATGCGTTTTCCGCCATGGTGGAGGAGGTTGAAGACACCTGCCGGGACGCAAGTGAGCTCAATACGCTTAATGCCATGGTGCTTGCCTCCCTTGATAATTTCTCCAAATTCACTAAGCGCGTTTCACCTGACCTGCTGACAACGGCTCAAACCGTCAATAATCCATCGCGGCTTGCCGATCTCATTGCGCCGCAACTCAATATCAGCCTTTCGGATAAACAGCAGATTCTTGAATTAACCGATGTGTGCGAGCGGCTTGAGCGGGTGTATGCCGTCATGGAAAGCGCCATGGAGATCATCCGCACGGAGCAGCGCATAAAGGCCCGCGTCAAGCGGCAGATGGAAAAAACCCAGAAGGACTATTATCTGGGCGAACAGATGCGCGCCATCCAGAAGGAGATAGGCGACATCGATGACCGGCAGGCCGAAATCGATGAGCTTGAAGAGAAGCTGCAGAGCAAAAAGCTCTCCGAGGAAGCCCGCAGCCGGGTAGATAAGGAAATAAAGAAGCTGAAGATGATGCCGCCCATGTCGGCTGAAATGAACGTTGTGCGCAACTATATCGAGTGGATACTGGCGCTGCCCTGGGGCGAAAAGTCCGAGGTGAAGATGGATATAGGTTCGGCCGAGAAGATATTAAACGACGATCACTACGGCCTGAAAGAACCCAAAGAGCGGATTTTAGAATACCTTGCCGTAGAAAGCCTCGTGCAGAAGATGAAAGGGCCCATCCTCTGTTTTGTGGGGCCGCCGGGCGTGGGGAAAACTTCCCTTGGCAAATCCATAGCCCGGGCAACCGGGCGGCGGTTTGTGCGCCAGTCTCTGGGTGGCGTGCGCGACGAGGCTGAAATCAGGGGGCATCGCCGCACCTATATCGGGGCGCTGCCGGGAAAGATCCTGCAGTCGCTCAAGAAAGCGGGCACCGACAACCCGGTGTTTCTGCTGGATGAGGTCGACAAGATGAGCACCGACTTCCGCGGCGACCCGTCGTCGGCGCTTCTGGAGGTGCTTGACCCCGAGCAGAACGATACCTTCAACGATCACTATATTGATATGGATTATGATCTTTCCGAGGTCATGTTTATAACAACGGCCAATACGCTGCAGGGCATCCCCCCTGCGCTGCAGGACCGCATGGAGATCATTCGCATGCCGGGGTATATGGAAAGCGAGAAGCTTGCCATTGCAAAACAGTACCTTGTTCCCAAGCAGCTTGCGGCCAACGGCCTGACGGCTGAGAAGCTCGAGTTTTCCGATAATGCCATTCTGCACATCATCCGGCGCTATACCCGTGAGGCGGGCGTGCGCAACCTTGAGCGGGAACTGGCATCAGTGTGCCGCAAGGTGGCAACTGATGTCGTGCGCAACGGGCTGCAGGAGCCGGGCAAGCGGAAATTCAAGATTGATAAGGCAGCAATTGAAAAGTATCTCGGCGTGTCCAAATTCAGATATGGTAAGGCGGAAGAAAAAAACAAGGTGGGCATCACAACGGGCCTTGCCTGGACCGAAGCCGGCGGCGAGCTCCTGTTTGTCGAGGTGGCTATCATGCCCGGCAAGGGCGAGCTGATCATCACGGGCAAGCTGGGAGATGTGATGAAGGAGTCGGCACGTGCCGCCATGAGCTATGTGCGCTCCCGGGCGCAGCTGCTCGGGCTTGACAAAGATTTTTATCAGCTCATCGACCTGCATATACATGTGCCGGAGGGCGCCATTCCCAAAGACGGCCCCTCGGCGGGCATCGCCATAACCACCTCCATCATCTCGGCCTTAACCCATGTCGAGGTCAAGAGCGATATCGCCATGACCGGCGAGATTACGCTTCGCGGCAGGGTGCTTCCCATCGGCGGGCTGAAAGAGAAGATTTTTGCCGCCCACCGCGGTCTTATTTCAACGGTTATTATCCCGCGGGAGAATGAAAAAGACCTTAAGGAAATACCCGAGAAGATTTTAAAAGACATTCATATCATCGCGGTTGATCATATGGATGAGGTCATGCGTCTTGCCCTGGCCCCTGTTGAGGCTTTTGCCGGTCAGACAGCAGGCCAAAAGCCGTTTTTTGCCGGAAATACAGAGCTGAAAGATATCCCACCCCAGGTCCATCAATAAAATAAGAACCGCATGCGGGTTTGTTTTCTTGTTTGACTTTTAAGATAACCTGGGATATATTTTTTATTTATTTCGGGCGATTAGCTCAACTGGGAGAGCATCGGCCTTACAAGCCGAGGGTCACTGGTTCGAACCCAGTATCGCCCATAAATTTGACAACAGTATAGATTATGCGGGGACGTAGTACAGTTGGTTAGTACGTCGGCCTGTCACGCCGAAGGTCGCGGGTTCGAGTCCCGTCGTCCCCGCCACATATTACAAGCACTTAGAAGCTTTTCCACAGCCTCTAGGTGCCTTTTTTTATTGCAGGGTGCGGATAGGGTGCGGATTTTGGGCGTCGCCCAGACGATCAACCGCTGACTTGTTG
>CAIWCT010000202.1 GCA_903911225.1 uncultured delta proteobacterium
CCGGTGCCTGCAACCTGCTTAAGATCGATATTATTTTCTTTTGCCATCTTATCTGCCACCGGGGTGATGCGGAACTTGTTTGCCGTTTGATAGGCAAGCACGTCTTTCTGCACCACGCGTCCCTCGGGGCCTGTGCCGCCGATTGCGGCGATGTCGATACCGGCATCTGCTGCAAGCTTGCGCGCAAGGGGCGATGCCTTTACACGCTCTCCTGCTACCCGCGCCGGAGCGGGTGCTGCAGATGCTGCAACAGCAGGGGCTGCTGCAGCCGGTGCGGCTGCCGGCGCGGCTGCCGCAGGTGCTGCTGCGGCGGGAGCGCCGCCTCCTGCGCATGCTGCGTCATAGTCTGCCTTATCTGTTGCGATAACGGCTATAAGATCTGCCACCGGCACTTCGCCTTCCACCGGCACAATTATATGCAGAAGTCCGCTTGCAGGGGCTTCAACCTCATAGGTGATCTTCTCGGTCTCAACGACCAGAAGAATTTCACCCTGATTGACCTGCTCGCCTTCAGCTTTTTTCCACTCAGCTATCTTACCTGTTTCCATGGTAAGACCAAGCTTGGGCATGGTTACATTGGTTGCCATTACTGTGACTCCTTTCTTGGTTTATTCACATCACGAGAGCTTTGCTCAGCCGATCATCTTCTTTACCTGCGCGACCAACTTGTCGGCATCGGGAAAATAATGCTTCTCGAGCTTGGGCTGGAATGCGATGTGCGTAAAGGGAGCAGCCACTCGGGCCACCGGCGCGTCGAGCCAGTCAAACAGATTCTCCTGCAGGTTGGCGGCTATTTCTGCGCCCACGCCCATGACCTTCTTTGCTTCGTGAATGATAGCGCAGCGGTTGGTCTTCTTGACCGATGCATAGATGGTATCCATGTCAATAGGGTTCACGGTCAAAAGGTCGATAACCTCGGCCTCAATACCGTCGGCCTTCAGCTTGTCTGCGGCCTTCATGGCTTCCTGAAGCATGCGGCCGATGCTCACGATCGTGATATCTTTGCCTTCACGGGTGATCGCAGCCTTGCCGATCTCGACAATATAGTCGTCAGTCGGGATTTCCATCTTCAGCTTATAGGATGACAGGGGCTCAACATACAGCACGGGGTTGTCATCGCGGATGGCGGCCTTCATAAGGCCTTTAGCCGTATAGGAATTGCTGGGCATGACGACCTTCATACCGGGCATGCTTGCAAACCAGGCCTCAAGGGATGATGAATGATGGGGCCCAGCGCCGAAACCGCCTGCGGTCATCGCGCGCACGACCATGGGCACCTTCACCTGGCCGCCGAACATCCAGCGCATCTTGGATGCCTGATTGTAGAACTCTTCGACAGTAAGAGTTATGAAATTCATGAACATGATTTCAGCAACCGGCCGAAGCCCCGATGCCGCAGCACCCACGCACAGGCCCACGATGGCGCCTTCGCTGATGGGGGTGTCGACGCAGCGGCCTGCGCCGAACTGGTCAATAAGGCCCTTGGTCACGCCGAAAGGTCCGCCGGGCTTGCCCACGTCTTCGCCGACGATGAAAACGCTCGGGTCTCTTTCCATTTCCTCTTTGATTGCTTCGTTGATTGCCCACTGAACATTTATGGTTTTAGTTCCAGCCATATATCTATCCTCCAGTTAAAAAGAAATTTTTATAAAAAACAAGCTCTCAGGTCACCGGCACATGCGGTGGCTCAGGCTAAAATATCAACATACAGTTCTTCGACTTCCGGCTGGGGGCTCTTGCGCGCAAAATCAACAGCCTCATCAACCTCTTTCTTTATCTCGTCGCGAACTTTCTGAATGGCCTTGTCATCCATCACGGCCTCTTTGGTCAGCTTCTTCTCATAGAGCATGATCGGGTCTTTCTTCTTCCATTCCTCAAGCTCGCCGGCGGGGCGGTAATTGCAGGGGTCGCCTTCAAAATGGCCATGATGACGGTAGGTCTTAAACTCAAGCATATAAGGGCCCTTTCCTTCGCGGGCAGGCTTGACAGCCTTGGCCATTGCTGCATACACGGCCTCGACATCATTGCCGTCGGCGATAATAGAAGGCATGCCGTAGCCGGCTGCACGGTCGGAAACGTTTTCGATTCCCACATGGTCGCACTTGGGCGTCATCTGTGCGTACAGATTGATGGTGCACACGAAAATGAGCGGGAGCTTCAATATCGCGGCCATATTCATGGACTCATGAAAGGAGCCCGTGCCGGTTGCGCCTTCGCCGAAATACACGGCGGTGCAGTTGTCGGTCTTGTTGTACTTCTGGGCAAATGCCGTTCCGAGAGCTATGCGCATGCCTTCGCCGACGATGCCGTTTGAGCCCATGCAGCCGGTTTTCACATCGGCAAAATGCATGGAGCCTGCGCGTCCCTTGCAGCAGCCGTCGATGCGGCCGAACAGCTCGGCCATCATGGGCTTTAAGTCTGCGCCCTTGGCGATGATGCAGCCGTGTCCGCGGTGCGTGGTGTA
>CAIWCT010000203.1 GCA_903911225.1 uncultured delta proteobacterium
CTGCCGTGCTCACCGATGCTCACTACTTCCATGGTGTCGCTCTGGCGCATCTTGACCATGAATGCCGTGCCGGAATCACACTTGAGCTCTTCGGCTTCTGCCAGCGGCGTGCGCAGGCCTATTGCTATGTCGGATGTGATGTGATTGCCGCCTATAGGCAGCACCGAGCAAAAACGGACGGCGCCGCGTGAAAAAACCGCAATGTCCGTGGTGCCGCCGCCAATATCGACAAGGGCGCACCCAAGCTCTCTTTCATCATGAGTCAGTACGGCCTCGGCAGCCGCTAAATGCTGCAGGATAATATCCTGAACTTTAAGCCCGCTGCGGTTAAGGCACTGCACCACATTCTGCGCTGTTGCTACGGTGCCGGTTATAATATAAACTCGCGATTCAAGCCGCACGCCCGACATGCCCAGAGGCTTTTTGATTCCCGCCTGATTGTCGACCACAAATTCCTGCGGCACAATCTGGACCACTTCCCGGTCTGTAGGAATCACGACGGCTTTTGCCGCATCAAGCACGGCTGCAAGATCACTGCGCCGCACTTCCCGGCTGCTCAGCGGCACGACACCGCTGTTGGACATACCCCTGATATGACTTCCTGAAATACCAACAACAGCGGAGCTGATGTCGGTGCGGGCCATCTGCTGAGCTTTTTTTATGGCGCGCTTGATGGAATCCACCGTGCTGTCCATATTGATAATGGAGCCTTTTTTAACACCATAGGAAGGCTGCGAGTCATAGCCGGTAATATGCACCTCGTCGCCCGTCACTTCCCCCACGACAGCACTTATCTTGCATGTGCCGATATCAATGCCTGCAATTGTTTTTTTTCTTGCCATGGAGCGTCATCCTCTCTTCAAGAAAACGTTTGCTGTTTGCTGTGTGTTTCAGCTTATTTTATGACTGATTTTAGCCTGAGGTTTTTCAACTTCAGGCATATTGAGCGTAACAGATGCCTGCTTGACCGACCCGAGATGTATGCTGCGGGCGCTCAGTCCTTTCATTGCCAGATCGCCCTGAACGAATGCAAGCAGCCTCAGCTTTTCTTCAAAACCGTCAAGCCCCATAAATATCCGTGTACCGGTTGCAGTGTCGTCAATAGTTAAACCGACAGCCGGCTCAATGACAATATGCGTGCCTGTGCCCTGTTTCAGCATGCCGCGGCTTTGAAGACCCTTCAAAAGAGCAAGTGCTGCGTCAACAAGCTGTGCGGCTGTATGACTATTTGCCTGCACATACTCGCGCGACAGCCCCGTCATGACGGGTAGAGTGTCGACGGGCTGATCGGAGCAGAAAAAAACTTCGCCCTGACTGTCTACAAGGCATGTGCTATCCATCAGGAGCACGGCCGCAGCCTTGCGCTCTTCAGCCTGTATTTCAATAGTGTCGGGCAGTATGCGCTTCACGACTGCGCGGTCAATCCACGGGTCGTCCTCGATCAGGCGCATCGCTTTGGCTACATCGGCAAAAAGAATGTTACGCCCGGGAGCGATGCCGGCTCGGGCGGCGATCCTGTCGCAGTCAATCAGGTTACAGCCGCTTGTGCGTATTGTGCGTATTGCCAGGAAATCGGCATTTACAAGATAAAAGCATGCGCCCCCCACCAGCAGCACAGGCAGCAATACTGGCAGCACTAAACGCAGGATGAGCGTTCCACTGGTAAGGAACCTTCCGGTCTGCTCTTCGCGCCGGGCTCGCCGCTGGAGCGTGCCCGCCGTGGTCTTTTTTTCCTTCGATTTAAACATGCTCATGCCCATACGCATCCAGAGCCTATCGCAGTGCCCGCTTGTGCAACCGGGCGCTCCATAAGATTTGCTCGACAAGATTTTCAAAATCAATGCCGGCATGCCCTGCTGCCTTGGGCAGCAGGCTTGTTTCAGTCATGCCGGGGATTGTGTTTATTTCAAGGATAGAAGGTTTGCCGTCCGGTGTGAGAAGAAAATCAACCCGCGCCGCACCGCTGCAGCCAAGTACGCTATAGGTCTCCACGGCAAGCTTTTGTATCTGCCGGGTCAGTTCTTCGCCGATCTCCGGGGCGACAACATACTGCGTTGTTCCCTGGCTATGGTACTTGGCCTCAAAATCATAAAAACCGTTCTTGGCAACGATTTCGACCAGAGGCAAAGGCTCGCCGTTCAGTACCGCCGCTGTCAGTTCCCGTCCCTTGACAAATTCTTCAATCAGCAGCTCGCAGTCATACTGCGCTGCCAGGCTGACCGCTTCGGCAATCCGGGCACTGTTTGTGACTATGCTGATGCCGATTGTTGAACCCTCTTCCGGGGGTTTTACGACAAACGGAATCGGCAAAGTGATTGATTTGACAGCACCGCCCACATCGCCATTGTGTGCAAGCACAACCTGAAATGCAGGAGTCGGCAAGCCATGATATGCCAGCATCTTTTTTGTAGCCACCTTGTTGATTGAAATGGCGCTTGCAAGCACGCCCGAGCCCGTATAGGCGATGCCAAGCAACTCCAGCAGCCCCTGAACGGCGCCATCCTCACCAAAAGCGCCATGCAGGGCGATAAAGCCTATGTCAATGCCATTGGTTTTCAGGTTTTCGGCTATATTCCTGTCGGCATCAAGGCTTATGGCGTCATAGCCTCGCCTCTGAAGGGCGTTCAGTATCGCAGTGCCGGTCTTAAGCGATATGTCGCGCTCCGAGGACATCCCGCCCATCAGGACAGCAACCCGCTTTTTTAAAAACTGAGCTCTTATATCTTCAACTGTATTTTTAGCCATTTCCCGAATCCTGAATCGTTTTAATCACGCATTACTTATTGGCTGCTGCAAGCCCCTTCATGATCGCCTCGCCCGACCTCCATACATCGCCGGCGCCGAGCGTGAGCAGCACATCGCCCTCCTGCAGGAACCCTGCAAGAAACGACTCGGCGCTTTTAAAATCGGGAATATATTTCACATCCTTATGGCCGTATTCCTTCAGGCTTTCGCAGAATTTCAAAGATGTGACATCAGGCAGGGGAGCCTCCCCTGCGGGATAGATATCGGCCACAATAAGCACATCGGCATCATAAAACGCCGTCATGAATTCTTTAAAAAGATGATAAGTGCGCGAATAGCGGTGCGGCTGAAACAGCACAACGATGCGCCCCGGCGCGATCTGCCGAACCGCTTTGAGCGTCACCTTGATTTCGGTTGGATGATGTCCGTAATCGTCTATCCAGGTGACGCCGATCTTCTTGCCCCGCAGCTGCAGGCGGCGCTGTATGCCTTTGAAATCGGCAAGTCCCTTTCTGATAACCTTGAACTCAAGCCCCAGCTCCAGCCCCACGCCGATAGCGGCAAGAGAGTTGCAGACATTGTGCATGCCCGGGATGCCGAGCTTTACCGTTCCGAGCTTTTTTTCATGCCTGTAGACTGAAAAGTTTGTCATGTGGCCTTCAAGCCGTATATCGCGCGCCTGTAAATCAGCCTGTGTGGCGCGTCCATAGGTCATCACACGCTTTTTTATCCGGGGTATGATGCTTTGTATATTCTCGTCATCCAGACAAATAATATTGACGCCGTAGAAAGGCACCTTGTTGAGAAAAGTAACGAATGCCTCTTTGATGGCATCGATATCGGGATAGAAATCCATATGCTCACGGTCGATATTGGTGACCACGGAAATGGTTGGCGGCAAATTGAGAAATGACCCGTCGCTTTCATCAGCCTCGGCCACAAGAAATTCACCTGAGCCGAGAATTGA
>CAIWCT010000204.1 GCA_903911225.1 uncultured delta proteobacterium
CCGCCAAGGTCAGCGATATTTTAGCAAAGATTGATCGTGCGAGAAAGAAACTCGAGAAAATCAAACCTGGCTGCACTCAACCTCCAACTCGACAACGGAAAGTCAATGCTGCATAACTATTTATGAAACACTACACTAGTTTGATTGGTTTGATTTGTTGAATTGGTTATATTGGTTGAAACGTAGAGACGGGCTTTATGCCCGCCCGCATATCTTTTTGCTCCGAACTACGAACTCATAACTCCGAACTATAACTTCTAGGAAAGCATCTGCAGCTCTTCATTGGCGTGCATGAGACGGCTTGCCACGAGTTGCACGATGAAACGGTGGAATGCCGAAGCGAGTTCTGAATCCTGAGACTCCATGCGTGCAAGAGCATCGGCGCCAAGGCGATAGAGAACTCCCGGGCCATCGGTGTAGACCGATGCCGAGCGTGGTACGCCCAAATAGAGTCCTATTTCACCGACAACTGTTCCCGCTCCCATGGTGCGCAGGCGCTTGTGCGTGCCGTCGTCCAGTTCGAGATACGCGGTGACGGTGCCGGATTCGATGAAATAGAGATTGCGCGCTGTGGTTCCCCTGACAAATAGACGAAAACCCGCAGGCTCTTCAATTCGCTCAAGATACTGCATGAGCCTGTCGATCATGGCCGGGGCGGGGAAGAGATCGGCCAGGTGCTCTTTAAGCGAGCATGAAGCGCCGCTGCAGGCAATCTGCGCAGCGGCAAGCATCTGCTCCTCGCACCACTCTATAGCATAATCCATGTCGGCAAAAACACTGCAGTGCGGGCATGCTGCCCCGTCGGTTGCGGGAATGCATTCGCCCTCCTGCAGCATGGCGCGCACACCGGGCTGCAGATGGACGAATATCAGGCAGGCATCGTTTTCCTCGGCAAACTGGCGCATTTTGGAGAAAATAAGAACCGACGAGGAATCGATACCGCTCACAAACCTGAAGTCAAGCATAAGGTAGCGCGTGGTCATGCGGCCCTCGGCGCGCACAAGGCCGTGCACATGCACGAGCAGGTTATAGGCCGTGCCGAAAAAGATAAAGCCCTGAAGCCGCAAAATGGCGATCTGGTCGCCCTGCTCCTTTAAAAGTTTCTCTTCGCGGTAGGAGCGCTGCACATTGCTGTGCAGAACGGTTCCCGACAGCTCGGCCGTCACCACGTTAATGCGGCTGTAGTTGAATGCAAAAAGTATCGTTGCGGCCACGATCCCTACGCCAACGCCGGGCAAAAATCCGAACACCGCAATGATGACGATGATGGCTATCACCAGCGCGTAGTCGAACCGCGAGAGCCGCCACCACCCGTCATAGACCCACTCGATGAGCAGCGACAGGCCAAGGTAGAGCAGCAGCCCACCGAGCACGGGCCGGGGAAAAAAGGCGAGGAAAGGTCCGCCCGCGAGCAGCACGCCCGCGCACAGCAGTGCGGCGGCCATGCCCGATATGCGGCTTGTAGCCCCGGCTTTAAAGTTGAGAAGGCTGCGGCTCAGGGCGATACATCCCACAAGGCCCCCGAAGGGAGCCGCAAACAGGTTCGCCAGGCCGTTTGATTTCAGTTCGGCGTCAAGGTCGATGTCGGTTCGCGATGCGATTTCGATGCTCGCTGCATTGAGCAAAATCACGATGGCGGCCACGGCCATTAGAGCCAGCACATCGGGCGACTGCACCAGCAGCAGATGCCAGTTGATCCGGCTTATGGAAAGCTCCTGAAGCGAATGGCCCACCAGATTCGAAGGGAGAGCCGTGAGCAGCCAGCCCTCTGCCGCAGCCTGCGCAGGGGCAATGCCGGCGCTTATCAAAATTCCATGCACGCAGGCAATGCTTGCAAGCAGCATTGCGGGCATGATGAGATAATGTTTCCAGAAGCGCAGCACCACGGTCAGTACCAGCGCAAGTGCAGCCCCCGGCAGCCAGTGTGCCGCCTGCTCCGGCCGCAGAAGCCCTGCAACGTTGCCGGCTGTCAGCGATACTCCTGCCATCACATTGAAAGCGCCGCTCACCAGCACCCACCCCGTGCCCGCAAGAAATCCTCCTATGACCGGATAGGGAATGAACCGTATCCAGCGGCCCATGCTGAAGCGGCCCAGCAGATACAGTGCCACACCTGTCAGTACGGTGCTGAGAGCAAGAGCGGCCCATAGTGTTGCATAGAGGGGGCCCCTTTCCGCGCCGTTCATTTGCGCGGCAATGGCCGCGGCCATGAGCGCAACAATGGCTGAAATATTTGCATCGGGGCCCGCTATGATAAAGGGCGACGAGCTGCGGCAGGCAACCGTAAAGCCAATGATGACCGAACTCATCAGGGCGCTTGCGATGCCGAGGTTCAAGTATGGCGTAAGGCTGCCGGAAAATATCAGGGCAGCGTAGGAAATGCCTGCTATCAGGGTCATCAGGCCCGCCATAAAGCCAGCAAACAGATTGGGCGCTATGTCGCGGGGACGACAGACTTCCTTAAAAGCGGGCATCATGCTTATTGGCTTCACGAATGCGGCCTCAGCTGTTTCTTGTATACTGCTAGTGTACCATCAGTTGCCGGTTATTTTTATAGTTGGACGTACATTATACGGCTTTAATCATTTCAAGCGGGTAGAGTGGATGAACCTCACCAATAAAAACGATGAGTTACGCTCCGCTGCACCCATATTACTGACGGCCGGCCTCCGGATGCTGCAGCCGCAGGTAAAGTTCCCGGCTGATCCAGGCATCGGTGGCAGCATATTTGATCTGTGATGGCAGCAATGTGTCCCGTGCCCAGTTGGATACCCTCATTCCTTTTGATATGCGCACGCCAAGCAGAATGGCTGCCAGGCCGCGCAGGCTGAAGTTTTTAAGCCCGGCCTGCTTTGCATCAAGGCTGACATCAACAAATCCATTATAGTCCCCTCCTATGCGCTCCTGGAGCTTTACGAGGTCCTGCGGTATGTCTATGCCTGCTTTAATGATGCTCTCATCGGAGAAGAGCTTGTGCAGGGGGGCGCATGACTGTATGTGCCGCAGCTGAATGATGTAGGCAGCCCTGCTGCCGGCAAACTGGATGAGAGAAAGCGGATTGTTTTCGCCTTTTGCAAAATTCGGTTTCGTCTCCGTATCGAAACCGAGCACGGTTTCCCTGCGCAAAGCGTGTGCGGCTTTTTCAAGCTCAACCTCCGTGCGGACGACATGCACCGTGCCCTCATAGGCTGCAATGGGCAGCCCGTTGATTTCTTCAGCTGTCATTTTCAGGTCAAACCCCGGTCGCGTTCCTTCTGTGGTCATAATAAATCCTAGTGATCGGTTTGGGTGTACAATAATTTTTTGTGTTTGCACCTAGGCTAACGGCACTGTCAGGTGAGGCGCACCCCGGGATGCGCTCAGGTCACGTACAATGACGTTAACAAGCGCTAACAGGCTGTTGAAAAACGCCCATCTGTCCCGCTGGAGCGGGATTGCGCTTATCATGCTTCACTGCGGCGTACAAAAAGTACGCCTCATTTTGCATGATTTCGCACGCCTTGCATCTGAGCATTTTTGAACAGCCTTCCCCTATTGACTTTTTCAACACACTGCTAAGTACATATCACACACTGCATGCTAAAATCAAAAAACAAGGTTAATAAATTAAAGGGGGTTGCTTGCTTTTTTTCTGGCAAAGGGGCGCTTCCGCGAGCCATGAACTGTGGGCAAGCCAGGCCAGGGGTATGTGCTGCTCTTTCTGCTAGGACGATGATCCTGTGCGCTGCTCAGGGTTTGCCGCCAGCAGCTTTTCAATGCGCGATAACAGGTCCGCCATGGCAATAGGCTTTGCGGCGTAGTCATCGGCCAGGCAGTAATCGCCGTCGGTTTCAGGTGAAAACTTAAACCCGGTCATTTGAGTAACAGAGGTGATTATGATAACGGGGATAGATGAGAGGGACGGATCCTGCTTCAGCTCGGAACAGAAATCAAATCCATCGGTATGTTTTTCCATCATGACATCCATGATGATCAGATCCGGACGGTCACCTGTTATCATGTCCCGTGCTTGCCGTATGTTCAAGGCATGCCGCACATCAAAGCAGCTGTTCTCAAGAACAAGCCGCATGGCATCGGCATAATCCCTGTCGTCGTCTACGATGATGATTTTTTTTGATCCAGTCATGCTATCCTCCCGATTGCAGGGGCCGACCGCTACTGGCCGACCTGCTCAGCGATTGATTTCACCACTTCAAGGGTGCCGATGTGCACGGGGCAGTAGTCCGAGCACCTGCCGCAGCCCACGCATCCGCACACCATGGCCTGCGTGTCAATTTTGTTATAATAAAGCAGCTTGTGCTCGTGCCGCCTCTTCAGGCGCGAGGCCTGCGTGGGCCTGGGGTTGTGGCCGGAGGCCTCGCGGGTGAAGCCGCTGAAGAGGCATGCATCCCAGGAGCGTATCCGCTGGCCGTTCATGGCTGTGTGCACCCTGTCGGCAACCGTGAAGCATGTGCAGGTCGGGCAGACATAGGCGCACCCGCCGCACATGATGCACTTTTTGCCAAGACGCTCCCACACACTGTCGCAGGATGGCCCGGCTTTGAGAATATTCATGGCCCGGGCCACTTCAGGCACGCTGGGTATGGCCTTTTGCGCTTTTTGCCTGAATGTGCGTATGCGTCCGGCAGCCTCGGCATCGCCGATGGCGAAAAAAAATTGCGACCCGGTGAGCTCGGCTCCCCGGGCAGACCCTTCCTCAACAAGAAAAGTTTCGCCCATGTCATAAAGCTGCAGGTCAAAGCCGCGGTCGGCATAGGGGCCGCTGTGCATGGTGGTGCAGAAACAGGTTTCGTTTTGTGGCCCGCTGCAGGCGTTCACGATTATAACGGACTCATCAGAGCGGCGGCTGACATAGCTGTCGGAGCCATCTCGCTGAAAAAAGCTTTTTGCCTGAAGTATGCCCATGGCGTCGCAGGCCCTGATCCCGAAGAGCAGCGTTCTGCCTGCCGAAGCCGCGTCAGCATAGCGGCCGTTTTCAATGGTAAAGATGACCTGGCTTGGGGGCAGCAGCGCGGCCTTGGGCGGCATGGGCGGCTTGCGGTAGCTCAGGGTAAATGAGTCGCGGCTGAAGGCGCCGAAGATGCAGTCGGCCTGCTCTGTTGTGCCGGGGCTCAGCACCTCGTAGCGCTGCGACCACGCCTGCAGAAGTTCAGGCACATCTTTTTTTGCAAGCAGCTTCACGGGCATCTCCTGATTGCCGCAGCGCATTCCTTCAATTCCGGAATGCCTGAAGTCCGGTCGCAGGCGGGATTGGTGAGCAGGTTCACCTGCGCTTCATGGAAATGGAAGGTGGTGAAGAGAACCTTGCGCGGCACGCGGGTCGTGACGTCCGCCTTCAGCCTGATACTGCCTCTGCGGGAGGAGACCTCCACTAGATCATTTTTGCGGATGCCGAGCTTTGCGGCATCCTCTGGATGTATTTCCACAAGCGGCTCGGGCGCCTCGCGCTCAAGCAGATCGACGCGCCTGCTCATGGTGCCGGTGTGAAACTGGCAGTATATCCGGCCCGTGGTAAGGGTGAACGGGAAATCCTGATCGGTAGCCTCCCCCTGAGGCGTAAAGTCTGAGGGCTGAAAGGAGCCCTTCCCGCGGGTAAACTGAGCACTGTGGAGAAATGCGGTTCCCGGATGCTCCCTGTTCGGGCAGGGCCACTGAAGGCCATAGGTCTTTGAGAGCCGTTCATGGGTTATGCCGCCGTAGGAAGGAGTAACACTTCTGATCTCCTCCATGATTTGCCCTGGATGGGTGTAGGGGGCCTCAAGGCCGCATCTTCTGCACAGATCGGCTATGATCTCCCAGTCGGCGCGCGCCTGCCCCGGCGCAGTTACCGCCCTTTGCGTAAGCTGCACCCGCCGCTCGGTATTGGTGTACGTGCCGCCCTTTTCAGCAAAGCAGGCCGCAGGCAGCACAACGTCGGCCAGAGCGGCCGTTTCCGACATAAAGATATCCTGAACGATGAGAAGGTCCAGGCTGGACAAGGCCAGGTCCACAGAGCCGAGATTGGGATCGCTTATGCGCGGGTTTTCACCCATGACATAGAGGGCTTTCAGAGCGCCTTTTCGGCCGGCCTCCAGCATGCCGCCAAGGGTAAGGCCTGCCTGCGCAGGCAGGCCCTCAACGCCCCAGGCGCGCTCGAATTTTTTTCTGGCCGCTTCGTCCGACACGGGCTGGTATCCGGAGAAGACGCCGGGCAGACCGCCCATGTCGCAGGCGCCCTGCACATTGTTCTGGCCCCTGAGCGGGTTCACGCCCGTAGAGGGCCTGCCCACATGCCCTGTAAGCATGGCAATGTTTGCGCATGCCTTCACATTATCGGTACCGGTGATGTGCTGCGTGATGCCCATGGCATAGGCGAGCATGGCCTTGTCGGCCCTGGCATACATCCGGGCCGCCCGGGTCAGATCGGCCGCACTGATGCCGGTGATCATCTCCACCACGGCAGGCGTATAGCGGCTCACCGCGGCCTTGAGCGCTTCAAAGCCCTCTGTGCGGTCGGCCACAAATTGCCTGTCGTAGAGGTTCTCCTCTATTATGACGTTCATGAGACCGTTCAGCACGGCGATATCCGTTCCAATATTTTGCCGCAGGTGCAGCTCGGCGAATGCCGCAAGAGGGATTTCCCGGGGGTCGATGAGGATGAGCTTTGCCCCCCGCTCAACGGCATTGATGATGCGGGACCCGATAAGGGGATGCTGAGCAGTTGTGTTTGAGCCCGTTACCAGGAAAAGATCCGCATCCTCGAATTCGCAGATGGAATTGGTCATAGCACCTGATCCGAACGTTGCGGCCAGACCGGCCACCGTGGGGCTGTGTCAAAGCCGGGCGCAGTGATCAATATTGTTTGTTTTGAAGGCCGCCCGGGCCATTTTCATAAACAGATAGTTTTCCTCATTGGTCACCTTGGCCGAGCAGAGAAACCCCAGCGCATCGGGGCCGTACCGGGCGCTGATGCCGGTCAGCCGGCCGCAGATCAGCTCAAGGGCCTCGTCCCACGTGCTCTCCTGCAGCTGCCCGTCTTTGCGGATCAGGGGATGGGTCAGCCTGTCGGGCGAATGCACAAACTCGTAGGCGCCCCATCCCTTGGCGCAGAGCATGCCCTTGTTCACGGGATGCCCGGGGCTGGGCTCAACGCCGATGATCCTGCCGGATTCGACCATGAGGTGCATGCCGCAGCCGCAGCCGCAGAAGGGGCAGATCGTGGAAATGCGCTCCATTATTTCACAGAGCCTCCGGTATATGTTCAAGTTCGTCGAGGCTGAAGACAGGCCCGTCGGTGCAGCAGTACTTATCCCCGATGGCGCAATGGCCGCACTTGCCCACGCCGCACTTCATCATCCGCTCAAGCGACACATAGATATGCTGCCGGGGAAAGCCCAGGGTGAGCAGCCGCTCCACAACGAAGCGGTACATGACCGGGGGCCCGCACAGCACGGCATAGGTGTCCTGCGCCGAAAGGGATGCGCGGTCGAACAGGCCGGTCACCACGCCCACATACTGCTTCCAGATGCCTTCATCGTCACGGTCAACGCTGTAGAGATACTGCAGGTCGCTACGGTCCATGAGGCCCAGCAGCTCATACTTGAACAGGACCGTGTCAGGGCTGCTGGTCCCGTACATGAGGGTCAGGTCGTCGAACTCGTCTCTTTTATCAAGGGCGTACAGCAGCAGGGACCGCAGAGGTGCAAGGCCGAGGCCGCCCGCCACAAGCAGCAGCTTTTTTCCTTTAAAAAGCTCTACCGGAAATCCCCTGCCATAGGGCCCGCGAATATGGAGCCGGGAGCCCTTGCCGAGCTGAAACAGGGCTTGTGTCAGCTTGCCCGAGCGGCGCACGCAAATTTCGATGGTTGCATTTCTGGTGGGGGGCGATGTGATGCTGATGGGGGCTTCGCCGGCGCCGAAGATGGAGACTTCAATGAATTGGCCGGGGCTATGTTTGAATTGCTGTCGGGTCTCTTCGTCATCCAGCTGCAGCTGAAAAAGACGATGATCCTGTATTTGAGGCAGCACCCGAAGAATCGTTGCAGGGCAGAGTGAATAGATATTCTGCGGTTCCATGACCATGACCAGACTTCCTCCATGGTGTAAAAGTACCCGCCCGCAGCTGGTGGCTTGTATGCAAAAACGGGCATGTCAGGTCTATGCCTCTCTATTATTACTCCCTCCCATTTTTAGTACCGTTTGTCAACCTTCATAGAGTGTTCCCGCTAACAGCATTCTTGAACCGGGAGTCGGATAAGCCATGAAAAGACCCTGCTGCGCTGCTTCCGACAGTAGCCCTTAATTGCCTTGACAACGCAATCTCTCTCGTCCTATATTCCCCCCAATTCTCAGCGAATTTTTATTATTTACCGGCGGCCGCTATTTTACGGACGGCCACAATTATTTTCCATAGCTAAAAACACAATTTAATGAGGAGGGCATTATGTCGGCAAAAGAGGGTGTCAGCTATTCGGTCAGTCCGTACGGTGATAAATTCCCCATTCCGCAGGAAAGCGATTATCCGGCTGAGTTTGCAAGGGTTGAAAAACTCGTGCAGCAGGCCCGTGGCCAGGGCAAAGAGATTGTGGTTGTCATGGGTGTGGGTTTTGTGGGCGCGGTGATGGCTGCAATAATCGCCGACACAAAGGATGCCGGCGGCAAACCGAGCAAATTTGTTATCGGCTGTCAGCGCCCGAGCGGGCGCAGCTATTGGAAAATCCCTCTGCTTAATAAGGGCGTTTCGCCTGTTAAGGCCGAAGATCCTGAAGTTGACCAGATGATAGGCCGGTGCGTGAATGACACTAAGACCCTGATTGCCACGTATAACAGCGATGTGCTCTCGCTTGCTGATAGCGTCGTGGTGGACGTGCAGTGTGATTATTCGAAAAACGAGCTTGGCAACATGCGCAACGGCGAAGCGGACATGGCGGCGCTCGAAGCGACCATGAAAACAATCGGCCAAAAAATCCAGGCGCACTGCATGGTGCTGATCGAAACCACAGTGGCTCCGGGCACCACCGAATTTGTCGCCTGGCCTATTCTTAAGAAAGCCTTTGCAAAAAGAAAAATTGATGAGGAGCCGGTCCTGGCGCATAGTTTTGAACGGGTGATGCCGGGCAAGGAGTATGTCGCCAGTATCCGCGATTTCTGGAGGGTGTGCGCGGGTTGCAACGCGGAGGCGCGCAGCCGGGTTGAAAAGTTTCTGCATGAGGTGCTCAACACAAAGCAATTCCCCCTTACGGTCATGGACCGGCCGATTGAATCGGAAACCACTAAAATTGTCGAGAACTCCTATCGGGCGACCATACTCGCATTTCTCAACGAGTGGAGCCTGTTTGCCGAGCGCAACGGCGTTGATCTGATAAAAGTAATTAATGCCATTAAAATGCGCCCGACCCACAGCAATATGATTTTCCCCGGGCCCGGCATCGGCGGCTACTGCCTCCCCAAAGACGGTGGCCTGGGGTACTGGGCGTACGGGCATATCCTGGGGTTTGACGATGGCGATGATTTGTTCAAGATTACCCCGACGGCTATCGATACCAATGACACCCGCGGTCTTCATGTGGCTGAGCTGACCCGCGATGCTCTCCGGAATATGGGCCACTATATCGCGGGGGCCGAAGTGCTTATTTGCGGCGCGAGCTATCGCCAGGATGTGGGCGATACCCGCTACAGCGGCTCGGAAATGGTTGTGCGCAAACTTACCGAAATGGGGGCAGAGATGCGCGTGCACGATCCCTATGTCGATCACTGGTACGAGCTCGAGAGCCAGGAAAACTACCCGTCGCCGGGTAGTTCGTGGAGCAGGTTTTTCCGCAATCAGGATGAGCTTGTCAATATACGGGTGCAGAAAGAACTCGTGCCGGCGTTCACGGGGATCGAGGCGGTCATTTTAGCGGTGCCTCACGCCGAGTATCTCAAGCTTAAGCCCGAGGATGTTGTCAAGTGGGCAGGCGGACCAATTGCCGTGATTGACTGTTTCGGAATCCTTTCCGACGACAATATCCGCTCGTATTTTGAACTTGGCTGTGAGGTTAAGGCGCTCGGCCGTGGACATATTCAGCGGATCAAAGAGGAGGTCAGGAAAAAGAATAAATAGCAGGCACTCCGGTGGTGGTGCAAACCCGGAAGAAAGCGATAAAAAAGGCGGCTGCATGTGTTATGTGCAGCCGCCTTTTTGAATTGTAAGCATCCCCCTGCCTATCAATAGTCGGCATTGAAAACATAGACTGATCCGGGCGGCAGGGTGAAGCTGTATTGCCTTTTTAAATCGCCGATAGCTTCATGGCTGATGTTGATGTTCATTCCGTCGATGTTGCTCTGCCGCGGATTTCCCGTGAGCTTGTACAGATGCCCCTGCGGCTTTGGAGAAACCGGGAACACCAGTTTGACCGGCAGCGGCCTGTTTAGCTCGCGTGAAACCACGGCAACTGCATAACGGTTCCCGTCTTTAAACGCATAGGCGCCGATCAGCTCGCCGGCATGTTCAGGGATACTGACGCCGAAGTTTTTGCAGCCGGGCAGCCTGACCGAGGGCGCGTTTTCAAGGGCCGTCTGCACCATATCGCCCGGGCAGTAGCGGTTGCGCAGCTGCAGGGCAAGCCAGCAGGCATGGGGCCGGTACCCGCGGGAGAATACGGTGTGCGAGCTCCAGCGGTAACCGGTTCTGAAGAGGAAAAATGACTGCGGCCCGTAGCCCTTTGACGTATTGTAGAGGAAGGTATCAAGCGCAGCAACCCCCGAGGCAAGGGATTTGCCGAATTTTTCCTCCTCAGGGTTGAAAGGCTTTTTTCTGTCCGGGAGCGAGTATCCCGGGCCCCCCTCATATACAGCAAGAGAAAAGGGATGCCCTTCACGGGCCAGCCCGTCGCGCACGGCTGCGTGCCGGTCGGCATACCATGACATCACCCAGGGCAGGTTCAGCAGCACATTTTGAAATTTTTCATCGTCGGTATCGCCGCTAATGCCGCCGCCCATGTCCCAGCCGTCGGTATAGCCGGTAACGCCCATCAGTGTCGCAGACGGACAGGCCTTGATGGCGGACTGGCCATACCCGTTTTCATGGGTATGCAGCAGAAATCCGCCCACGGCAAAGTCAATTTTTCCTTTGGGGAAAAACGGGCTTGCTTTGGCGATGCTGAAAAAATACCCGGCAAACCTGCCGTACAGCTGTCCGTTAAAGCTGAAGCTCCAGGGCGCGAACAGGTTGTTCCAGGTCTCGTTGCCGAGCTCGATGCGGATGTGGTCAAACTCATCGGTCCAGGGGCGTGGCTGGCCGGATGCCAGGCGCAGCGCTCCGTAGGGCGTTGTGTCGGGGCCGGCAAGATACTCGATCAGGTTCAGCCACTCCTGCTCGCTGAAGGAAGGGTGAACGATAAGCCAGGGAGAGGCGCCGGTTTCTTTGGCTGTTTTGAGCGCTGTGGGAAGGGTGAGAAACGGCCCGCCCGTGGGCCCGTTATTGGCGTTCCATGTGCGCAGGATACGGCCTTCGGGCAAAAGCCAGTTGTCAAGCGATGTGCCCCATTCGGTGTTGGTCTGCCCGCTCCAGATGCGCAGCGTTCCCGGCCGGTAATCTTTCAGTGCTTTGAGAACTTCCGGCTTTAAGGCATAGGGGGGCTGCGTTGCGTCATAGATGCAGAAGTTGTCGACCCAAAGCGTGCCGGGCCCGGTAAAGTAAAGCCCAACGGTGCTGATAGCAGAGCCGGAAGAAAGATAGGCAGGCCCGGTGAAGGTGAAGCTGTATTTTTTCCATGCATCGGAGACCGTAAACACATGCTCTATCTTTTCGGGGTAGGTGTTGATTTTAAACAGGGCGCTGCCGTCTGCAATTCCCTGCTGCTTCATCCATATCTCGGCCGTGTAGCGCGCCCCCGGCGTATAGCAGGGATAGCCGCTGTCAGGGCTGCCGGTGCTGAACTGACAGATTCCCCCGCGGGTGCCGTCGGCAATGCGCACCTGCATGCTTGTGCGTCCGCCGTTTTCAGGTGGCGTGTCAGCCACCCGGAACCTGGTGACCGGCTTATCTGCGGGGGTCACCGACCAGGTATCCCAGTGCTCAAGCCACTTCATGCGCGGATCGATGAGGCTGAAGGGCACATTGTCCCTGATCATAGAAAGAAAATAGATGTCGCCTTTTTTAACAGGCGGTCCGTTTTCGGTCAGGGTGATGCGGAAGGAGGGGCTGACCTCATAGCGGCTGACCATGCCGGTTCGGATAAGGTGAATAGCATCAGACTCCAGGCGGTAGACACGCACCTGCGCTCCGTCAAAAAAACCCTGGCCGATTGTGTTATAGACAGAGGTAGTGGGGTTTTCATTATTGAGTATAAAATTCTCGCCCCCGCCGGTTGCAATGCCCTTGTAGCGCAGCACAACCGGCTCCATGCCTGCATCCATGGTCCAGCTGTTGAACAGGCCGCCGGCCTTGTCCCCCTCCGCGATATTCACCCCGAAACGCTCCGGGTCGGACGTCACAACCCTGTCGGTAATGGTGATGGTGGTGGCGCCGCCGTCAGGAGATTGCGCCCGGCAGCACGGCAAAAAAAAGATTCCGGCCAACACAACCGTCAAGGCATGCACGAAGAATTGTTTTGCCTGATACATATTTTATTGATCCTGCCGGAGTCCGGTTTCCAGCCAGTGCTATCAAAGCCGCATCACTCACCGGGCGCTATATCTCAGATTTTGAAGCGCTCAGGGTAGTGACAGCCAGCGCTCCAAGAATCAGCACCATGCCCAGTATTTCCAGAGGTTGGGGGCTTTCGCCCAGTTGCCATGCGGCAGCCAGCAACCCTACCACCGGTATGATTAAGCCCCCCAGCCCTGCCAGGCCCGCGGGTAAATGCTTGAGCGCATACAACCACAGAAGCCATGCCAGCGCACTTGCCGGAACCGCGTTATAGGCCAGTGCTCCGATAAACGAGGCTGTCCAGTGAATAGGCGGATCTGAAGAAATAGCGCTCGCAAGCAGCAGCGGAAGGCTGCCAAACGCCATTTGCCATGCCGTAAAAGACAACAACTCAACCGGTTTCCTCCCGGTCAGCTTTTTCAACACAATTGTGGCTGCCGCCCAGAAAATACCCGATGCTACCGCCAGCACTTTACTCATAAGGTCGCTGGACAAACTAAACGGCATCAAAATAAATACCAGGCCGGGCACGGCCAGTCCCACGCCCAGCCACTGCCGCCCATGAAGCCGTTCACCCAGAAAAATCCAGGCAAAGAGCAGCGTCCAAAAAGCCATCGTATAGGTCAGGATCGCAGTTTTGCCCGCCCCTCCGTGCACCAGCGCCCAGGTGCACAAACCGATTGAACCGCCGCTCTGCAACAGGCCAAACAGCGCGCTGCCCAGGAGCGCTTGCGGGCGCAGGGATTGACGGCGCAGGGCCATCAGCAGAAATATACTCAGGGCGCCAAAGACACTGCGCAGGGCTGCAAATTCAAAGGCAGGGGCATCCCGGACCGCAATTTTCATTACGACCCAGTTGTAGCCCCAAATCAGCGCCAGGAGCAGGAGCGCCATACATGCCAGCTGTTGCGGCTTGAATGAAATCGGTTTCGCGGGAAGCATCATAACTTTGTTGATGGACTCTTGTACAGGAACTCGTTTTATGCCGTGCAGACTATAAAGTCGGGGAGGTTGTGTGTCAATAAAAAATCCATCGCTGCCAAATGCCTTTACTTGTCTTCAGCGAAGACCGGGGGCGTTCTGATATATACACCTGTCAAGTGAGCAAACAAAACTGTAAATTTTTTTGAAATCACTAATGCATGTTGAGGCAATCAGCGTAGGCTGATACAATAGGCGACCTGTAGAGGAAATGTAATCAGCAGGAAACAGCAACAATTTTTGTAACTATTCAGGTAACAAGGTTCAAGAAAACTGAACATCTACTATCCAACACAAAACTGCCAACCCGGCGATTAAGGATAATAAAATATATGGTACGTGCTGGCCCCTGCGCCTTTTTAGGGTTTTGTTTTTTCTTTTTCCCTCCCCTGGTGGGAGGGATACAGGGAGGGGGTTTAAATCCTAAATTTTGTCCGTTGCCGGAAAAGTAGCTATAGGGTACATTGACAGGGAGTAAAACATATTTTAGGCCCCCTCCCTCAGTCCCTCCCACAAGGGGAGGGAAGAACGATTAACCAACAAAGCTCGGGGGTGCTGAATAGTTACCAATTTTTTCATGAAGGGGCATGCCGATACATGCACGAGTTACCCTATTTGGCTGGTTATTCGCCTGATGTTATCAGCCATATACAAGGTCTGCTGAGCCGCAATCAGTTGCGGGAGGTTATCTTTAGCAAATACCCGATCGTGCATGACATAACCTCGGCGCAAGCACTCTACGATTACACTCTTGCAATAAAAAATGAATTTTTGCGCTCGTCGCCTCCCCTGAGCAAGGTTGTGTATGATGACAAAATCAACGTGATCAACAATGCCCTTGGCCTGCATAGCTATATATCCAGAGTGCAGGGGCATAAGCTTAAAGCGAAAAATGAAATTAGAATCGCCTCGGTTTTTAAATGTGGCCCTGTTGATTTTTTAAAAATGATTGTCGTTCACGAGCTTGCTCATTTAAGGGAAAAGGCCCACAATAAGGCTTTTTATAATTTATGTACGCATATGGAGCCCTCCTACCACCAGCTGGAGTTTGATGTCCGCCTCTATCTCACCCATATAGATCTAGTCGGGCCGCTGTACTAACCATACAAAAGCACATGTTTTTCGGTTAATTCTTCCCGCAGTGCATTTGAGACTTGAATTTAGCGCTTTAAAGAGGTATATAAAACGATACGTATCGTATCTATTGTATTTTGAAATATCACACTGGTTAATGATGGTAGTCATTGCCCTGTATAGGACTCTTGGCTGGGGCTGGCGGATACTTCTGATGAAGCCCATCTGTACTAAAACACACGGTGAGTTGAGGCCGCGAAGGGGAAACTATGCAGAATGATACGCGGACAAAAAGACCAAGCAGGGACAAGGCCAAACAATCAACCGGCTGCAGGCGCAATGCCGAAACCAGCAAAGCTATTCTTAATGCGGCTTCGGCTCTCCTGCAGGAAAAAGGCTATGCCAATTTTACTATCGAGGAGGTTGCGCGCCGGTCGGGAGCATCCAAGAGCACCATATACCGGTGGTGGTCAAGCAAAATGCACCTGCTGCTTGATATCTACGGCGGTGATGTAGAGAAGGCTTTAGTCGTTCCTGATTTTGGCAATATCGAAGCTGAAATTGTTTTTCTCACCCGCGCCATCTGGAAATTCTGGCGTGAAACCCCAAGCGGTCAGGCCTTCAAATCAATGATAGCCGAAGTGCAGGCCGATCCATCGGCCATTGAAGAGTGGCGATCGAGGTTTCTTCCCGAGCGCCGGCGCCGGCTTCTGTTTACCTTGCAGCGCGCAGCCGATCGCGGTGAACTGCGGCCTGATATCAAGCTTGAGACGATAATTGATATTCTGTTCGGCTACAGCTGGTACCGGCTGCTCACCGGACAGATTGATGATGATGTGGAAGTGATTGCCGCCATGGTGCGAGAGATCGTACAGGGCATAACCTGGAAAAATTTAAAAAAAAGATGAAAGTGCCCTTAATGTCTGCTACGTACAAAAAAAGATGGAGACCGGTCATGACTGTTTTGGTGAACACCCGTAAAATTAAAAAAATTGTGCCTGCGTATTTATTCCTGCTCTGTTTGCTAACCGCGCTTGGCGCCGCCTGCTCAGGTTCTCAGAAGGCCGCGCCCCCGGCGCCGGGCGTTGAGACGGTGGCAGTTATCAAAAAAGATGTGCCGGTATATTCAGAGTGGGTCGGCACGACCGACGGGCTGGTGAATGCCACGATTCGCGCACAGGTCACGGGCTATCTGGTAAAGCAAAATTATACGGAAGGCGCGCTTGTTAAAAAGGGTCAGGTTCTGTTTGAAATTGACCAGCGGCCCTTCGCTGCCGCCCTTGAAGAGGCGCAGGGGGTGTTGGCGCGGCAGGAAGCGCGCTGGGTGCAGGCAAAAGCCGATCGTGGCCGTATCGTGCCCCTTGCCGAGATAAACGCGGTCAGCAAAAAAGACCGTGACGCCGCCATCGGCGCTGAGCTGTCAGCCGCAGCCGATGTGCGCGCGGCCCGCGCAGCTGTCGACAAGGCTCATGTTGACCTCGGCTTTACAAAAATTATCTCGCCCATTGACGGCATCGCCGGCATCGCCAAAGCCCAGATCGGCGATCTTGTCGGCACGGGGCAGAGCGCTGAGCTGACCATGGTTTCAACCCTTGATCCCATTAAAGTCTATATTTCCGTAAGCGAGCAGGAATATCTGAACTTCATGCGCCAGCTGGCCGGCCGCGAACAGGAAATTCCCTTTGATCTTTTTCTTGCCGATGGGAGCCTCTACCCGCAGCAGGGCAGGTTCGCATTCGCTGACCGGCAGGTCGGCGTTAAGACAGGAACGATTACCGTTGCCACGCTGTTCCCGAACCCGGGCAATATGCTCAGGCCCGGCCAGTTTGCGCGGGTGCGTGTTGCCCTCACGGTTAAAAAGGACGCCCTTCTTGTTCCCCAGCGTTCCGTAACCGAGCTTCAGGGCGGCTATCAGGTGGCTGTTGTGGACCAGGACGCGACCGTGCATATCCGGCCGGTAAAAACCGGTGAGCGCTCGGACGGGCTCTGGATAATAAATGAAGGCCTGGCAGAAGGCGAGCGCGTGGTCGCCGAAGGCATTCAGAAGGTCAAGGAAGGCATGAAGGTAAACCCCAAGCCCTTTGCGCCACCGAATAACATGTCAGCGCAGCAGGCGAAACCTGCGCCTGACAGCGTGCAGAAAAGGTAGCCTGCCATGGCGCGTTTTTTCATCAACCGTCCGATTGTGGCCATGGTCATTTCCATCATCATGGTGCTGGTGGGCCTTATCTCCATGCTCCGGCTGCCCGTGGCCAAGTTTCCTAAAATTGTGCCCCCTGAAATTCAGCTTCAGACGACCTTTGTCGGCGCGGATGCCCTCACGGTGGAGCAGTCTGTTGCCACGCCCGTTGAGCAGCAGATGAGCGGCGTGGACAACATGAACTACATGTATTCCATCAATTCCAATGACGGAAAAATGTCGCTGCGCGTTAATTTTGATGTTGAAAGCGATCCCAACATCGACCAGATCCTCTCGCAGATGCGTCTCGCGCAGGCCGACTCGCAGCTGCCTGCGGATGTAAAGAACTTCGGGTTCTCCGTTGCCAAATCACCTACTGCGCCGCTCATGCTGTTTGCGCTCTATTCGCCGAACAATACCCACGACGCCACGTTTCTTGCAAACTATGCCTATATCAATCTCAACGACAAGCTGCTGCGCGTGCCGGGCATCAGCCAGACGCGGATTTTCGGCGCCGGCCAGTATGCCATGCGCCTGTGGGTGAAGCCCGATACCCTGGCAAAATTAAACATCACCGTTCCTGAAATAATAGAGGCCCTTCAGAAACAGAACACGGTAAACCCCGCGGGCCAGATCGGCGGCGAGCCCGCACCCCGAGGCCAGGAATTTACCTATGCCGTGCGCGCCCAGGGCCGCCTTATCACGGAGCAGGAGTTCGGCAATGTCGTGATACGGGCAAACCCGGACGGCTCCATCGTGCGCATGAAGGACGTGGCTCGCACGGATCTCGGGGCGCAGGTCTATAACATTATCTGCCGCTTAAACGGCAAGCCCGCCGCGGGCATCGCCCTGTACCAGCTGCCGGGCTCCGACGCCATAGAGGCGTCAAAGCTGGTGAAAAAGCTGATGGCCGAAGAGCGGAAAAATTTCCCGGCCGATCTTGATTATGTGAACAGCCTGGACACCACCACGTCCATTACCGAGGGGATCAAGGACATCATCACGACCC
>CAIWCT010000205.1 GCA_903911225.1 uncultured delta proteobacterium
GTCGTTTTTCTCTGCAACATATTGATATTAAATTCGTTTTCCAGTTTTTTTAAGAAAACGTTGGGACACTACTGATTTTCTATATATCTCTTCCTACCCCACAACAACTTGCCGCAGGAAATATCCAAGAAGTCATTACATAAATAACGCTTGCCAGATACTTACCCTGACGAGCAGGGGCGGTCTATGAAAATGTCATGAAGTAAATATGCGCAGACATGACCATCTCCTACAGCCTTGTACACCTGGATTAGTATTGGCCTGTATTGCCAACCGGAGGGAGCGGGGTTTTAGAAAGAAAATGATAGAGTATCTGCACGAATTCATCGGGCTTTTCTGCCTGGGGCACATGGCCGCACTCTGGAATGACAAACAGTTCTGATCGTTTGATCTCGCGGTTAAACCGGTAGCCGTATTTTAGTGGAATCCAGCCGTCATTTCTTCCCCATATAATCAGGGTTTCCTGTTTGATGTCTGGTATGCGGCCTTCATATGTCAGAGCCTGCTCCGGATCAAGAGATTTTGCCATCGACACCATGGCATCTACGGCGCCTCTGGTTCTCAGCCTGTCGAAAGACGCATCGACCATGGCATCGGTTATTTTATTACAATCGTAGAAAGCCTTGCGAAGGCCCTTTTTTACCATCCAGCGGTTAAAACCAAGATTTACCCAGAAATTTGAAAAAGGCACATATGAAAATGCCGAAAACTCCTTTTTATCAGGCTGATAGCCGCCCGCATCAACAAGAACCAGCCGTCCTACTATATCAGGATGATCAACTGCCATGATCATGGCAATTGCTCCGCCAAGTGAATTGCCTACTACAGTAGCGTTATCAAGCCCGACCTTTTGCATCCATGCATACACATCTTCGGTTAACGTAAAAGGATCGTACTTTGCATTATTGGGCTTGTCTGACCATCCACATCCTTTTATGTCGACAGCCCACACATGGGGAACAGGTTTGCCTGCATCGCTGTATTTTTTCTGCAGCTTCGAAATCACAACTTCCCATGTGGCTGTGGATGATGCGAATCCGTGGATGAGAACAACATTGGGGCCATGCCCGGGATATTCGAGGTAATGGATGTTGATGTCCTGTTTTCCGGAATTAATTTTTAAAAATTTATCATTCGTAGTGGGGTGCATAACGGATCTGGTGTCAACACGCTTTACGCAGGCACTGAGGGCCATAACGGCACAAACACACAGAATCAGCGGCAGTAACCTCTGCATTCTGCGCATGGTGTTCTGCCGTTGGCTTTTGTGCAATAGATAAAGCGGCATTGACTGATTCAAGCAGATCGTTTTATTCATAGTGAAAAGGTATCTTTGAAAATCGTGATTATTGCTCATGGAAAGAAGCACATTTTTATATACTAACCTCCAATGCCGGCAATGTCCATCAGCATAAAAGCCCCTGAGAAATAAGGGGCTTTTATATTATTCTATTTTTTTCTATCTCTTCCGGCCTTACATCAGCTCGCCGCGGCGGATAGTCCAGAAATCATCGGATAAATCCCGGCTTGTCAGATACTCGTACGGCATGGTGAAGTATCCTTTTATTCCCCAATCCGGCCCCCAGGAGTTGCGCACAATAAATCTTTTCTTTGTGTCATCATAGCCAACCCCTAAAACCGCATGGCCGCCAAGCATGCGTTCTTTGGGCTTTGGCATTGGAGCATTGCCCGTTTTTGCAACAGCCTGCGTTTCAAAGCTTTCATATACGGAAAAGCCGAATACAAACGGGAACCCATCGGCCAGGCATGCCCTCATTTGATCAACAGTATCAATGCGCTGATAATCAGTGATCTGGTGATCAAGTGCCTCTTTAAAACATGCAGGCGTTGGTTTTGCTTTAAATTTGGCGATAACATAGGGCCACTTTTTTTCCGTGCATGCGCCCTGCTTTACAAGGGTTTTAATGCCGTCTCGTAGCATTGCCCCGCTGTCGGATGAAATACTGTTTTCAAGCGCCCGCTCATTATAATATACAAAAAGCCTGCTCATCTGCTCAACCGGAAGGCCGTTTATTCTTTCCAGCACTTCAAGCGCACCCGTTAGCGCATGGGCTGTGCAGCTTCCCAAATCGCCCTGGTCTTCGACCGCCGGGCACAGAGACCGCAGATCAGCTTTCGGAGGCAACTTTCGCGGAATTTTGTAAAATGCAGCATACCGTAGATCCCGCTGATCGGGAATATCGGGTTTCCAGCCATAGACACGCTTTGAAATTATTGCCATTACCTACCCCCTGGTGAAAGATTTGTGATTAGTGAAAGTGTAGCAGATATGAGTTTAAACATCTTACACCGGGCATGGACTGCTTATGCTCTGCGGTAGAGGTTTCTGGTCATAATTTTTCTACTGGTAGTGCACACCCTTATCATGGCGACTGGTCAAAATCAATACATGGATGAAAATCAATTTTGTACCGGTTGGCGAAAAGCTGTGGGCGGGGTTCAAAATTCATGGTTCAAAACCATTAATAAAAAAGTTAGCAAATTTGAGATTGAGAGGATTAGAGGTTTGGTCCGTCGTGGTCTGTTAGGGCGGATTAATCATCAAATCTTCTAAATATCCAAGCATTTATTTTGTTAATTATTTAAGGCCAGAGGTGGTTGAAACTTATTATTGATGCAACAGAACCAACTGTTGTATTCTTATTTGAGGCAGTGTGCATCCAAACACTGAACTGCTGCAAATACTCTGGAAACAGTTTAATAATACCATAAAACATATAGATACAGTTAATACTTATTGCTCCATCTATATCCGCGCCACACCTGCATCAAACAGCAATAATCAAAACTTCATAAACATAATTATATTTAGTTTATTTTTAAATATAATTACGTATATTTTAATTATCATTGCATAACAAATAATATCTATTGAAATAAAAAATTTAAATGCTATAATAAAATATAGGGTTAAATCCACATTTAAATCAACATGTTCAATAAGTTAAACCAGGGAGGGCGTTATGAACAAGAATGTTTTTAGAAAACCCTACGGTAGCAAAAAATTATTTATTATTAAACAGCCCCTGATGCCATGGCGAATGGTTTTATTTCTTCCTTTAGCAATCCCAAATATATCCAATCCAGGAACCCGGCAGCACAGTATCTCTTGATAGCAAAAAGCATTTCGATTCGGCATTTGCAACTAGCTGAGAGGGTTAGCTGAAAGCTGTAAAGGCGTTCAAGCGTCATGTTTTTGTAAACAAGCTACTAATAATAAATTTATTTAAAAGGGGTTATCATGAAAAAATTGCACATCCTTGCGATCATCCTACTGTTTGCCTTGCTGGTAACGCCGGGGGCCTTTGCCCAGAGCATCGGCGTCAACAGCGACGGCGCAGCACCCGATGCCAGCGCCATGCTTGATGTGAGCTCAATTGTCAAGGGGCTGCTCATACCCCGCATGACGCTGGCCCAGCGCAACGCCATCACGAGTCCGGCTACGGGCCTGATGGTGTATCAGACCGACACTACGCCGGGCTTCTATTCCTATACCGGTTCGGCATGGTCACAGCTCGGGGCAACCGGCCCGGCAGGTGCAACGGGTTTGCAGGGAGCAACCGGAGCAACGGGCGCCACAGGCGATCAGGGCCTACAGGGTGTGGCCGGCGCAACCGGAGCACAGGGGCCGAAGGGAGATACCGGCGCAGCAGGCCTGCAGGGTGAGCAGGGGACCACAGGCGCAAGCCCCTTTACCCTCAGCGGTACTAATGCCTATTATACCGATGGCAATGTCGGCATCGGTACGGTGACGCCTGCAAACCCGCTTACGGTCAACAGTGCCGCAAGTACCGCAATCGAACTGCAGTCCGGTGGCGCGGCGAAAGGATATTTCTGGTGGGACAATAATTTTGGTGTTTTAGGTTTTGGTCCCGGTGCTGGTGATAACTCCGTGATGTTTAAGAATAACAATGTCGGCATTGGCACAGGTTCGCCCGCTTACAAGCTCGACGTGAACGGCTCACTGAACGCTAGCGGTATCACGGTTGGCGGCGTTCCGGTAGCCTCCTCCACCGATACCTATTGGAGCATCACGACCGACAACAAATCGATTCAGTACAGCGGCGGCAATGTGGGAATGGGCACAGCCACCCCGGCTGCCAGTGCGCAGCTTGATGTTACCTCTACCAGTAAGGGCATGCTTGTTCCGCGCATGACGCAGGATCAGCGAGACGCCATTCAAAGCCCGGCCACGGGCCTGCTGGTGTATCAGACGGACAATAATCCCGGCTTCTACTACTACAGCGGCATGGCCTGGGCTTCGGTGAGCGCGGGCGCCTCTGCGGTTACGAGTGTAACCGCCGCCAGCCCGCTAGCCTCCAGCGGCGGCGTAACGCCCGAGATATCTATCCAGACCGCCAGCAGCTCGCAGAGCGGCGCTCTTACCAGCACGGACTGGAGCGCGTTCAACAGCAAGCTCTCAGCCACGCGCACGATTGCAACCACCTCGCCTCTCACCGGCGGAGGCGATCTCAGCTCAAACCGCACCATTGCGCTGCCCGTGGCTACCAGCTCGGCAGACGGCTACCTTTCCAGCGCCAACTGGACCACGTTCAACGGCAAGGAAAGCGCCCTGACCTTCAGCAGCCCCTTAAGCCGCAGCACAAACACCATTTCGCTGCCCGTGGCCACCGGCTCTGCCAGCGGCTACCTCTCCAGCACTGATTGGACCACCTTCAACAATAAAGTGAGCAGCGGCGCGAACAGCAGCATCACCAGCCTGACCGGCCTCACCACGGCTCTCACCGTGGGCCAGGGCGGCACGGGACTGGCTACCTACACCATCGGCGACCTGCCCTATGCCTCAGCCTCGACAACGCTCTCCAAGCTTGCCGACGTTGCAACCGGCAATGCGCTTATCTCAGGCGGCGTGGGCGCGGCCCCCGCGTGGGGCAAGGTCGGACTCTCCACCCACGTCAGCGGAACCCTGACCGTTGCCAACGGCGGCACAGGCGCCTCGACCGCCGCAAACGCCCGCACAAATCTCGGTGCGGCGGCCTCCGGCGCCAACAGCGACATCACCAGCCTGAGCGGACTCACCACGGACCTCTCCGTGGCTCAGGGTGGAACCGGAGCATCTACCCTGACCGGCTATGTTAAGGGAAGCGGCACATCAGCCATGACCGCCTCGGCAACCATCCCCGGCGCGGACATCTCCGGTAATATCAGCGGCACGGCAGCCAATGTCACCGGCACCGTGGCGGTTGCCAACGGCGGCACGGGTCTGGCAACCTACACCATCGGCGATCTGCCCTATGCCTCAGCCTCGGCGACTCTTTCGAAACTTGCCGATGTCGCCACCGGCAATGCGCTGATCTCCGGCGGCGTGGGCGCGGCCCCTGCGTGGGGCAAGGTCGGCCTCACTACTCACGTCAGCGGCACGCTGGCCGTTGGCAACGGCGGCACTGGCGCGACAACCGCCGCAACCGCCCGCACGGCCCTGGGCGTGGCAGCTTCCGGCGCCAACAGTGACATTACGAGCCTGAGCGGACTCACAACGGCCCTCTCCGTGGCCCAGGGCGGCACCGGCAAAACCACCGTAACCAACTTTTCCGGCGGCTATGTTCTGTATGGCGACGGCAACAGTACGCCTGGCGGCAGTAGTAATTTGGTCTGGGACCGCACATACAACCGCCTTGGAATTAATACATCATTGCCCTCGTATCCGATCACCGTTTATGGTTCCGCCAGCTATACGGCAGGTAGTACGCATGGCTATCTAGGCGGGTCTGGCGCAGGGACTAAAGGAAGCGAGTCAATCGGATGCGGGGCCTATTTCGACGGTAATGTGGTTACCGGTTACATAATTGCCGTGTCCGACGCCCGCATCAAGAACGTCATCGGCGTCAGTAACCCGGAAACGGACCTGGCCACGCTGCAGCAGGTCAAGATCACCGACTACACCTACATCGACGTGTTGGCCAAGGGGAACCAGCCGAGGAAGGGCATCATTGCCCAGGAACTGGAGCAGGTATATCCCAATGCCGTAAAACAGGCGGCCGACTTCATTCCCAGCGTCTATGCGCTTGCGGAAACCGTGAGTTTCAATGCCCTGGCCGAAGAGCTGACCCTGACCGTGCCCAAGCCCCACGGCTTTGCCGTTGGCGATATGGTGCGGGTTATAGTGGAGAGCAGCCGGATCGAGAAGACCGTGGCCCGGGTGGTGGACGCGAACACGTTTGTGCTGGCTGGCGTAAAGGCATCGGCGGAGAAAGTATTTGTCTTCGGCAAGCAGGTGGACGACTTCCGCGCGGTGGATTTCGACCAACTGTCCGCCCTCAATGTCTCGGCCACTCAGGCGCTGGCAAAACGCTGCGCAGCCCTGGAGGCTGAAAATGACGCGCTGAAGGCCCAAAACGACGCGATCCTCGCGCGCCTCGACGCGCTGGAGGCAAGGTGAATAGGAAAAAGGCTGTAGGTAAAATGATGGAAAACATTATGAAGGCCGGTTTTATTGAATTTGCAAACTCTCCTCTTTTCCCTCCCTTGGTGGGAGGGATACAGGGAGGGGGAGAAAATAAATCCAGCGGGCAGGGTGGGTGCAACCCACCATTGCCGCAAACAAATAAATATTTGGTGGGCGCAGCCCACCCTACGGAACCTTGAACTTTTGAACTTTGAACATTTTTTAGAAAGGGGACCTTATGAAAAAACTGCACAGCCTTGCCGTCATTCTGCTTCTTAACCTGCTGTTAACGACAGGGGCACTTGCCCAGAGCATCGGCGTGAACAGCGACGGCGCAGCGCCCGATGCCAGCGCCATGCTCGATGTGAGCTCGATTGCAAAAGGGCTGCTCATACCCCGCATGACGCTGACACAGCGCGGCAATATCAGCAGCCCGGCTACGGGCCTGCTGATCTATCAAACCGACAGCACTCCCGGTTTTTATTCCTACACGGGTTCTGCCTGGAGCGTGCTCGGCGCTACAGGCCCGGCAGGCGCAACCGGCGCCACGGGTGAGCAGGGCATAGCAGGCGCAACAGGTCCCACGGGCACGAAGGGTGATACCGGAGCAACGGGCGCGCAGGGTGTGGCAGGGGCAACCGGTTCGCAGGGCATACAGGGAGTAGCAGGCGCCACGGGTGCAACGGGCGCAAGCCCCTTTACCCTGAACGGCACTGATGCCGTGTACACCGCAGGCAATGTTGGCATCGGAACTACGACGCCTACGGCAAAGTTAGATGTTAGCGGAGAAGTCAATTTTTCAGAAAACCTGACTATCACTAAGAATATTAAGTGGGCTAATTCCGGGTACGGCATCCAACTTAGTTTCGCAACGGTAGGACCCATAGATGCACTCGTTTCGCGATCCGCAAGTGGTCAGTGGGTTGATGTGGGAAGTGACGCAGCGTGGTCGGGGGTAACTCTGGCAGCAAATGGTGGCAAGGTCGGCATCGGAACAACTACGCCAAACAATAAATTGCAAATCGGTTCAACTACTTATAGCGTCAATAGTTTGGCAATGGGAAATGGTACTCAGAATTTCGCCATCGATATTAGCGCGAGAACCATTCCAACATTCTTTTCTGATAATAATTTCTCCTTCATGGCTTCTGGTGGCGGCGGCAACGTCGGCATCGGGACGGCGTCGCCGCTTGAAGCATTGCAAGTCGGCGAGGAATCCGGCGGTTCTCCTACCGCCAGAAAAGCCATCAAAATCGGGTCTGGTGGCTATTCCGAACCGGGTGGATATCAAACAAACGCCAACGGCGACAAACTGATCCTTTACA
>CAIWCT010000206.1 GCA_903911225.1 uncultured delta proteobacterium
AAACTGTGCGGCAAGAACGATGTACATATAGACAAAAGCAAGCACAAAAGCCAGCAGCATATTGGTCATGCCCTCGCCCATCTGTTTGGCCCTGCCCGTAAAAGCAGCCTGATAGCTCAGGGGCAACTGCATCTCATCAACTATTGCCGTAATTTTCTCGGTAGCCTTCCCCAGGTCAAGCTTGTCAAGATTTGCATATATGGTGACCTGACGCTGGCGGTTGAACCGGTCGATCTCAGCCGGGCTTTTGCCTTCGGAAAGCTCGGCAACCTGGTTAAGCGTCACCATGCCGGACTTGTTTGCCCCAACCGGCAGCCGGGCGATGAGGTCGGCGTCGCTGCGGTCCCTGCGGTCAAGCCGCAGCCATACATCATACTGCTCCACGCCTTCCCGAAACTTGGTCACACGGTCGCCACCCACCATTGTTCGAAGGGCCATGGCCACATCAGATGCCGACACTCCCAGGTCCGCAGCCTTGGGCCGGTTGAGCGATACTCGCACCTCTGGCTGCCGCGCCACGAGCGAGGTATCAACATCGACAAAACCGGGTATTTTGCGCAGCTTGCGGGCTATCTCGTCTGAATAGGTCATGAGCGCTCCCAGATCGGGCCCCGTGAGATTATAGGAGACGCTGTAATTCTGGCGGGCGCTGGAAGAAACAACACCTTCAATATCGTAGACGCCGGTACGCAGCTCGGGATATTTTGCAAGAATAGTGCGCACGTCCTGCATCACTTTCTTTTGCGGATAGTCGCGCTCGGCAATGTCTATAGTGCGGACATAAATCGTGCCCTGCGTAATATCCTCTGCCCCGACCTCGGTGCTGCCGATCTGTGAAAGCGTAGTGGTAACGCCTGTCACCTTCTGAATTTCAGCCTCTATCTTTTTGAAAATGCCGTCAGCGGTTGAAAGGCTTGATCCGGCCGGGATTATCATGCTTACCTGAAATTCATTGCGATCATCTGCGGGCAGGAAGTCTTTGCCGAGCATGGCCACAAGCGGAAAAATCATGAGCACGCACCCTACTGCGATGAGCACTGTAAGGCCGCGGTTGCGAAGCGCCCACTGCAGCGTAAAATCATAGCTGTTCTGCAGAAGCCGCCAGATGCGTGTTTCCTTTGAGGATGCGCCCGCCTGTTTGCTTGTGAGAAATTTTGCCGACAGCATGGGCGTGAGGGTAAATGAAATAACCAGGGAAATGGCGATGGCAAAAGCCACCGTGAGGCCGAATTCGTAAAAAAAGCGGCCTGCCATGCCCTGCATAAATGCAACCGGCAGAAAGATGACGACAAGCGACGTGGTGGTAGCCATGACCGCAAGGCCTATTTCCTTCAGGCCGTCGATGGCCGCCTGCAGGGGCGGCTTGCCCAGCTCCTCCATGTGGCGAAAAATGTTTTCCAGCACCACGATAGCATCATCGATGACGATGCCCACTGCAAGCGTGAGACCGAGCAGTGACATATTGTTGAGCGTGAAGTGCATGGCGCTCATAAAGGTAAATGTGGCAATAAGCGATGTCGGTATCGCGATGGCAGCTATCATGGTTGAACGGAAGCTCCGCATGAACAGCAGCACGGAAAGGGCGGTAAGAATGCCCCCGAGAAGAAGGTGCAGCCGCAGCTCGTCAATGGAGCTCTCGATAAACCGCGACTGGTCGGCGATGACCGATACCTTGATGCCCGGAGGCAGATTGGGCTCGATTTCCTTCAGGCGCTTTTTAACGGCATGTATGACTTCGACCGTGTTGGTGCCAGACTGTTTCTGCACGACAAGTGAAACGGCGGCCGTGCCTGCGGTCCCGGATTCCTTTTTCCAGAGGCGTGCAAGGGAGCGAGGCTCCTCGATCGAGTCCTCGACGCGGCCGATATCGCCGACGGTTATCTGGCGGCCGTTCACCGTGGAAACGATAATTTTTTTAAAATCTTCAACCCGCTCGATGCGGGCTAGCGTTCGCAGCACCTGCTCACTGTCGCCGCGGTCGATGCGGCCCGAGGGAATTTCCACATTCTGCGTGGCCAGGGCAACCTTCACTTTTGCGATAGGAATGCCAAAGGACTGCAGCCTGTCCAGATCAAGAAATACATTGATGGCGCGCGTCCAGTTGCCCATGGGGATAACGGCGCCCACGCCGCGAATGTTTTCTATGGCTTCTTTCACCTGCAGGCGCGCGATCTCGGATATCTCCTTCATGTCGCGGGGGCCTGTTACAGCTAAAGTCAGAATCGGTATGGCGTCAAAATCCATCTTGGTGATGACCGGGGCTTCCGTATCTTCGGGCAGACGGCGGATGACCGTTGCCACCTTGTCGCGCACATCCTGGGCTGCCTCGGCGATCTTGCGCTCGAGATGAAACTTAATGATGATGCGCGACATGCCCTCGGTGTTGACGGCCCTGAGCTCATCCACGCCCTCGATCGTATTGACGACTTCCTCAATGGGCTTAGTGACCTGCGACTCTACCTCCTCGGGAGATGCGCCGCGCAGAATTGTCGTGACGGTCACGATCGGGATTTCGATATTGGGCATGGTGTCGACGCCCAGTGTGCGGTAGGAGAAAAGTCCGAGCACCACAAGCAGCAAAGACAGCATGGTTGCAAGAACCGGTCTGCGTATAAAAATTGTCAGAATATCCATAATTGATTCATAAGCTGTCTGGAATTTTAGTAGTATGGCGGCTGGCCCGTGGCCGATCCGTCAATGATAGAAAGCAGTCGGATTATTCCTTGCGAATCGTTATCGGCTTGCCGTCGGTGAGCAGCTCGACGCCTGTTGTAACGACCTGCTCGCCTTCCGCAAGACCCTTTGCCACAAGCACGCGGTCGCGCATCTTCCCCGCCTTTTCGATCACCCGCTCCACAGCCTTACCATCTTTTGCCACAAAAACCCGCGGTGTACCGGCAAACGTGGTTACTGCGGTTTCAGGTACGGTCAGCATGGTGTCGACTTTCTGGGTGAGAATGGAAACACGGGCAAAAGAGCCGGGCTTGATTTTATTTTCGCTGTTATCAATTTCGGCTTCCACGGAAAATGACCGAGAATCACTGGCTACGCTGGGGCCCACGCGCACGATGGTGCCGGGAAAAGAATAATCGCGACCGGCATCGGTATAGGCAAGCACATGATCGTCCTTATGCACATCGCCCGAGTAGCGCTCCGGCACATCACCCCTGAATTTTATGGGGTTGAGCCGTACGAGATAAAACGCCGCTGAGCCCGAGCGCACGTATTCGCCGGAATTTACCAGCCGCTTTCCAACTGCTCCGTCAAAAGGCGCACGGAGAACCGTGTCAGCAAGTTTTTTGCGGGCAAGATCAGCAGCGGCGCTTGCAACATCAAGCTTACGCCGGTTCTCATCCATCTGATCCTTTGCCACCACATTGTCGGCATGCAGCTTCTGCACGCGCTTGTAATCAGACTCGGCCTTCATAAGATCGGCCTCGGCCTGCGTCTTTTTCCATTCATATTCAACGGGCATGATGCGGCATAGCACATCACCCTTTTTCACCTGATCCCCAAGATCAACCGGCAACTCTGTGAGCCTGCCATCGACCTCGATGGAGACCGTCGCCTCTTCCCATGGAGCAAGCGTGCCGGTTATGTCGATGCGACGCTCAACCGGCTCGGTCGTGACCGGAGCAACTGCCACACTCTGGGCTGCCTCCTGACCTGTTGTGGCATCCTTTTTGTTACCGCAACCCAACCCTGCAGCAAAAACCAGCAGCACAAGAGCTGAGACTAAATATATGTTTTTTTTCATAATTTTTTCACTATATTTGGATTATTTTTTATTTATGTATGTTTTTATAAGTTCAATTTATCTAAAATGGAAAGCTAAATCGGTATGTTACTAACTGGTTACACTAGAATTCCCAAGAACAACAACTGTTCGTTTATTGTTTTTAATTATACCACTAAAAACTTCAAAGTCAAATAGATAGCGTACAACTTAATTATCTTTTTACTTATTTCTTTTTTGAAAAGAGTGGTAGGCAAGCCAGATTTATCTGCGGCGAGAGGCTATGCTTCTAGTCGGTATGCCAGAAAATCATACCTGCGACACAGCCTCGCTGTGAAAGGGGTACAAAAAGGAAGAAGGCCCTTAAACTCCTATTCAAGCGTCACGATGCGGCCCGCTTCCGCAGCGCTCCACCGCATGGTCTGGTCACGGTAGAAGCTTGTCACGCTCAGATCAACTGCGAGCGGCTGCCCCTGGGCTAACTTTTTCAACCCCAGCAGTTCTGCAGGAAGAAAAACCTCGAAAGCGATATGAGGAAGCGGCCTGGAAATAACCTGCAGCATGCCCTGGGCAGGAAGCGGTTTTACGGGCTTGCCGTTTTTACACACATAAAGCCTCGACTCGATCTCAAGCTCATTTTTAAAGCTGTGGCTCAGCCTCGGGAGAAGGCACACGGCATATTCGCGCTTAGCGCCCTTGCAGCCGATGGCCAGATGCAGCTGAAAGGCTTCCGACAGGGGATACTCACCTGTATAAGACAGCAGGTCTTTTTCCACATAGCTGCTTGCAAGACAAAAAAGATAGAGCCCATCGGGCGCCCAGGCCATATGCACGTCCCCGAAGGGCACGCCCGGCGCTGCCGTGGCAAGGGGAGCAACTCGCGTGGCCGGCTTGTCCCAGTCCGTAAGCGTCTTGTCGGTAAGGCTTATGGGAGCGCCGGCCCGCCTGATGACGGGAGCCGCTGCTACCGCAGGCTGCGCAGCAGCGGCATGGGTTTGCTCAAGCTGAGGGTTCACTGCGGCGAACCGCCCGGTCAGCTGTTCATAGGGCATATTATAAATATCAATAAGCCCCATATTATAATCCTCGCCGTCACTCCGGCCTCCCGTTGGTTCATCATACAGCTGGAACCAGTGGCTGCCAACGACATTGGGGAAACGGGCAAAGTTCTGAACAGCTTCTACAGCGCCCCTGGTCCGCTCATCCTGCGTCTGCACGGTGAGCAGATGTCCGTTGTTGCGGTTGCCGCTGCGGTTTTCGCGGGCGCAAAAAAAGAACTCCGAGATAAGCACCGGCCTGCCCGCAAGCTTTTGCAAACCTTCAAAATAGTACGGCGCCACCCAGCCGTCCTCAACCGAAATATTATAGTTGGTCGAGACCACGTCGACAAAATCCGCCATGGCCCGCACAGCATGCTGATTGTAGTAGAGCGGCAGCCGGTCCCCGAGGATGAGTGAGCCGGGATGTGCGCGGCGCAGGCTGTCATGAACAAGCTTGTAATAGCGCTGAGCACACAGCCCTGTGAAATAGTTGACAAAATGAATGCCCTGCCCGCCGGGCCGAAGCTGCAGCAGCGCGCCCTCATTTTTCAAATCATCAAAGCCGGCCATGCCCGGGCCGGGCACAAAATCTTTCAGCAGCTTTTTCCAGTCGCCATTATAGGCAGCATGCAGCTCATGCCAGAGCTTCTGCTTGGTGTGGTTCTGCCACTTGTCCTTGAGATACCAGAGAAACAGCGGGGCATTCCACCACCCGGCCTCATTGTCGGTGAAATACCCGAGCAGCTGCGGATCATTGCGGTAGGGCGCTGTGAGCTGCACGGCTGCCGCATAGACAATCTCCTCGTTGGTCGGATCAAAGGGATCAAACCAGTGAAGCCGCGCCACGCGCCCGAGATCAAGCTCCACACACAGCGGCAGCGCCATCTTCGATGAATTATCCGACCACCCGCCGCGCGTATTGAACCCCCAGGCCAGCAGCTGCGCCCCGGCATCCTTGCGCCATGCTGCGCGGCTCGGGTAATGGTCGGCCCAGTAGAAGCTGCGCTCGCGCTTACCCTTATTGCCATCCCAGCTTTCCACGCAGTTCACGCCCCGTGAGTAAAAGCGCTTTCCTTCTGGCGTTTGCAGCCACCATATCCCTTCGTTTCGCACAACCGACCAGCCGCCCGTTGCTTGCTGCCCAGGCACATTGAGGGGGGTGCCCGCATACCTGCCGCAGGATACCAGCAAACAAACAAAAAAGAGCACGAACCATCGTGCTCTGAAGATTTCAAAAAATGTTTTTTTATGCAAGGCCCGTTTCCTTTAAAATATAGCCGAGCTGTTTCCCGGAATCAAAATGCTCACGGGCAATGCGCAGGGCAGCAGCCCTGTGCCGCTCTGGTTCGGCTTCAATGGCCTGTATTGCCTCGAAGATCTGCTCCTGCGTGGTAAACGCAAAAAGCCCTTCACCCACCGGCAGAAAGCGGCCAAAGCCCGTGTCTTCGGTAATGACCGGGCGGCCTGCCGCCAGATAGCAGGCGCTGCGGTCGGAAAACCAGCCGCTCTTGAGCATGACATTCTGGTCCTTGGCCACGGTGAACTCGGCCCTGGAATCGCGGATATATTCTTTATAGCGCCAGGGGTTTTGTGACAGCACGCCTGCATCGCGCACTATCCAGCCATGCTGGGCGAACCGCAGCCCGTCGTCGCGGCTCATGCCGCTGAACGTAAGGTCGAATATACCGCCAGGAATGCTGCCGGGCAGATCGATAATCGGCTCGTATTTAATGCTCTTGCGCCACGAATATGAATGGCCGCCCAGCTCGACATCCCGGCCCCTGGTGTCCCATGACCCCACGGTGGTGTAGGCCGTGCCGGCCGATTCCAGGGGCGTCCACTCATTGAGCACGACCGGCGGCAGCAGGGGCCTCCAGTTGATGCCTGAAAGCGGCACCTCCGTCTGTCCCAAAGGCAGGTTGTAGCCATAGGTAAAGCAGACATCATGTGCTTTGTAATAGGATCGCGTCCAGTCATCGTCCCGGATTTTTACCTGCATAAAAACAGGGTCCGTGTCGATAATAGCCTTGACGCGGCTGCTCAGATACTCTTCCCGCAAAGGCAAAACGCCGGAAATATTAAGAAATAGGTCGGCCTGTGCTATGTAGCGGTCAAGCCGCTCGCGGTCCCAGCCGTAGAGTTTGTTTTCAAAACCGCTGTAATAGGCCCAGCGGCCAGACAGGCCGAAATAGGAAAAAAACCGCTCAAGCTGCTCGCGGCCATAGGTGGAGTCAATGTCATACAGGCCGCGCACGGGATCATAGGGGTAGGCCCAGTCGCTTGAGTCTTCCAGAAACAGCACCTCATGGCCCATGCGGGAAAACCCCAGCATGTAGTGCAGCATCATCCATATCTGGCCGCCCAGCGGAAACCCGATGGCAAAACCTGCCACGACTATTTTGAGCTTGCGGGCCACTAAGGTGCCTTTTTTGCCGCCGGCGCCTGCCCGAGCATGATTGCCGCGCCTTCGGAGATCGTTACAACCGGAATTTTTTCCTGCTGCAGCCATGAGCACAGCCGCTCGAGCCGCTCGGCATCCCAGGGCTCCCATCCTACATTGCGGCCAACGTCGTGCATGCAGAATATCACCCAGCCGTCCTGCTGCACGGCCTTGTCCTTTATCTGCCGCATGATGCCGTT
>CAIWCT010000207.1 GCA_903911225.1 uncultured delta proteobacterium
AGCAAAGATTGATCGTGCGAGAAAGAAACTCGAGAAAATCAAACCTGGCTGCACTCAACCTCCAACTCGACAACGGAAAGTCAATGCTGCATAACTATTTATGAAACACTACACTAGTTCAACTATGTTGGGCAAACGCCAGACTTCATGACCAAGATATTTTTCAGTATTGAGCTTTTTTACATAATCCAGGGCGATCTCTGGGCTGACCTTGCCAGCCGGCCATGGATTGGTGGTTATAGTAGACGTAGTCGTAGAATCGAGGGCGTTCTTTGGGCTTGGGCTGACCTTGCCGGCACTCGGCGTCCAGCCCGGATCGCGTGTTGCCATCAGGTTCGCATCCTTTGTCCACATAAGGCCGGTCAATTTATCGGTGACCGAGCCATTGGCATTGTCCTTAAAGCGTGGGCTGGGCCAAGCAACACCGGCCTGTATGGCGGCATCCTGTCCGGAGTCGGTGCAGTCCATGACAGTGCCATATGTATCGTAGCACTCCGTCTGCCCGGTTTTGGGGACCTGCGCCTTGCCTGCCAGTGCCGGCGCGCAGAGAAAAAAAGTCAGCGCAACTACAAGTGCCGGCAATTTCCATGTTGTTCTATTGCTCATTACTCCTCCTCATAGCAGTTTAAGTTTCAAGGCTGTTGTTTTTACAGCACATTTCAGAGTCTTTTATCGAGCCCCAGAATGACAATGATATGTGCTTTCAACCAGCAATTGGCCTCCCGGCTCCGAAGTGGCATTTTGCTGCAGCGGTAAAAAAACATGTTCATCTGAAGCCGCCCTGACAGCGGCAACAAAAAAAAGGCATGCCCGGTGTGGGACATGCCTTAGAGGCGCCAATATTCAATTGTGTAAACGAATTATTGCAAGGAGATACACTGCTGTACTGCTGTCTGTAAGTGCAGAAGACATACTTCCCCCCTCTTTAGACAAATTAGACGTCTTAATAGCATGCAAAATATTCATTGTCAATTTTTTATATTTTATTATGATTTTTGAGAACGGATCGAACGAAATCATTCACCCAAGCATGCTGGATCACTACGAGAGATCCACAACAATGCCGGGAATGGGGTAATGCTTTTTCTTGAGGCAGTAAACAACGCCACCGGTTTTCATTATTGTGCTTGCGAAAATAGTTTCGTTTATATCGGCGTTGTTTTTATAGCAGGCCAGCAGATCAAAAGTGTCATATTGACAATGTGCGGTATGACGTATACTTTTTAAATATATATGTACGTCAAAATGCAAGGGAGCTTGTCATGCAGAAATTAACACTGCGCCTTGATGGTGATCTGGTGAAGAAAGCCAAAAGCGCATCAAAAAAATCCGGAAAATCCGTATCACGGATGGTTGCCGATTATTTTGTTCTTCTGGATAGAAAAAAAGGGGAGGGCAAAGCTTCTCCTTATACCCCCCTTGTCAGTTCTTTGAAAGGCGCACTGCGCGGAGCGGCTCTTGATGGGAATGATTACCGCCGGTTTCTTGAGGAGAAATACATCAAGTGATTCTCTTCGACACCAAGGGCATTCTCGACTTTCTGCTGGACCGTGAGCCTTTTTCAGAAACGGCGGCCCAGCTGTTTACCCGCATTGAAAAAGGCGAGATTACCGGATGCCTGTGCGCCACAACGGTGACGACAATTCATTATCTTGCCACGAAAACCGTTGGCGAGCGGCGGGCGCATGAGTATATCTTGCAGATGCTGAAGCTTTTTGATGTCGCTCCGGTTCCCCGCGTTGTGCTTGAATCGGCGCTGCAGCTTAAGTTTCAGGATTTCCAGGACGCCGTTATTCATGAGGCTGCCCGTCATGCAGGAGCCCTTGGTGTCGTAACCCGGGATTCGGCGGGGTTTAAAAAGGCAACGATTCCAATATATACCCCGAAAGAGTTTCACCGCATGTGCAGCGCGCACGAAGGCGACAGCTGAAATATGCTCCAGAAAATTGCTCCGTGGTATTGCTCATGAGGGCCTTTAAAAAAGGCCTTTTACTTTCCTAAAGCCTGCCTGAGCTTAATGCCAAGCTCGCGGGCCTGGCCCATAATTTCCTTTTTATCCCGCACATCATCCATGCCCGCCACGGCGCCGAGCTTACCGACGATGTTCATTTCGCCGTAGCCGACATAGCTCTCCATTATGGCAAGCACGCTGTCCGCGCCATGGCCTGCCACAGCCGATACAATTGCAGCAGGCTTGCCTGCAAGGGGCTTGCGGCCGTGCATGGCAATTTCGGCCTCTTTGCCGATGCCCATGTAGCCCAGGGCGATGCTGCGATCCATAAAGCTTTTAAACAGCCCGGATACATTGCCGTAATAGCACGGCGAGCCGAATACAATGGCGTCGCAGTCGATGAGCTTCCGGTACAGGGCTGTCATGCCGTCCTGCTGCCAGCACGTGCCTTCAAAGGCGCAGCGCATGCAGCCCGTGCAGTACCCGATGTTCAGGTCGATAAGCCATATAAGCTCCGATTGGCTGCCCGCCCCCTGCAATACCGCTTCGACAAGAGCGCCGGTATTGCCCTCTTTTCTTCCGCTGCCGCAAAGTCCGAGTATCATGATGTCCTCCTTTACATTGGTTTTATGTACGCAAGCGGTTTCAGCCGCTATTTTTTATGCCTTGCCAGCTGCTCAGGGCAGCTGCGGCAATGCTGCCGTCGGAGCGGCATATGGCATGGCGAAAGCAGCCGCTTGCTGCGACATTATCGGGTGCGCATTTCGAGACGACCTGCTCATCCTCACGGCATTCTGCCAGAAAATCGATCTGCAGCCGGTTGAGGCGGCACGAGCGCCGGGTATCAGGTGGAACGGCCTCAAGCGCCCAGTCGATATAATTGACATTGTTGACATGCTGGTTCATGTCAAGATCGCTTGTGCGAACGGTGAATGGCCGCTGCCACGGGCACTGGCCCGGCGGCTCCACCTTGCCGGAAAGTTTTGTTCCGAGATCAAGTTCAGGGCCATCCACTGCGAAATCGCGAACAAATTCAGGCCGCAGAGGCCTGCGGCGGTCAAGGTCAAACAGCAGCCACGCACTTGTCCCGAAACCGAGCATGCGCTCGCCGCAGCGCAGCCTGAAAAGGCGCAGGGCAAACATGCGCTCAACACCGGCAGGCCAGGTGTCAACCGTCACCTCATCATGCCAGCCCGGAAAAACTGACATCTGCACCAGCATGCGCGACAGCACCCAGCTCTGGTGCTGATCCATCAGCTTCTGCATGCCCACGCCCAGCCGGGTGGCATGGTTGCCGGCAGCCTCCTGGAAATAGTTGCACAGGGCCTGGATGGTCACGCAGCCGTCATGCCCCACTTCGTAATAGCGGGCCCGGAATGTTTCAGACCATAGCGTTTCGTGCATGTTTCTGCGCCTTTCATAACTCGCATATGATGAAGCATGCCAGTTTTTTTTATGTAACACGATACCATATGATCAATACAAAGGCCATACATGAACTGTCCTGTATAGCATGTAGAAAGCGCAGGGTTTGGTACATGGGAAAAATATCTCTAAAGGCTGTTGGTTTGCATGTGAGCATGGTATAATTCCAAAATATGAATTGCGACACCCCTGTATGCTATATGTTATACTAACATAAGTGGTATGAGGCATTCTGAGGCTAATATTTTTATAAATAATTGATGAGCCGGATCGGCTTACAATTTGTTGCTCGAATTGCGCAAGCATAATAAAAGCGGAAAGTGAAAGTGGGGTACAGTATGAAAAGAGTTACGTTTCTGCTGCTGGTGTTTTTTATGATGGCCGCCTGTGCGGCAAAATCCACTCAGACAATTGATCAGGCCGCGCCGGCGCAGACAGACCCGCGAGAGCAGGAGCTGCGTCAGGTGATTGCCGAGGCAGAGCCGGAGGTTGTCAATCTTCTGGCGTCGCTGAATGCAGGCGACTATAAAGCCTATATCAGAGATTTTGACGACACTGCGCGGGCGGCAATATCTGAAGAGCAGTTTAGAAAATTCTATGAAGAAAGCTGCAAAATAAAACTCGGACTCTATGAAGAAGGAAAGTGCCAGGTCAATAAGATTGAAAAAAAATCTGATTTTTACACGATTTATTATTTTGTAAAGTTTCGTAATGTCGGAGCCCGGGATCCGGTCGTGCTAGCTGTAAAAATTAGAAGGGCTGCAAGCGGGATGAAAATCTCAGGGGTTTCCTACCGGCATGCACTGCTGGGCACATAAGGGGCTGGATAAAAGAATTTTTGGGCTCATTACAGCGCGCTGCAGAAAACGGATGCTTTTGCCGACCCCCACATAACCTGCAGGGCCAATGATGCGGCCCACTGTAAAAACCGCGCCAAATCTCCTGCCCCGCTCCATGATGTATTCTGCCGCGCGCCAATATCATGCACTGGCCATTGATTGCTTGAGCACGGTTGCAGGACGTCATTTAGCCGAAGGAGCTTGTTGAAGCTGCAAAGCCCTCTCGAGTTTGCGGCGGGCATTATCTGATGCGGGATTTAACCGTACAGCCGTGCGGAAGCAGAAAACGGCCTCGGTCAGCATACCCTTTAAGACATAGATGTTTCCGAGATTGCAATAAATATCGGGATTGTTCGGCAAGAGCTGCAGAGCATGCTGGTAGTGTGCCTGCGCCCGGTCAAAGTCTTGAGCTATCGTGAAGGCATTGCCGAGGTTGTTATGCGCCTCGGCATAGGCAGGGTTGATCTGCAGCGCAAGGAGAAACTGATCGCGTGCTTCAGCAGGCCTATTCAAGCTCAGCAACACATTGCCCATATTGTTATAGGCCTCGGCATAATCGGGGCTGCTTTTGATCGCCAGGTTGTAATGCTTGATTGCATCTGCGGCATTGCCCTGTTGAGCCAGTATCATACCGAGGTTATTATGGGCGACGGGAAAGTCAGGCTTCAGCTCAAGGGCTATATGGTAGTTCTGAACAGCCTGCTGCAGATCTCCCTGCCGGGTAAACGCAAGGCCAAGGTTTACATAGGTTTCTTCGCAGCGCGGATTTATTTTAAGCGACAATCGGCACTGCTCAATCGCCTCTGCTAAGCGCCCCTCATTGATCAGCGCGAGCCCTAAATTGTTATGGGCGATATAGTTGTTTTGCGTCACGGCCAAGGTGTGCTCGAAGAGTGTAATGCTGTTGCGCCAATAGTGAACCTGCCTGTAGCTTGCAACCATAAGTGCGATGACCAGTGCCGCGCCGCAAAGAATGCCCAGCGCCTTCGATCTGCGGGACATGCTCCAAAGGGATGCCAGCCCCCATATCACTGCAATGCCAATACCTACAAGGGACATATACGTATAGCGATCAGCCCGGGCTTGTAAGCCTATTTTAATAATGCCAATTACCGGCAGCAGGGTCACCAGGTACCACAGCCATCCTACCACCAGCCAGGGCTGTTTGTTTCGCTGTCGAAGCACAAAGAGCGTTATGGCCAGAACCGTCGCGCCGGCAAATGCGGCTACAGAAAATGGTATGGCGTCAGGAAATGGATAAAAGAGGCCAAGCCGGAACGGCGCAATCATGTCTCTCAAATAGGCGCAATAGGAAACAAGCCCATTGGCCAGCCGAAGCTGCAGGGGGGCATCCGTCAGTGACATGACTGCCCCTCCCTTGAGCTGTGCTGTAAAGGAAATCGCCGTGGAGAGCGCCGAGCAAGCCAGCAGAGGAGCTTTTTCTGCCAGCAATGCAAGGGCAGTTGCCTTCCGTGATGCCGTTGCCCTGCTGCTCAGTCTGCCCAGTGGCCAGTAGTCCAGCAGCAGCAGCAGCACGGGAAAAGTTACCACCATGGGTTTGGACAAAAGGCCGCATATAAAGAAGCCCAGCACCGGCAGGTATCGGGTGCGGCTGGGATCCGGGGCATAGCGGGCATAGGAATTGAGCGCCAGCAGCATAAAAAAAGTGCTCAGCAGATCTTTGCGTTCTGCTACCCACGCAACCGATTCCACGTGCAGGGGATGCAGTGCAAACAGGGCGGCAAGAAAAAAGCTTTGCCAGCGCATGCCCGTCATCCGACAGAATGCAGCAAACAGCAGCAGCGTGTTCAGGATATGCAAAATCACGTTTGTCAGATGATGATTGCCGGCATTCATGCCATAAAGCTGGCTGTCGGCCATATGCGAAAGCCAGGTCAGGGGGTGCCAGTTGCTGGCATGCATGTTTGTAAATGCCCATGAGACACCCTGGGCGGAGAATCCGTTGAGCACCCATGGATTCTGGTACACGTATTGATCATCATCATAGTTGCAAAAATCAAAGTCCCTGACATGTACGTAGACCGCAAGTGTTAAGCAGACAAGCACCAGCCCCATGATAAGCCCCGGGCGGATATGGAGCGATGTCATTTTGCGTTGGTTATCGATATCCATAGACTTTGGCCGGAATGAGATATGCCTGCGCGCTGCACGCGCTCAATTTTGGCGATTTGAAGTTGTGCGGGCAGTCTATGGCTAACGTGCCTTTTCTGCTCCTGCGACGGCTGTGGTACAATCGTGAAACAGGGAGAGTATAGCGCAATGCTTTGTCCCTCGTGCCCTGCAAAAAAATTGGCGTTCATTTTCCGATATTGCCTCAAGGCGTATCATGATTGCGTCGTCGGGCAGGGCATCGCTGATCCGGTCTGCCCATTCAATGACCGCGACGCCGTCGGTGCCGACATAGTCCTCAAATCCGATTGCCTCAAGATCATGGCTGCCAGACAGGCGGTACGCATCAAAATGGTAGAGCGGCACCGGCCCGGGATATTCCTGCAAAATAGTGAATGTCGGGCTTGTGACTTCGTCTGCAGGTGTATTATTGAGCCCTTCGGCTATGCCTTTGATGAAGCAGGTTTTGCCGGCGCCAAGATCGCCCACAAGTCCGATTACAGAGCCTGCAGTCAGGTGTGCCCCGAGCAGTTTGCCTCGTTTTACAGTATCGTCGCTGCTTCTGGAATAAAAAGAAAATTCAAAATGTTGCGTCATTCTGGCTGCCTTCAATGATGTACCTGATAAACTATGTTACCATAGATGGTGCTATTGTCAAACCCGGCGAATAATCTTTCAAAAAGCTTATGGCGGTTTTTTATTTTCCCTTGACCAGGCTGTGCAGGCTGTGCTAGTTAAAAAGAAATACTCCAGATAAACCAGCACGAGCACAAAACGGCCAATAAGCATGTGTGCACATCGACCAGCGGCATCATAAACCTTCTCCAGTCACGGGGGAGGTTTTTTTTTAGGGGCAGGCCATGACAGAACAAAAAATAATCATGGATACAAGCGATATCGACCGGACGCTCAACCGCATTGCCTTTGAATTGTGGGAGCATAACCGGGGTTCGGAAACATTTGCTTTCATAGGTATCCGCCGGCGTGGCGTGTCGATTGCAAACAGGCTCTCCCGGAAGCTGCAGGAATTCACCGGTGTCCGCATACCGGTCGGAGCTCTTGACATAACGCTGTACCGTGATGATCTTTCCGAGATAGCCTCGCACCCGGTGCTGAAAAAAACCGAAATACCGTTTCCCATAAAGGGCACCAAGATTTATCTGTGCGATGATGTGCTGTATACCGGCAGAACCATCAGGGCGGCCCTTGACGGCATCAATGACCTGGGTCGGCCGGAGGCGATACGCCTGGTTGTGCTCATCGATCGCGGCCACCGGGAGCTTCCCATTCAGCCCGATTATACGGGCAGGAATATAACTACCACGAAGGGTGAACGAGTTGAAGTGCTGCTTCAGGAAGACGACGGTATCGATCAGGCCTTCATTACAGGAGGTGCGTAATGGAGCTGCGCTGCAAGAACCTGCTCTCGATAGGCGATCTTGTCCCTACTGAAATCACCCATATTCTTGATACTGCCGCGTCCATGAAGGAAGTATCTGAGCGGGATATTAAAAAAGTCCCGACGCTGCGCGGTAAAACGGTTATCAATCTTTTCTTCGAGCCCAGCACCCGTACCCGCACCTCGTTTGAAATAGCCGGTAAAAGGCTCAGCGCCGATGTGGTAAATATTTCCGCCAGCAGCAGCAGCGTGGTAAAAGGCGAAACGCTCCGGGACACGGGAGAGAACCTGCAGGCCATGCACCCGGATCTCATTGTCGTCAGGCATTCCTGCGCCGGTGCGCCCAAAATGCTTGCTGACGTGCTGCCCTCGGCCATCATCAATGCCGGCGACGGAGCCCATGAGCATCCGACTCAGGCCCTGCTTGATGCATTCACCATGCGGGAGCGCAAGGGGTCCCTGGCTGGGCTGAAGGTGGCTATTATCGGCGATATTACTCACAGCCGTGTTGCCCGCTCAAATATTTTTCTGCTCAATATGATGGGCGCGCAGGTGTGCGTGTCGGGGCCGCAGACCATGGTGCCCCGTTTTATAGAATCGCTGGGCGTGACGTTTATCCCATCGATTATCGATGCAGTGCGGGATGTTGACGTCATCATGATGCTGCGGATTCAGCTTGAGCGGCAGAGCCAGAGTCTTTTTCCGACAATCAGGGAATATTCGCGGTTTTTCGGGCTCAACAGAACCGTTCTGAGCCATGCGCGCCCTGACGTACTGGTCATGCATCCGGGGCCCGTCAACCGCGGCATAGAAATGTCGGCCGACGTGATGGATGGCCCGAAATCTATAATTCTTGAGCAGGTTACAAACGGCGTCGCAGTGCGCATGGCGCTTATGTACCTTCTGATAGGGAAATAAATTATGCCGCTGCTTATAAAAAACGGACGGGTGCTTGATCCTGCATCGGGAACCGATGCGATGCTTGATGTGCTGATCGACGGCGGGAAGATACTTGAACTGCGCAAGCAGATTACGGCAACCGGCAGTATGCAGGTGATTGACGCCGCGGGGCTGATTGTGGCCCCCGGCCTTATCGATATGCACACGCACCTGCGAGAGCCCGGCCAGGAGTACAAGGAAACCATACATACAGGAGCCCGCGCTGCTGCCGCAGGCGGGTTTACCAGCATCGCATGCATGCCCAACACCAGCCCTGTCAATGACAATGCCTCGGTCACTAATTTTATTATGCATCAGGCCCGCACAGAGGCATGTGTCAACGTGTATCCTGTTGGCGCTCTTACCATGGGGCTGAAAGGCGAGGCGCTTGCCGAGTATGGTGACATGAAGGAGGCGGGCATTGTTGCGCTCTCCGATGACGGGAAAACAGTTAAAAGCGCGGAGGTTATGCGCCGCTGCCTTGAGTATGCAAAAACGTTTTCTCTCCCGGTCATATGCCATTGTGAAGACGCGGATCTTGCGGCAAGGGGCATGATGCATGAGGGTATTGTTTCGACCCGCCTGGGCATGCGGGGTATTGCGCCCGCCGCTGAGGAGTTGATTGTCGCCCGGGAGATAGCTCTTGCCGAATGGGTCGGCCACCCGGTTCATATAGCCCATGTGAGCACGTCGGGCTCGGTGCGGATTATACGGGAGGCAAAAGCCCGGGGCGTTGCCGTAACCGCCGAAACAGCCCCGCACTATTTTACATTAACAGATGATGCCGTTGCTTCCTTTGATACAGCCACGAAGGTGAATCCGCCTTTGCGCACGCAGCAGGATCTGGACGCAATCCGGCAGGGGCTGAAAGACGGTACGCTGGATGTTATTGCAAGCGATCATGCCCCGCACTCCTCGCTTGAAAAGGATGTGGAGTTCGACCATGCAGCGTTCGGCATGATCGGGCTTGAAACCTCCCTGAGCCTGACGCTGTCGCTGGTTTCAGAAGGAGTGCTGACTCTTATGCAGGCATTTGAGAAGTATACGGTCAATCCGGCCCGCATTTTGAACCTGTCTAAGGGGCGTATTCAGGCAGGCGGGGACGGCGATATAACCATTATCGATACCCAGGCGGAGTACGTGATGGACAGAGGCCGGCTCTTTTCAAAAAGCAGCAATTCACCATTTATCGGCAGACATTTGAAGGGGCGTGCAGCCTACAGTATTGTCGCCGGCTCCATCATCTATCCCTTTGCCGACTGATAGCCATACCTGTATTCTCCTGTTTGTGCTAGAATGCTGCCGCAAGCGGCACGGGGCCTGACGTGAGAGCGCCGTGCTAAAACAATTACGCTTGAGATGAAAGAAATATATGCCCAAAATTTTGGTTGTAGATGACGAGCAGAGCATCAGGGAGATGCTGGAGATATATCTGGATCGTGAAGGATATACCGTTTCGTGCGCCTGCGACGGCCTGGATGCCCTGGCGCGCTGCGAGCAGGAGCCCTTTGACGTGATTATTGCGGACATTAAAATGCCCCGCATGGACGGCATCACCCTGCTGCAGCGCGTGCGTGATTTTTCGCCGGAAACTATTTTTATTATGGTTACGGCATTTGCATCATTTGAGACGGCGCGGGAGTCCATGCATGAAGATGCATATGACTATATTACGAAGCCGTTTTACGTTGAGGAAATAAAACGAAAAATTGATGCGGCTCTTGAAAAACGCTCACAGGCTGTTGAATCAAGGATTTTAGAGGATGGTTCTTCCGCCAAATCACAGCAGGCCTCCTGCGGTATGATCGGCCAGAGCCTGCCGATGAAAAAGGTTTTTGATCTGATCGGGCGGGCGGCCTCAGTAAAGAGCAATGTGCTTATCACCGGCGAGAGCGGAACGGGCAAGGAACTGGTAGCGCGGGCTATCCATGGCCAGAGCAATCGTGTGGGGCTTCCGTTTGTCGTCATCAATTGCGGCGGTATCCCCGAGACGCTTCTTGAAAGCGAACTGTTCGGTTACAAAAAGGGGGCTTTTACCGGGGCCATTAAGGATAAAATGGGTTTTCTTGAGGCTGCCCACGGAGGCACGCTTTTTCTTGACGAGGTGGGAGAGCTGCCGCTTGCGCTGCAGGTGAAACTGTTGCGCATGGTGCAGGAAAAGACGTTTACGCCTGTGGGCGGCACGGATGAAATCAAGGTTGATGTGCGCATAATATCAGCCACAAATAAAAATCTCGGGATGAAGGTGGCTGACGGGTCGTTCCGGGAAGATCTTTACTACCGGCTGAATGTCATCAATATAGCGCTGCCGCCGCTTCGTGAACGGCGGGAGGATATTCCTCTTTTGGCGCGGTATTTTTTGGATAGGTCTGCTGCGGAAACCGGGAAAAATGTCAGCGAAATTTCAGAGTTTGCTCTTGACTGCCTGATGCGCTATGATTTTCCCGGCAATATCCGCGAACTTGAAAATATCATAGAGCGCGGCGTTGCCCTGTCAACAACCAGCATTATGCTCCCCGACAGTCTTGACGTTTCGTCATGCAGAAGTCCCGAGGGAGCCCGCCAGGCAGCAGCTGATGCTAAGGGTGATTTTAGCATACCG
>CAIWCT010000208.1 GCA_903911225.1 uncultured delta proteobacterium
CAGCTTGTCTATTATTGGGCCGTAGCTGGCCAGCGTATGCAGATTGCATTGTTTCAGGATTTCCGTGTGTGAAACATTCATTCGGTAGCCAGCGGGGGAGAGATAGCTTACCTCGCAATCAAAGAGTGATCCCTTTAATAGATAATGCTGTATTTGCAGCAGGTCGCAGCTGCCCTTTACCATAATGCTCAGCGATTTATAGCTGGTTCTCGGCAGTGCGCTCGATGTGCTTTTATTTGCTGCAATTTCTGTAATCCAGTCGCAGGCGTTGTCCTGCGAGAGCGGCACAGCCACATCGCCCGCCACATCGATGGCTGGTCGCCCGAGCTTTTCGTACAGCCAGTTTTCCACCCCCATATTCATGATTCTGCAGGAAAATAAAAAATGCTCAAGCCTGCTGTTTCTTTTCACATAGAAACCGCTGACTCCATAATCGCCGTATTTATCTTGCACCCGGACAAAGCCGGTTTCAGCGCCCCCATCCTGCAGCAGGTCTTGAAGCTCCTGCCTTGTAAGCCAGTTTTTGGTATAATTGAGCTGGTTAGCGCGGTTGATAAGTTCCAGTATCCTGTCAAACTCGGGCTGGCAGTTATGGCAGAGCTGCACCGTGATCCTGCATCCGCGCAGAAAGTCCTTATTGTCGCACTGGGCGCTGACGCGGTCGGCGTGTTTTTTTTCAAGCAGTTTGTACTGCTTCAGCCGCGACATCTCCCGGTCCGGCTTACCGGTGCAGACATCAAGGCCCAGCAGGCCGGCAAGTATATCGGGAGAGGAGGTCTGCAGGCCGGGGCAGTAAAACAGGGCCTCATTGAGGTTTAAGGAATTGTCATCGATGAACAGTACATTTTCCGGCCGCAGGTGCATATCGGCAATAAGCTCAGCTACCATGGCTCCTTTGGGCTGCCAGGCAATTTTCGGAAAAACAAAATAGTCCCAGATGCCCTGCTGCACGAGGCGCTGTCGCACGTCTTCATAATTGTTTTTTGAGCAGATGGCGTTCATAATGCCGCGACCAGCGAGCGCAATAACCGTTTCATGGTTGTGCTTGTCATACTCTATGGCACCTTCGGAAAGTGTGCCCTTCCAGAAGGTGTTGTCAAGATCCCAAATGACAAGTTTTACTTTTTTCATAGTATTCTCAAATCCATTGCTCAAAGATTATTGCGGCTCTGGTATTGAGTATAATGCGAGATAATTACAGGACTATCTCAGGAGTATTAAAAAAGGCTAATCGCGGACGATTTATGCAGCATGCGGAAAAAGGAGGGTGACGGTGGTTCCGCTGGAGGCAACGCTTTGTATGTTTACTGTGCCGCCGTGAAGATCCATGATGGACTTGACGATGGCCAGCCCCAGGCCGGAACCCGTTGCATCCAGTGTGCGTGCGGACTCTGCCCGAAAAAAACGGTTGAAAATATTAGGTATATCCTCGGGATGTATGCCGATACCCGTGTCTGCAACTTTAAAAAAAACTCTCTTGCTTTCATCCAGTCCAATGCTGATATCAACCGACCCTCCGTCTGTGGTGTAGCGCAGGGCGTTTGAAACAACATTGCTGAGGGCCCGGCGAAACAGGAGCGGATCGGCATGGAGTGCGGCATTTCCCCTGATGGTAAGGCGTATATTGTTTTCCTGGAATAACTCGTCAAAGTAGTCGACAACGGCATGGGCTTGCGCGGCGGCGTCAAGCTGCACAGGGTCAACCTTAATATCCGTGCTTTCGGCTTTGGCGAGAAACAGCAGGCTGTCAATCATATGCCCCAGGCGCGTAAATTCCTCAAGGCTCGATTCTATGTTTTGCTGATATTGCAGCGGAGTTCTGGGCTTGGCCAGCATCACCTCGGCTTCCCCGATGAGGTTGTTGATGGGCGTGCGCAGCTCATGGGCCAGATCTGCCGAGTAGTGTGAAAGCCGTGAGAAGGAATCCTGCAGCCGGTCAAGCATATCGTCAAATGACGTTGCCAGCACGGTCAGCTCCCGGGGCCACTGGTCGGGATTTACTCGCTCA
>CAIWCT010000209.1 GCA_903911225.1 uncultured delta proteobacterium
CCCTCCCACAAGGGGAGGGAAGAACGATTAACCAACAAAGGTCGGGGGGGCTGAATAGTTACTTTTCTTTTTATTGTAGCCAGGCGCACCGGGGAGTTTTTGGTTCATTCGCCCGTGCTAAATTCTCGCAAGAGAAACCGGCAATGATGGCATGGCAATCGCTCGAACCGCACGGGCTGCTTCACCAAAAACTCCCCGGTGACCGTATGGCTACAGCATTTTGTTAAATGCTCTAGTCTCCGTAAACCCATGATACCAAAGCCCCCATCCTGCTGTGGATAATGCAAAAAAACAGGTGCATCTCATTTCCCGTGCTTAAATACCCGTTGCGAAATATATAAAAACTTATATAATATGAAGTATGAAAACAGCCATGAAAGCATTAAAATTCATCGGGTCAAGTCTGGACGATCTCAGAAACTTTCCGGATGAAGGTACAACCGCATTGGAGGTTAGTATATGAACAATGATATTATTACATCTTCAGGCAGCGTTTTTACTGATCTGGGATTTTCACCGGATGAAGCCGCAATTCTTCAGATGCGAGCCGACCTTATGGCTGATCTGCGCAAATTCATTAAAGCCAAAAAAATAACGCAGGCCAAGGCGGCTGCAATTTTCGGGGTGAGTCAGTCCAGGGTTTCAGATCTTATACGGGGCAAATGGGAGCGGTTCAGCCTTGAAATGCTTATTACGCTTGCAACAAAGGCAGGAATGCATGTGAGTTTGCAAACAGCGGCATAGCTATGCCTGAGCTTGTTCTGCGGGCTCCCGTGTTCAGATATCAAGCTGCTCTGAGGTGATAATGATCGCTCCGTGCTGCTGCATTTCCTGCAATGCCCGCGCTCCATCTTCCGGCTGCACATCAACAGCCCGAATGCAGTCCGCCAGAACGATGGTTTTGAAGCCGTGGCGCAGGGCGTCAAGCACCGTTGCCTGTACGCAGTAATCTGTTGCAAGTCCGCAGACAAAGAGTTCACTGACTGCCTGTGAGCCAAGATAGCCGGCAAGATCCAGATTGGTTGATTCAAAGTCGCTGTAGCCATCATCCTCCAGCGTTGTGCCTTTCTCAATGAAGCAGTGCACCTTATTGATGTCAAGGCCCGGATGAAAGTCAGCTCCGGGGGTTCCTGCGACGCAGTGAACAGGCCATTTTTTGAAATGGCTTGATCCTGCCGGGTGCATATCGCGCGATGCCACCACAAGATCAAATCTGCCCATGATCCGGTTTATACGTGGAACTATTTCATCACCGCGGGCAACGGCAAGCAAGCCGCCCGGACAGAAGTCGTTCTGTATATCAACAATCAGAAGACAGCGTTTTTTATGCATTGTGAAGCCTCTTTTCGATCAGGCTTTGCCGAAGCTCGTAGAGCCTTTCGCTTAAGCCGACTCTGTAGGTATGAGGATTTGCAAAGCGCTTGTGTTCATCCGGAAGCATGGCGAAACGCTCCCGGGCAAAGGCCTGCGTGGCCTGCAGCACGGGGAAGTCGGCTACCTGCCGGCCAGCCCGCACCACCGGGAAAAAAACCGGGTCAGGGCGAATGGCGCTGCGGTTGACAGCGGTTTTTTGAAATGCAATGGCCGGATGCCTGATGAGGTTGATAGCTGACTCTGGTTCTTCGTCAAGCGCAAGTGCGTCGATGAAAAATTTACCCTCCATGTCCAGATAGCGGATAATCTTTTTTTTGCCGGGGTTATTGATTTTTTCCGGGTTTTCCGAAAACTTGATGGTCGGCGAGTTGTTGATGCTGCTCATCTTGTAAATTCCGTCCAGGGCAGGCTGGTCATAGGAGCAGATCATCCTGGTGCCGACGCCGAAGATATCGATGGGGGCCTGCTGGTCGAGCAGGCTTTCGATCAGGTGCTCGTCGAGCTGATTGGATGCGACGATTTTAACATATCCCAACCCGGCTTCATCAAGCATCGCGCGGGCTTTTTTGCTCAAGTATGCCATGTCGCCCGAGTCCAGGCGGATAGCGTTCAGTTTTGCCCCGCGAGCCTCCATCTCACGGGCAACGCGTATTGCATTGGGCAGCCCTGAGGTGAGGGTGTCGTAGGTGTCCACAAGAAGAGTTGTTGCCTGAGGATATATTTCGGCAAATATTTTGAATGCCTCGTATTCGCTTTCAAAGCTTTGTATCCAGCTGTGGGCATGCGTGCCCATGGCCGGTATGCCGTACTGCTTTGCG
>CAIWCT010000210.1 GCA_903911225.1 uncultured delta proteobacterium
CAGAGCTTTTTTCCGCCGGAACTCCTTCACCTGATGCGGTATAAGCGTAGCCTCATGCCAGTGCAGCATGGACATTTCATTTTCCATGATAGGCGCGCAGGTATTGTCGAGATACCAGGCATACATAAGGCCAAACAGCAGGCCCGGCGGTATGAACCCGTCATTATTGTTGAGCGTAATCCGGTATACCCCCTCATGCTCCGGGTCGGGCACCATTCTGGCAAGCCGCAGATAGGCATGCAGCTGCGCCGGGCTGAGCATGCAGTCGCGCTCCCGGGGCGGCCGCAGCCGTATTTCATAGCTGCGCGGGCCCCAGGGGCCGGCAGCTTTCTGCTCAATCCAGCGGCGCTCCTGAATATAGCGCCCCAGCAGCGATTCACCCAGGGCTATCAGCAGGTTGCCCCTGAGCTGAACAGGGTCACCTGACAGGTGGCTGTGGAGTTTAAGCAGCCTGTCGGCTGGATCATAATACCCGAGAATATTGTCCCATTCCGTGCTTCTGTTCCAGGCTTCCGGGGCAATGACCCGGGCGCCCTTGAAGCAGTCGAGGTGTTCGGGCTTGATGTCCCGGTTGTCCCAGAGCAGATCCTGCAGTATGCCACGCAGCCGCCCGGGTTTTACGGCTTTTGCTGCAAGCGCCCTCTGAACCGTTTCCCGATAGGTGCATAAAAAAGGTTTGCTGACGCAGCAGCTCCGGGCTGCAACAGGGGCTTTCGGGCGGCGGGCTCGTTTTGCCTGCTGCAGCTCCCTGTGCTGCCAGTTGTACAGCATGGTGCGAACGGCAAGGGCGAATTTTTCCGGATCATGCTGAATAGCGTCCCGCTGGCGCAGCTTCTCAAGAGAAAAAAGCGTTGATTCCACTGGCTGCACGCCCATGGCCTCTACATTCTGCCGGTCCAGATAAATGGGCCTTTTGCCTTCCAGGGCATAGTTTCTGATGATGCTTCCGGGAACATGCTCCAGGTTTGCGCTCAGTACAAAATCGAACAGCCCTGCAGCGCCGCCGGGGACATTTCTGTCATAGGCCTCGACGAGCTCTGATATGCGGTAGCCGCGCCGCCTGTCGGCATGGGTAATATCGGTTTCCCCCTCTTCGATCCAGAAATTGGCGCCAAGGATTTTCAGTGCCCTGCGGTTTGCCCGGATTGCAGCGGCAAGGCCGGGTACCTGCAGCACGGGTATGATGCTTGTATACAGGCTGCCGGGAGCAAGCACGATCAGGTCGGCGTTTTTCACCGCCCTGATAATGCGGCTGCTCAAAACAGGAGCTGCGCGGAATTCCGTGTATACCGCCTCCACCGGAAAACCGCGGCGGGCGAAGGTTGATTTGCTCTGGCCCCGCACCTCAACCCCGTTTGCATAACGGAAGACAAGCTCGCCGGGCGCAGCGGCTGCCGGATGCAGGCATCCGGGATGTATGCCGATAGCGCGGGCAATGCGGTCAAGCCCCCTGCGGATTTCAGCTGCGCCAGCAGGCCGGTCGAAGCGCCCCGGGGTTTCCATAAGAATCGCTGCCGAGAGCAGCAGATTGCCCAGGCTGTGTCCGGCAGGCCTGATGGCCGGGCCCTGCCCTGCAGGGGTAAGAAATTTTCCAAGACTCCGCAGCGTTTCTTTAAGCGGCGCAGGGCATAGCTTTCTCAGCTCCGCAGGCGCCACCTGCAGGGGATCGGCAAGGGCCTTGAAGCCGCTATAACTGGCGGGGAATCGGTAATTGAATATGCTGTGGATCAGCGCGGCAACCCTGCTGCACTGCTCAGAGCTGAGGCCGTATGTTTTTTTTAGATTTATGAGGAGCATCATCGACAGGCAGGCTTTTCGCATATCGCCGATGCCGATCATGGGCAGCTGTTTCAATAAAGCGCCGGTTGAACCGCCGTCATCGGTAGTGCAGACGACAACATCAAGGCGGGGAAATATCTTTTTCAGCCCGACTCCCGGATTGTCCGGCCAGCCTGCAAGCTGCGAGTTCCCGCCGATGACCGTTGAGAGGCCTGTGCCGCCGCCCAAAACAACAGCGCGCGCCGCGCTGAAGTCGCAGCCGTGCACGCGCTCTGCCCGCGCTTGCACATCAGGGGCCAGCGCTGCCGCAGGATGCCCGCTGTTAAGCACTGCCTCTATAAGATACTCTATCTGAAAATTCTCGCTCGACGTATGCATGGCCGTCTTTTTTTAAAGGGCAGTGCCGTCACGTGCAGGGGTTTCTTTTTTTTAGCACAGGGAACATAATCGCTGCGGCAACCAGCAGCACCAGGGCCATCACCTGCGAGGCCGGATAGGTGTTGAACACGAGATCTCCGCGCTGCCCGCCCCTGAAAAGTTCTTCAAAAAGCCTGCATCCGGAATAGAGCATGATCCATACAAGCGCCAGCTCGCCGTGAAATGTTTTATGTTTTTTCATCAGCAGCAGAATCGCAAGAGTAATGGCAGAGCCTGCTGCTGCATACAGCTGCACAGGGTGCAGGGGCACATTAAGCTCGGCAAGGCTTTGGGGGTTGGTGAACGTGACTGCCCAGGAAAAGCTGCAGGACCTGCCGTAGCAGCACCCGGCAAAAAAACAGCCGAGCCGGCCGAATAAAATGCCTACGGCAAGAGAGGGGGCAAACAGGTCAAGAGTCTGGCATGCCGGCAGCCGGTATTTTTTTATCATGAAAACTGCCACCGCAAATGCCATGATGAAGCCGCCGTAGAAGGTAAGGCCGCCTTCCCATACTTTGAACGCGTCAAGCAGGCTTCCACGGAAATATTCAGGGTGCGTGATGACGTAAAAAAGCCGCGAGCCGATAATGGCCCCGAGGATTATGTAGAATGCCAGATCAAGCACTGCCTGCTGATTGATGCCCACGCGTTTTGCTTCGCGCGAGGCCAGGGCAATACCGATAAGAAACCCGACTGCTATCAGGAAGCCGTAGGTCTTTATGGAAAGAGGCCCGAGTTCTAAAAGAATTGGATGCATAGTATGCCTGCAAAGCCTGCAGACCTGCCGACCGGCAGGTCTGCCATGTTATTATGATAAAGATCCTGAGTAGGTGCAGACCTGCGTGTCTGCCCTGACTTAGGGCGCACACGCAGGTGCGCCCCTACGGATACCGGCTTCCGCCGGTATGACGATAAAACAGCATTATCAGCCTTTTTACAGGACCGTCATTTATGAACCGCCTTTTTCTCCAAGGCCGGTTTTTTTCGCAACAGCAGCTCATCGATGAGCAGCAGTACGATACCTGTGGAAATCGCCATATCGGCCACATTGAAAGCGGGCCAGTGATACATTTCCTGCCAGTGCGCGTCGAGGAAGTCTACAACTTCGCCGATGCGGAACCGGTCGATGAAATTGCCGATGGCCCCTCCCAGTATGAGCGAGAGGCTGAAAGCCTGCAGCTTTTGCTCGCGCCGCACCTGCGAAATAAGGAAGCCGAGCAAAAACACGGCAACAGCCCCGACGCAGACAAGCGACAGCATTTTATACTGGCTGCCGAAGCCCTTTAAAAAGCCGAAAGCAACTCCTGAGTTGCGGATATGAATAATGTCGAGAAATCCAGGGATTACCTCAATGCGCCCGTACAGCCCGAGCGTCTTACAAATCAAATACTTCGTGTACTGGTCAAGAGCTATGACCGCCGCGGAGATAAGCGCTATTACGGCAAATGATTTTTTGTTTGACTGCATAGGCATCACTTAAGTGCCGCAGCGCAGCGCGGGCAGACCTCGGGCTGTCCACCGGTATAGTATTTCCAGCATCGCTGGCATTTTGCGCCCTCAGCCCGGCCTATGACTATGCCTGTTGCATCAATGCATTTCATGAGATCGGCCTCCGGGCTTTCCTGCAGCTTAAGCTCAAGCTGTGAGACGATGAGAATATCGGCAAGGCCGTCTTTATAGGGCTGCAGAAAATCATACAGAGCCCGGGGCAGCGACAGCGTCACCGCGGCCTCCAGGGCATTGCCGATTTCCTTATTGGCCCGCGCGGTCTCAAGCTGCTTGAGCACGCGATCCCGAAGGGCAAGCAGCACATCCCACTTGCCGGCAAGCGCGGTGTTTTCATATTCGGGCTTCACCTCGGGAAATGC
>CAIWCT010000211.1 GCA_903911225.1 uncultured delta proteobacterium
AGTATAACAGGCACATCGGCTGCATTGAAAGCTTGCAGTATCTTTAATAATTCCCTATAGATTCGCATATTGCGCCCGGCAGAAATAAAATAAGCTTCTTTAAGACACTGCTGCAAGGCCTGCGGAATAATACTATCTGCAAAAAATGGGCGCAGTCGGTTATACAAAATTGGCGCCAGGTTATTGCTGAATCCGGCCTGCACAAGATCCTCCCAGTCGCGATAAGCAAGCCCGCGCAGTTGATCACGAGCCGCTTCAGGCAAAACATTTCTAAGACAGCTCAATAGTAATTGGTTTGCATGATCCATGTGAGGGGGAAGATGGTTAAAGGTTAAAGGTTAAAGGTTCAAGGTTTAAGGTTTAAGGTTCAACGTTCGTTTAATACTTTTCACGATTCACGGCCCCTAAACGTTTCACGTCCCTACTTATAATGCCGCGCCTGCAGGTCAAAAAGACGGGCATACTTTCCACCCTTTTTGACCAAGTCATCATGGGTGCCGGACTCTATTATACTGCCATTATCAAGCACATAAATACAGTCCGCCATCCGTACCGTTGAAAACCGGTGGCTTATGAGCACTGCAGTTTTTCCATCGAGCAGACTGCGGAAAGCATTAAACACTTCATGCTCAGCCTTTGCATCCATTGAGCTTGTAGGCTCATCAAGTATTATAATCCGGGCATCGCTGAAAAAAGCCCGCGCCAGGGCTACCTTCTGCCACTCTCCGATACTAAGTTCTTCACCGTCTTCAAAAAGTCGGCCCAAGGGGGTATCAAAGCTCTTTTGCAGCCTGCCAATTGCCTGGGCCGCACCGGTCTGCTCTGCTGCGGTGATAATTTTTTCATCCGCCGGATCACTCTCGATATTGCCAAGCCAGATATTCTCGCGGGCTGTCAGATTATAGTGAATGTAATCCTGAAAAACAACCGTCAGCTGTTTACGCAGGGCAGGCACATCAAATTGCTTTAGGTTGATGCCGTCAACAGAGATGTTACCGCCAGCGGGATCATAAAAGCGGCACAGGAGTTTTACAAGCGTTGTTTTACCTGAGCCGTTCTCGCCGACCAGGGCAACAACCTGACCTGGCACGATATGCAGGTCGATATCTTTCAATACAGAATTTGTGCTGCCGGGATAGTTAAAGCTCACATGGCTGAAGGTAATGCCCTTTTCCATGGGCTCGGGAAATTTAACCGGGGCAGGTGGACTTGTAATTTCGGGCTTTAAATCAAGAAAAGCATAGAAGTTGGAAAGAAAAAGATTGTCTTCATAGAGTCCGGCCAGGCTTGAAAGTATCTCCTGCAGGCAGCCCTGGGCCCGCTGAAAAGCCTGATAATACATGACCATATCGCCCAGGGTCATTGTTCCGCTCAGCGTGCGGCTGGCAATAAAGGCAAGTGCGCCGAAGAGGGCAGCGATGCCGCAGGTCTGTGTTATCAGCTCAAACAGAGCGCGCTGCGTACTGAGGGTCAGCTTTTCCTTTCTCAGCTGCATGCTGATGCTGCGGTACCAGCCGATAAACAGGGGGCCAAGGCCAAACAGGCGTATTTCCCGGGCATGGGCGCTGTCAATCAGCATCCAGTGAAAATAATGGGCTTTCCGTTCGGTCTTAGTCCGCTCCTGCTGCCAGGCGTATATCCTGTCTGTATACTTGAGACGGATTAAAATGCCCGGCGCGAGTGCGACAAAAAGAAGAAGCGCAATAGCCCAGTGCAGGCACATGAGCAGTCCGGCAACGGCAATAAATGAGATACAGCCCTGGCAAAGCTGGGTGATGGTTGCAACGACGCTTGTGGGCCGGAACGGCGCCTCCTGCTGGGCGCGGTGGAGGGTATCGTGAAATGCTGGATTATCATAATAGGCAAGATCTATGGCAATCGATTTTTCATGGATCATGTCTGATACATGGTCGGTAACCACTCCGCCCTGCGTTTCACGAACTATGCCTGCAAAAGAGCGGCACAGGGCGCTCGCGAGGGTAGCAGCCGCCGCAAGAGCTATGAGCCCGGCAATATTCTTAAAAGAGTTGATTTTATTAGGCGAGACGGCCGCCCCGGTAACCCCGTCAACAATAAGCTTCATAAGGTACAGGCTGGCCAGGGGCAGCAGGCTTTGAACAATGATCAACCCTATGCCTGCCCCAGTCCACCCGGGGGCGCTGCGCCAGACGAGCAGAAAGGCGCGGTTTATGTTTCGTAATCCGCGTAAGCGGTGAATGATGTTGGAGATAATGGAGTGCATTTTGGGCGTTAATTGTTGGTTGAACTTGATGATTAGATGTTTGGATGATTAGCAAAGCTGGATGATTGGATGTTTAGAAGTTTAGCTATTAGAAACCCTCTAACCCTCCACACTCAGATCTCCGACCTCTGCCATCATTCCTTATACATTCGGCGGAGAAAGAATCAGGTCATAGGGCTTGCGGCATGTCCAGCGCTGTTCGTGGGGAACCCAGCAAGCGACGGTCTTCCCGCGATGGATGAACTTGGTCATTTTTTTTTCGCCTTCGGCAAAATGGGCAGTCATAATCTGTGGCCTCCAGAGCAGGGGTGCCAGTCGACTGGCGCAGGTTAGCCGGTACGGAGTTGCTATTGTCAGGCTAACTAGATTGCGCACTCGTTTCGCTGTGCGCAGAACAAATGCCCGTCGCAAGCCTCGTGAGCCATCCACCACGGCGGATCTGATTCCAGCCCGTTCTCGTTCCATTACCTTTCCTAACAATTTTTTGGTCGTAAGATATGGTCCATCTCGTCCCAGGTTCCGGTCGCCCTGCGTGACAAAGCCGCTCTCATCTCGTCCCACGATGCGGTGCGCAATAGACTTCCCGTTGAAACTAAACGCAACGACATCCCCTACCTGAAGGGATGCTAATGGAACTGCACTGATCCATAGAAAATCTCCATCCTTAAAGGTGCCGTGCATGCTAAAGCCACGATAAGGCAGCGGGATCAATTTTGAATTGGATAGACTGGAAGAAACCATGAAATTTTGCCATTATGCGGCCCGCCCTGTATCAATTCATAAGAGGCGGGTGCCACAGAAACGGAAACAAAAAAATGGATGCAACTGAGTACGATTACAGAGCGGTACTCATTTAGCTATTACCTGCTGAAAAACCTTGAGGGTTGTGGCCCGACTTTTGTTCCCGTTGGATAGCAACCTCCCAAAGCTGCACCCCCGCTCATGCAGAAAGTAGCTGTAGCACCGGGAGTGCAACCAGGCACAACATTAGGGTCATAGCCGGTGCTACAGGCACCCAGAATGGGGGCCACTTGTCCCATGTCGATGCTGATGGGCTTTTCGTATTTAAGGCGCGGTTTATTCGACATGGTTGACTCCTACCTAATTGTTTCTTTGAATATATTCAGCATTGCACTACCAGAATAAAACGGTAGTTCGATTTCCACACACCGATGTGACCGTCAGGAAATCAAAACAAACCATACACGACAAATCGCATCCGTATATTCGGATTGTCGCCGTTACCCTTTATATAATATCAACTAACTAAGAAAATTAGTTTTCTTCATCTTTTTTAAAAGATACTATAATCCACAAGTTGTTGCAACTGATCTTTTTAGTTCTCGGATTGGCGCATGAGTAGATGTGTCATTTTAGATTGACCTCAATTTTCGTGCATCTCACGCGCTTGCGCCGAAACTGCGGAAATGGCATTGTGCAAATCCGAAAAATACAAATTTTTGGAAAACCATAAATGCCAGCCAGGACATGACCGCGCAATGTCCGCCGCCAGATAAAACCAATGCCGCCGCAACTGCCGTACAAGAGAAACGGAGGTTTTTATCTCACCGATCTTATCGTCAAGCCTGCCAAATTTGCGCTGCACATCGACTTCCATGACTGCATCTATTAAATAGCGGGCAGTTTCAAAAGGCGCAAGGGAAGTCACCTTCACATGCCCCGCTTTGTGGATGCGCATACACCCCAGTAACCTGAAGGACGATCCATCCGCAGAACGGCGGCGAACAGCCGCCTCACAGCAGCATATGTCGCCATCTTCAAAATAGAACCTTCCATCCGCCACTTGCCAGAAGCCGTGCTTGTTGCGGGACGCAAACACTGAATCATCGGCCAAGATCGGATTGGTTTTTTCAAGCAGTTTGGAAATGGTGCTTTTCCCTGCCGTGGAATGGCCCAGGAAAAGCAGCGCACCGCCTTCTACCAACACCGAAGAGGCGTGAAGAAACAGGCCGTGTGCACCATAAATTTTCATTCGCTCGGTTGCTTTCTGCCCCATGAAATGCGCCGGGTAGAAGGGAATTGCCCGCGCAGCTCTGCTTCCGCGCACAGCGGCGAAACATTTACGAGCCTTCCGGTAGCCTCGTAGTTTTCCGCAAGGCAATAGGTCTGGCAGCGGACTGCATGGATGCAGTCGCCGCAGACACTCGGAAGCGGCCCGGCCAGATCCTTCCGCATCCGGCGCAGGGTCGGATGCGCCGTCCAGACTTCGCGCAGGCTGTCTTTGCCCAGCATCCCGAAGCACAGTTCCGGAATGTTCCTACCGATGCCGCATAAGGCCATCTCGCCGGTGCCGAGTATGCCCAGGATGTGTCGGACATTGCAGCCGCTGCCATCGCTGCCATACCGCAGCAGCTCCCTGACCGTCACCATGGCCGGCGGAACCATGGAGCTGAGATGAATGTCATACCTATCCTGCAGAGGCCCGCGAATTCGGTGGGTCAGCTCAAGCAGTTCGTCGAAGCCCAACGCCTTCCCCTGGCTGTGGATCTCTGCCCCCCGGCCCGATGGCATGACCGGATTAAATTTCACTGATTCCGCGCCAAGGCTAATGGCAAGCTCGATCAATGCCTCAATCCGCTCCACGTTTTCCCGATCGACGGACATAATAATCTGCGGGCGGAACCCGGCGGAAACCAGATGGCCAAAGCCGCGAACGGCATCGTCAAATGCGCCCCGCTTGCCCCGGAACAGGTCGTGCTGCTGCGCGTTCGGGCTGTCGAGGCTTACGGCAATGTGGGACAACTTTGTGTTTTTACACAAATGATTCGCCATAGCCTGATCTATCAGGGTGGCATTGGTCTCCATGGTTATTTCAAGGTTTTCTTCGGTGAGTAAATCAGCAATCCGGAGGAAGTCAGGATGCAGCACCGGCTCCCCGCCGGTGAGCTTGGCAGCCAAAAGCCCCATTGGTTTGGCCTCCACGACTGCTGCCTTCAAAAGATCGAAATCAATGCACTCTCCCTCTGTCGGTTTGCCGTGGACGAAAGTGGGCGTGATCCAGCAGTGACGGCAATGCAGGTTGCATCCTGCTGACAGGTACAAATAGAACATCCGCAAGGCCGGCACATCCGGCGGCAGGTCAAGCACCGGAGAGGACTTGATCTCTTCGCCCAATCCATCGCAAGTATCAACGGCATCCATCACGAGGGTTCCTCCACCACGCCGATAAAGCCTTTTTTGACAAGGGATTCGATAAACTCGGCCACGTCCTGATCCACCTGCTCACGGGGCACATCGGCGCAGACTTCGCACAGGTGCGCCGTCACTTCAGCCTGCGTGTGGGGAGCAGCAAGGAATGTCCAGATTTCCACTGCCACCGGATTGATGACTTCGAGCGAATCAGTATCAGCGTTGAACAGAATTGCCCCATCGTCGTCCTCCGGTCGGAAGGAGACATCGGGATTTACCAAATATTTTGTTTTATTCATATTATCCGGCCTTTCCGAAATCAGTTTTACTATTCGTCTGACAATGCCCTGCTGCTCCATTTGCAGCAGAGCCTCAGTGACATGCGCAAGCAGCTCGCTTGCCGACGGCCCGCACTCGGAGGCTACCTCTAAGGCCATATCCTGCAGCGTTCTTTGTCCGTCAGCAAGCGCAAGCAACTTCCTTGATTGGCTATTGATCTCGCGTAATTGCAGGGAATCGCACAGAATCACGAGAGATCGCGCCCCAAAATCTTCAATCCCGACATCCTGCCTCAGGCAGAATCGCAGCGTGGGCTCAGCTTCGACATCCATCTGCTTGGACATAGTCTCAAGGCGCTCCGTCAACATCCGGCAGGCCACCGGTTTCTTTGATAAAAAGCCGGTAGCAGGAGCTCATGCTGGCCACATACAGTTTGCCAGTATGGGTGTATTCGTCGGCGGGGCATCCTCCGTTGCAGTACGGCGACCAATCGCATCCCTCACAACCGGGAACTTTTTCTATCGGAATGTTTCTGCGGCCTCTCATTTCCTTAAGCAGCGGATGGTTTTGCCATATGGAGGAAATCTGCACCTGGCCGATGGTGCCCAGCGAGGCGGCGGCCAGCATATTGCAGGGGACAATCATTCCATCGTGGTGAACGGCCAGCTTAACAAACATGCAGCCGCAGGACGAAAGCGATCCCATCTTCCAGCGCCGGACCGGCGTTCCCGTGGCCTTTGCCTGCTCCATCTCCCGGAACATGTGCCACAAGATCAGAGACCCTGCCGTGGCCATAATGCGCCCCGGATATGCATTCTCCAACTGAACCAGAGTCTTCATCGCGGTCAGCCGCTGCTGCGGGGTGAGAACAATGCTGTCCTGGTGCGCACAACCCGTTCCCATGGGCATTGCATCGTTGGTGCTGAACCTGGCCAGCCCGATTTCGTCGAGCAGCAGCCGGGCCGTGTTTGCCAGATCATCCACATTGTGCCGGTTGACCGTCACGCGGGCCGTCACCGGAAATCCGGCATCCTTCAGCACCCGTAAGCCGCGCAGCGCCTTCTCAAAACTGCCTTTCCCCCGTGATTGGTCATGCACGGCCGCACAGGAACCATCGATTGAAATCTGGATTGAATCCAGCCTGATGCGGCGCCCCCCCTGCAGAAACTGCTCGATCGTCTTTTGCGTAATCAGCGTGCCGTTGGAGAGAATGCTGTAGCGCATGCGGGCATCAACAATGCCGTCAATCAGCTGCCAGAGATCGCGCCGCATGAAAACCTCGCCGCCGCTGAGCGTCAGGCTCCGCACGGCCAGGCTCTTCAGCTCCGTGAAAAAGTCCAGCCAGGCCTCGGCGGGAAGATCCTGCCGTCCCGCCATCTCGTCGGCGTAAAAGCAATAGGCGCATTTCAGATTGCACCTGCCGGTCAGGGATAAATCAATATTGCGCGGCGCCTCATGAATCCACGAATACGCATCTGCCCCGGCAGGCTCCGGAGTCGGTATTCCGGAAGTGGCGGCATAGCCGTCGCGCAACAGCTCGTCGGCCAATGCGGCGGCATCCGCCCGAATCTCGTCCGTCAGGTTGATTTCGTACCGGCGGGCCAGTGCCACGGCAAAATCCTCTGTCCGCGTAGTCCCCTGCATGGCGTTCCATATTGCCAGCCCCGTGTGGTTGATCACCTTCTCACGGCCCGTGTCCGGGTCGAAAAGAATGGCGTTATCCCCCTCCAGACAGACAGAGATATGCGGCTGCCGTGACCAAAAGACCGTGGAATCGGAGGGTATGTCTTGCGGCCCAATTTTCTTCAGAGAAGGCTTGATTCGAGCGTCATCGGAGGTCTCTGCGGTAGTGGCAAGCCGAGCCACCTGGTCGCGACTGTTCCGATCAAGAACCGTAGCTTTCACGACCTCTTTGTTGCCTTTGAGCACCATAATTTTCTCGCACAGATAAGAAATAGCTTTGAGCTGGTTAACTTATATACATATACTGCGGCCGATTATGTGTCAAGGCCTCTAGGCGGCGCAAAATATGGAATGGACACTGGTCAGGCAGAGTGTCACAGGTATGAATATCCCCGCATGTCCTACATCGCCATTTTTTGGCAATACCCCTTCTGTTTGTTGGTTGCAGTGGCCCGCGCTGAACATGCACGGCATGTCTTATCTTAAGCTCACAGGAGCCGGCTTCAAGGGACAAAACAAAGCCATGCTTTTCTAGCTGCTTGAAATTTGTATAGATACATGTATTATTTGTCAGCACAATGCGATTTCAATTATGTACCGGCTTTAGCATAGAGTGAACGCAATGGAATACGGACTGCTGCTGGATATTATTTATATATTATCTGTTTCCGCCGCTGCACTCTTCCTGTGCAACCGCGCACACATCCCGGCCATTGTGGGGTTTCTGCTCGTGGGCATTCTGGTAGGGCCGACCGGCCTGCACATTGTGCATGCCGTGCATGAGGTCGACCGCATGGCGGAAATCGGCGTTGTGCTGCTGATGTTTACCATCGGCATAGAATTCAGCTTTGAGAGCCTGCTCAAGATAAAAAAAATACTACTCCTTGGCGGCATTCTACAGACAACGACAACGTTTGCGCTGGTGGCGGGAATCATGCTGCTTGCGGGCCTGCACGCACCTGCGGCGGTCTTTATAGGCATGATAGTCACCTTGAGCAGCACGGCCATCGTGATGCGCTCTTTGCAGAATCGAGGCGAAATCGACACGCCCCATGGCCGCACGGCCCTGGGAATCCTCATCTTCCAGGATCTGCTGGCCATTCCCATGATGCTTGCCGTTCCGCTTCTGGCAGGCTCTGCCGGCCTGGAGCCGCAGGTGGTCATTGCCTTTGTGCTCAAGGCTGCGGCCTTTCTCATTGCCGTAATCGTGTCGGCCAGGTGGATACTGCCCGGCGTGCTGCACCAGATAGGGCGCACCCGCGATCCCGACCTGTTTCTGATCTCCGTCATCCTGCTCGGCTTCGGCATTGCGTATGCAAGTTACAGCGTCGGCCTGTCGCTGGCCCTGGGCGCCTTTCTTGCCGGACTCATTCTCTCCGAATCTCAATACGGCCAGCGTGCCCTTGGCAATATACTTCCCCTGCGGGACCTGTTTCTGGGCTTTTTCTTTGTTTCCATCGGCATGATGCTGTCGCCTGCGACAATCATCGCAAGCCCCGGCCTCGTTTTTGGAGGCACGGTGCTGCTGCTTGCGCTGAAATTTGTCATCGTTGCCTTCACGGCCCTGCTGCTTGGGCTCCCGCTGCGCTCGGCGCTGATCTGCGGCTGGGCCCTGGCGCAGGTAGGCGAATTCAGCTTTGTCATTGCAATCGCAGGCCTCAAGGCAGAACTTTTTCTGCAGGAGCATTTTCAAATATTTCTCGGCATTTCAATTTTTTCCATGATAGCCACCCCGCTGCTTATTATGCTTGCCCCCCGCTTTGCTGAAATTTTTTTAAAGCTCCCGCTGCCCCGCCGTATTAAATTCGGGACTTATGCTGATGAGCCCAAGCCCCAGCTCCATGATCACCTTGTGATAATCGGCTTTGGGCTCAATGGGCGCCACATGGCCGATGCGGCTGCTGCTGCGCATATACCCCATGTTATCATCGACGCAAATCCCGACACTGCACGTCTGGAGCGCGCAGCGGGAAGGCTCATTTACTATGGGGATGCAGCGTGCGAGCCGATCCTTGTGCATGCAGGAATACCTGATGCCCGTATTGCCGTTGTTGCCATATCAGACCCGGTCGGAACAAACCGCATTGTCGAGCAGATACGGCTTTTGAACCCTGCCATACATATTATAGCGAGAGTCCGGTACATGGTGCAGGCGGAAAGGCTCTTAGCGCTGGGCGCCAATGAAATCATCCCGGAAGAATACGAATCTTCAATTGAGCTTTTCACACGGGTCCTGCACAAATACCTGGTCCCCAAAGATACAGTTGAAGAAATGGTGGCCCGGATACGGGCCGACGGCTACCAGATGCTGCGCTCACCAAACCCTTTACAAACAGGGCTTCAGGACCTTGCATCAACGCTTTCAGGCATGGAAATCCGCAGCATGCGCGTACAGCACAATTCCAAGGCTGTAGAGCGCAGCCTGGCCGAGCTCAACCTGCGCAAGGAATACGGCATTACCGTTCTTGCAATCAGGGGCAAAGGCCATAATGTAAGCCTGCCCGACGGTGATGAACGGTTCCGGGAAGACGATATGGTAGTGCTGCTGGGGCTGCCGGAGCTTCTCCTGTTTGCTGACAATATTTTTAGCCCCCATTAATTCTTATCTCCATGTTGCAGCCAACGGCATCACCGGTTCCCCCTTACCCCTGCACAGCCGACCGCATACTGCCTGAGAACATTTCATCGTGGCTAATCACACCATTTTTCTATAAAAAACATGCTTCCCCGGAAAAATGATTTTTTAAAAATTACGCACAAAAAGATTGACTATATACAGAAAAAAACAATAAACTTACAATGCTTGAAAAAAAGATGATTTTATCTGAGGCGCGTTAAAGCGGGGGGCTTTTCCTGGCTATAAAAAAAGCATGCTCATATAAACCATCGCGCCCCGCCATGCTCAGCCGGAATTTAAGGCAAACATTATCCATACGGCGACAGTTTTTGCAGATATACTTGGACACGAGCACCAGAGAAGCAGCACCGCAATTTCAAGCAGGGGGAGCTATTACATGAAACTTTCTTCACTTCCTTTCTTTCGTAAAAAAGATCCGAAAGCCGAGTTTGAAAAGAAAATGGCAAAATGCCGCAGAGAGGCGGAAGAAAACCCGAGCGACTATCGCCTGATGACAAAAATTGCCGAGCTGTACCTTGAAAACGGTGATACGGGCTGCGCCATACAGGAATATTTAAAAGTTGCTAAAGCCTATCAGGGCCTTCGCAAAAACAGTATTGTTGTGGGGATATACCGGCATATCCTGACACTTGACCCGTCACAGGTCGAAGTCTACCCACTGCTCGTCGAAGAGTTGATGAAGGACCTGCTCATGGGAGACGCTGTTGAGGCGATGGTTAAACTTGCCACATATTACTATGATCACGACATGCATTTTGAAGCTGCCCAGGCGATAAAAAAAATAAAAACAATAGATCCTGACAACAAATTTTATAATTCCAAAGTCGAAAAGTTCTTCACGGAGCGCAAGCTTGATCCCCTTGCCATCGAGCAGATAGGGCCCAAGACCAAATGGGCTCTTATTGCAGAAACACGAACAAAACCCGACGAAGAACCTGATGAACTGCCCGAAGGAGGATTTTTCAACCTTGAACAGGTGCTTGACGAATCAACCATTTCCGGATTCATCTCATCAATGCCTGATGATAAAGCCGGTAATCCATCGACCGATAATGTTGCCCCCAACCATGTTTTCGATGAGCTGAAAAAATTTATCGCTGACGACAGCAATCAGAACAGCCCAGAATTTCATTACAATCTGGCTCTGGCCTACCTGCGCCACAACGATCTTGAAAAAGCGCATGATGAATTCCTCACAGCACTCTACGGCATACCAGACAAACTTGATTGCTACAATCAGCTTATACACTGCTGCATGGAACTGCGCTGGCTTGATGTGGCAAAAGACTATATCAACAAGGCTCAAAAGCTTCCCAAATTGGCACAACGCGACAACATGAACCTGGACTATCTGATGGGGCTTATGAGCAAGGACACGGGCGACAGAAAAAAAGCCCTGAAATTATTCAAAAAAATTTACAATACAGACAAAAACTTCAAGTCCGTTGCCCGTGAAATCAGAGAGCTTGAGCAGGCAGACTGACTGAAATAGAGCCATGACCGGCTACCTGCGGGCACATAGCCGACGGCTGTCCCAGTGCCTCCATTCCGCCCGTCATACCGGGACATCTCTCCTGCCGATACAAATGGGCACTAACTGCTCGGATCCCATTCTCTGCGAGTGACAAAAAGGAAGTGCAAATAAATATTGCTTTACTGTAGATATGCGCTACAATGAGATTATAAAGTTTTATCAGTCGGCTGCTTATCTAACGGACTGCAAAAAAAGCGTAAACCCTTCATCGATTGCCATCTCGATTTTGCCCGCAAGCATGATCACGCGTACCGGCGGAAGTTTTTATGCCGGACACATGCAATCCCCGGATTTTTCGCACCATACATCCGGGGCTTAATAAACAGCCTATGAATGTTCCGCCATATGACCTGTGATTTGTCCGCTGCGCATCTTCGAGTTGCGCAGCGGTACGCATCCGCAGCACAAAACATGGCGGCATGAACATCAAAATACGTAAAGCGCCCCGCAATGTTCCGGCTGAAATTTCGGACATCCCGGCCATAATGACAGCAGTTAAAGGAGTAAAAGTATAATGAACACCACAGTTACCGGCGTGTTAAAGCTCGGTAGAAAAGGGGGCGGTGTGCTTCGCGACCCCTCATTCTCTTTCCGAAAACAGCCACATGAAATCGAAGTGCCCTCTGGCATCATTCGAGAGCATCGTCTCGTTGAAGGCGCTACGGTCACCGGTCCGGCGCATCAGGGCCGCCAGGGGCGTTTTCTGGCATCAGTGGAAATGATATGCGGCGCTGCGCCGGAAACCTTTCTTCACCGGCGACCCTACACAGCCCTGACAGCCATCGATCCGTGCGAGCGGTTTCATCTGGCCGTTTCGGGCGACCCGGGCATGCGCATTGTCGATTTAATAGCGCCTATCGGCAAAGGTACGCGGGGCATGATTGTTTCCCCGCCAAAAGCCGGCAAAACCATGCTTCTTGAGCAGATAGCAAATGCCATACACGCAGGGGAGCCCGAGACCAGAATTATAGTGCTTCTCATAGATGAACGGCCTGAAGAGGTCACCTACTTCCGCCGCGCCGTGCAGGCAGAGGTTCTGGCCAGCAGCAACGATCAGAGCGTGCAGGAACACGTTGAGCTGGTTGAATTGACACTGGCCCACATCCGCACCGAAATCGAATGCGGCCATGACGTTGTGGTGCTTGTCGACAGCCTCACGCGCATGGGCAGAGCCTTCAACCAGCGGGGAGCCGGCGTCGGCAGAACTCTGTCCGGCGGGCTTGATGCCGGCGCCCTTGAGCTTCCGCGCCGCTTCTTCGGCCTTGCGCGCAACATTGAAGACGGCGGCTCCGTAACCATCATCGCCACAGCCCTTGTGGATACCGGGTCCCGCATGGATCAATTGATTTTTGAAGAATTCAAGGGTACAG
>CAIWCT010000212.1 GCA_903911225.1 uncultured delta proteobacterium
CTCCCCGATCAGGCCGAGGACAAGCTTCGGGATGACCGTTGCAATAAGTAACAGATTCAAAAACCCTGTCAATCCTGCGCAGTCCGGAATCCAGTTGGATGTGCAGATAAAAAAGCGATGTAACCATCTTAACCCTTTTGTTTATCAAATGCCTAGATCCCTGGCTGATACGCATAGATCTCAGTTGGGGCATAACAAGGCGCTCGCTTAATTTTGCAACCTGGATATGAAGCAAAATACCATAATGAACAATGTACCTTCACGAGTAGGCCGGCTGTTTTTAGAAACGGCCGGAATTTTTCTTCTTTACTTTGCAACTGCAAAGATCGGCTTCCTTGCGGCTATTGAGCCCGGCAATGTAACGCTCATATGGCCGCCCTCGGGCCTAGCCCTTGCTGCGATGCTGATTTTGGGATACAGGGCGTCCATTGGCATCTGGCTCGGGGCCTTTGCCGTAAATTTTTTGTTCATGAACAGCGAGATAGGCAGTGAAGTAGCATTTGCCGCATCCTCAGCCATTGCGCTCGGGTCAACCCTGCAGGCCGCGGCTGCGGCCTTTCTGCTGCGGCGGCTACTCGGGCAGTCTCTCGTTCAGGTAAGTCACCCGCAGAGACTTGGCTGTGCAGCCATCGCCATGCTGTGCTGCTTCGTGTCCGCGACTGTCGGCACAGAAAGCCTCAACCTGTGCGGGATGATCAGCGCCGAGGGATTCGCCCGTACCTGGGGAACCTGGTGGCTCGGAGATTTTCTGGGTATTTTTATTGTGACACCCTTGGCCAGGATTGCCGCAATGACTCTCCGAAAGAAGCAGGTGGCGGGACAAACGGTTGCCCTTGTTGTGTGCAACGGTATGGGCCTGTCGCTGCTGCTGTTTATAATAATCTGGAATCTTGAAACGCAAAAAATCACTGCCGTGTTTAAGGGCGATACGCAAGACTGCATAAATGAGCTGGAGCATATCATAGAGAGGAGCCATCAGGATATTAATGCTATCATAGGATTGTATAGCGCCTCTGTTGAGGTCACGCGGCAGGAATTCCATGACTTTGTGCAAGCCCAGAGAGTCAGCGATAAAATGCCAGGCATTCAGGCTCTTGAGTGGGTCCCCCGGGTAAGGGATGCCGACCGGTCCGCCTATGAGCAGGCAGCACGGAAGGACGGGCTCCCGGACTTTTACTTTAAAGAGCGAAATGCTGATGGCAGGCTGGTTGCTGCAGCCCGTCGTGATGAGTATTTTCCGGTTTACTTTGTCGCTCCCCTGACGGGTAACGAAGCAGCCCTCGGCTTTGATCTGGCGTCCGACAGAGCCCGCAGGGTGGCCTTTCAAAAAGCACAGGATTCGGGGGACTATATTGCCACGGAGCTGATAACTCTTGTGCAGGAAACGGGGGATCAAAAAGGTTTCCTGATTTTCAAGGCACTCTACCGCAATGTCGCTTCAGTATCCTCGGTTGCCGAGCGCCGAAAAAACCTTATCGGCTTTGCGCTGGCCTTGTACCGCGTAGAGGATCTCATTGAGACGTCACTGCAGCATCTGGCAGCGCGCGGCTGCGACATCTATTTTTTTGACGACCATGACGCGCAGGCCGATCAGCTGCTTTATGTACACTCTTCCAGCAACCGCCCGCAGCCGCTGCAGGTGAGCCGGTCGCTGAAGCCGGAAAGCGTTGAACATAACCTGTATCATAGCGCGCGGCTTACGGTGTCCGACCGGCCCTGGCTGGTTGTCATGCAGCCGGCTCCGGGCTATGAATCCGGCAGTAGGTCGTGGGCTCCATGGTGCACGCTTGCCGGAGGGCTTGCATTTACCATGCTGCCTCTGTTCTATGTGTTTAATCGGAGGCTCGCCGAAGAAGCGCTGCAGCAGAGCAATAAGAAGCTGGCCCTTCTAAATCAAGAGCTGAAGAGCGCGCATCAGGCTTCCCAAAATGCCCATGATGATCTGGCAGCGACGCTGGAGGCGACTCCTGATTTGTTGTTCGAGCTCAATAAAGAAGGACGCTACATACAAGTGATGGCGGCGCGAGATGATCTCCTGTATGCGCCAAAGGAGAAGCTGATGGGCAGCCTGGTGACAGAGGTTCTGCCGGAGGAACCTGCCGGGGTTGTCATGGAAGCAATCATGAACGCCGAGAAAACCGGCAGCGATTACGGCCGTCTTATTTGCCTGCCCCTGGCATGTGGAATGCGCTGGTTCGAACTGTCTGTTGCACGCAAAAAAACAGCTTCAGGCCAGAAGCCCAGCTATATTATGATTTCCCGCGACGTGACTGAGCGCAAAGAAACCGAAATTTATTTGAAGCGGCAAAAAAATATTCATGACGCGCTTTCCAGCATCAAAGATGCGACCCTCATTGCGATCGATTCAGAGCAGCTACTTCATGATATATGCCGCATTTTTGTTGAGAACGGACAGATGAGCATGGCCTGGGTGGGTTTGGAAGACCCGGCAACGAAGCACATTATTCCGCTTACGAGCTATGGCAATGGCACTGAGTATCTCGATGAAGTAGTCATCTCTACCAATGCTTCGTTGCTGGAAGGTTGCGGGATCACGGGAAACGCATGGCGTGCACAAAAGCACATCGTCAATAATGATACGGAAGCCAATCAGGTTATGGTGCCCTGGCACAGCCGTGCAGCCGCGCATGGTTGGAGATCCGGTGCAAGTTTTCCAATTTTACGAAAAAACAAAACCTATGCCGTCTTCACTGTCTATAATTCCGAACCGCATATTTTTAATGAAGAGATCACGAGCTTGCTCAGCTCCATGGTGGTCAGCGTTTCCATGGCACTGAATAACCTGGATGCCCACAATGCCCTGACGAAAAGCGAGGCTCGCTTTCGCGGACTATTGGAAAACGCGCCTTTCCCGGTGCTGATTTGCAGGGTGAGTGACGGCTCACTGCGCTACTGCAACCGCCGTGCTGAAGTTATCTACCGGGTGAGCTTTGAAGAGGCTTACGGAGCAAGCTCAATTAACTTTTACTACGACCCTGCTGATCGCGGGCCATTTGTAACACGCATGTTGCAGGAAGGCTTCGTGTCCGATCAGGAAATGCGCGTGCGGGACTGGGAGGACAAACCGTACTGGGCCCTCGTGTCGGCTTCGGTGGTGGAATTCGAGGATGAGCCGGCCTTCATGGTGTCTGTCAATGACATCAGTGCCCGGAAAAAAATTGAAGAAACGCTTCATATCGAGAGTATAAAGCTGCGCGAGCGGGTGAAGGAGCAGCGATGTCTTTACGAATTGTTCGCACTGACGGAAAATATGGAACTGCCGAAGGATGAGCTGCTGCAGCGGTCCCTTGAGCTTGTCGAGCCGGGCTGGCAGTATCCGGAAATCACTGCCGCCCGCTTTGAATTCGGCCCCACCACATTCAGCACACCCGATTTTGCCGAAACAGCCTGGATGCAGGCTGCCGAGGCAGCAACGCAGCAGGGCACTGTCCTAAAGTTGACGGTCGCCTATGGGGAGGAGCGGCTGCCGGAGGATGAGGGCCCCTTTCTCAAAGAGGAGCGGAGCCTGGCAAACGCCATTGTCCGCCGTTTGGCCGATGTTTTTGACCGCCGGCAAGCAGCGGAAGCGCTCCAAGAAGCCAACGAGCGCTACCGGGTAATCGCGGAAAACACCAGTGATGTAATCTGGATGGTAGATCCGTCAATCATGCGCTGTACGTATATAAGCCCCTCTGTGTACAAAATTGGCGGCTATACGCCCGAAGAAATCATGGCCATCCCAGTGGTGCTGCCGCAGTCGTTACAGATGTTTATTGATTCATGGCATGGTCGGGTTGCCGCTTGTAAGCCAGGGGATGAATTCATTCGAACCCTTACCCTTGAAGTATCCCAACCCCATAAAGAGGGGCATCTCGTGTACACGGAAATAGCAGCGACCCTGCTGACCAATAAACATGGAGAAATAACCCAGATTATCGGGGTGACTCGAGACATAACGGAACGCAAGCGTGCCGAGGAGGCCCTAACGATAAAAACCGTGATGCTTGAAGCCCAGGCGCAAACATGCCCGGATGGAATATGCGTCATTGATGCTGCGAATCATCTTACTCCGTCAAACAGTCGCTTCGGGGAGATGTGGGAAATCCCGGAACCTATTCTAAAAAAACATGATAATCAGGAATTGCTGGGATACTTTGCAAGGAGGTTAAGTTATCCGGAGAAATTCGTCCGTCAGACGAGGTATCTTATCGAACACCCATTGGAAAAAAGCAGGGATGAAGTAGAGTTGAACGACGGTCGCATTTTGAACGCATACTCATCCCCACTGACCAGCGCCGATGGAAAATATTTCGGGAGAATCTGGTTTTTCAGCGACATTACGGAAAGAAAACGCATGCTCGCTGAGCTGAAAAATCACCGTCATCATCTTGAGGATCTGGTGGAGAGCCGCACGGTGGAGCTGGAAGCAGTGATGGAGAATTTAAAGACCAGCGAAGAGCGCTTACAGTTTGCGCAAGACGCCACCGCCGACGGGCTGTGGGACTGGAACATGCAAAGCAATAGCGCCTATTACAGTTCTTCATTTTTCAATATGCTGGGGTATGAAAAAAATGAACTTTCAGAGGATATAAATAGCCACTGGATCCATCTGCTGCATCCCGATGAGCGGGAGCAGGTTGTGGCAACAACCATGCAGAAGTTGGAAAATGAAGGCAGCTATGAGATCGAATTCCGCATGCAAACGAAGGATGGCCCTTACAAATGGATATTAAACCGGGGCAAGGTGGTGGCTAGGGATGCCAATGGCAAGCCCTTGCGCGCGGTTGGCACATATACCGACCTGACCGTGCGCAAACAAATGGAGATTGAATTACGAACGGCCAAGGAAATTGCCGAAAAGGCCACCAAGGCCAAGACGGAATTTTTGGCCAACATGAGCCATGAAATACGCACCCCTATGAACGCAATTATCGGCTTGTCACATTTGGCGCTCAGGGCCGATCCGCCTGCCCGGCAGCGGGAGTATCTGAACAAAATACAGGCTTCCGGGCGTCTTCTTATGGGTATCATAGATGAAATTCTTGATTTTTCGAAGATCGAGGCTGGAAAAATCAGCGTAGAACGGATCGATTTCGACCTTGAACACGTGCTAAACACTGTTGCCGCTGTTATCAGTGAGAAAGCTGAGGGCAAAGGGCTGAAACTTATTTTTGATACGGAGCCGGATATCCCCTGCAACCTGATCGGCGACCCGTTGCGCATCGGTCAGATTCTGCTCAATTACAGCTCAAATGCCGTCAAATTCACACAGCAGGGTGAAATCCGCATTTCCACACACGTGAAGGAGCGTACCGAAAGCAACCTGCTGCTTTATTTCTCGGTGCAGGATACCGGCATCGGGTTGACCGAAGCCCAGCAGCAGCAACTTTTTCAGAGTTTCCAGCAGGCTGATATGTCAACCACACGCAAATACGGCGGCACGGGACTGGGTCTTGCCATTTCCAAGCAGCTGGCCGAATTGATGGGGGGCCAGGTCGGGGTCGAGAGCATCTACGGAACGGGGAGCACCTTCTGGTTCACTGCACAGTTCGGCATCGGCAAAGAAGCACATGATAATGTCTTTTTGCTGAAACCGGAACTTGACGACAGCCCTGTGCTTCATGGTGAGCCGCTCAGGGCTTGCGGCGCCGATGCGAAACTTTCAGAACTGGAGGAAAAACTTGCCGTAATCAGGGGCGCCCATATCCTGCTCGTGGAGGATAATGAGATAAATCAGGATGTGGCAATCGGACTATTAACAGATGCCGGTTTAGTCGTTGATACAGTCGACAATGGGCAGGCAGCCATTGATCAGGTGCAGCAGCAATCCTATGACCTGGTTTTAATGGACATGCAGATGCCGGTGATGGACGGTGTGACCGCAACTATCGAAATTCTGAAAAACCCGAAGGTGTCCGGGATGCCGGTTGTTGCCATAACAGCCAATGCCACGAAGAATGACCGTGATAGATGCATCGCCGCCGGCATGGTTGATTTTATCATAAAGCCGATCGACCCGGCCCTGCTTTGGGGCATGCTGCTTAAGCATATAAAACCCCGCAAGACTGTGTGTTGCGGTATGAAGATCAAGTCCCGGGAATCTGCTAAAAGCAATGAACTTCCCGTGCTTATTGACGGAATCGACATGGCCCTTGGTCTGGGGCGATGTTTAGGCAAGAAGCCGCAGTACTTTTCGCTGCTGCGCAGATTTCTTGCCGGCAATAAAGATTCGACCGGTAAAATACGCTTGGCCTTCGACGCCAGGGATTGGGATACCGCGAGACACCTGGCACATACGATTAAGGGTGTTGCCGGCAACATCGGCGCCACCCGGCTGCAAACATGCGCGTCGGAACTGGAGGAGGCGCTCAAAAAACAGCGCAGTCAGGGAGTGCCCCGTCTGCTCATGCTTTTTGATGCCGCCCTCGGCAGCCTGCTGGCTGAGCTGGAGGCTAAGCTGCCGCCGGAGCAGGGGGAGGGTCCGGTATTGGTAGATAAAGAGCAACTGGCAACCGTCTGTCAAAAGCTGACAATGTTGCTCAAAAATTATGATGCTGCGGCCGTTGATCTGTTTGAAGCCAACACCGGTCAGCTTAAAGCCGCTTTTCCAGAGGGGTTTTCTGGCATTGCGACGGTGATCCGGGCGTTCGATTTCAAGACCGCTCTGGGAGCGCTTGAAAAGGCAGTGTCCTGTGAAAAACAAGTGACCTAACAATATAATGCGAGGTAAGTTATGATCAGTGATAATAACGGCAAAGAACGCCCCACGATACTGGTGGTCGATGATGTCCCGGACAGCCTGTTGCTCCTTAGCCTCGTTCTCAAGGATGAGTATAATGTCAAAGCGGCCAACAGTGGTGAAACGGCTCTTCATATTGCCCAGTCAGAGCCTCAGCCCGATCTGATTATGCTCGATATAATGATGCCAGGGATGGATGGCTATAAGGTCTGCAGGCTGCTTAAGGCGAATGCTGGGACCAGGGATATTCCGATAATTTTTCTGACCTCGCTGGTCGATAATGATGATGAGGCGCTTGGTTTGGAGCTGGGCGCTGTGGATTATATTATAAAGCCGGTCAGACCTTCAATTGTCCTGGCGCGCATACGCAGTCATCTGCAATTAAAAAAACTCAATGACAACCTTTCTGAGCTGGTTGCGCAACGGACACGTGAGCTGGAACGGGCCTACAGCAGACTGCAGGTTTTGGAGGTCGGCAGCCGGGATTATCTGTGCTGCATTTCTCATGAATTGCGCACTCCGGCCAACGGGGTGCTGGGCATCGGGCAGCTGGCGCTTGAGGAAATACCGGATGAAAAGCTTCGCGCTGAATATGCAAGCCACTTCGCAACTTCTCGCGAGCGGCTGCTGAACGCCATTGATGGCGCACTTCAACTGGCCGAACTGCAAGGGGGGAGCATGTGCATCACCCCTGTGCCCGTTGAAATTACAGAAATTATTGTGAGAGTGGCCAGTTCGCTTCAAGAGTTATTTTTGAGCAAAAACATATCATTTGTTTTTTCGCCCCCAAAGATGGTGCTCATACTGGGCAATGAGGCGCTTCTGGATCAGAGTTTTACGACGCTGATGAAAGCTGCCCAAAAAATGGCAAATCCCGGCACGTCAATCACCGTCACTACCAGTGAAGAAGGGACTCAGCAGAACATTAGAATCGTATTTGAAAGCCAGAAGCTGTCCGATAAACTGCAGCACACTTTTTTTGAAACCTTTTCTTTAGATCGTGCCTCATCTTGTGTGGAAGATCTTGGTTTAGCCTTGCCTCTGGCGTCTGAAGTCGTTCGAGCCATGGGTGGAAGCATCGTCCTGCGGAAAACCGCATCAGGTGCGGAAATATATCTGACCCTTCTCAAAGAGCAACAATGAAGTCGTGTAAAATTTTAAGAAAAGGGAAGAATCAGGGTCGGATATTAACGGTCAGTTGCCCACTTCACAGCAAAGCCGGGCAACCAGGGGTAGTTGATGCATTAGTTAAATTCTTGAGATGCGTTTCTGCATTCCGATTGCGTCCGGTGCTATTATCGTTAGCTGAATTTTATTGATGAGTTTCATTTCTTAATCCGCCCTGGTTGGCGTTAAACCCCATTGCATAAAGTTACTAAATTGCAATACCCGGCCCATCCTGAACTGGTTCATCATTACCGTCCGATTGATCAGCTTCAGCATCATCAAGATGTTGCTGAAACTTCATGCGCTGTTTTTCAAAATATGGCCTGTCGACAGGCTGCTGCGCAAGTGCCTGGTCAATTGCTTTAATAGCGTGCATGAAATCACCATTCACAAAGTAACTCTCGGCAAGTGTATCAAGAATATGCGGTTTAGGGTCAAGTTCAACGGCTTTTCGCGCAAGCCTGAGAGCCTCATTCGGATTGCGCAGTGACATATCCTTGGCTGTTGCATACAGCCAGGCAAGATTATTGAGTGCTTCGGCATTTTCGGGCATACGCTTGATAACAAAAAGATAGTGGTTTTCAGCCCGACCGTAGTCTTCCCTTTCAAAAAAAATATTGGCCAGTAGTAAATGCAGCATGGGGTTATCGGGTTCGGCTGTAAGGCGGCGCTCGACTATTTTTTCAATGACAGAAAAATCACCCTCCCACGCAATGGTGCCTCCAGATTGAAACAATGCACAAGCCGATAGGAGCAGAACAGCGCAATATGCCGTAATCATTCGTCTCACCCTGCGGTCATGCTTTTTGATAAGTGAAGTATCAAGTGTGCAGCGGCGCATGTAGTCTATACGCTCCTGTATGCTGAAATGATGCCAGTTGGGCTCGCTGCGGCTCTGCGAGGCTGCACAAACTATTTTTTCCAACGATTGCATAATCCCGTTACCTGAGCCGGTATACATGCAGGCATAGCCATCGGCCTGCCGCTCGAAGTTGCGTGAAAACACCCCGAAAAGCAGGCGGAAATAGACAAGCAAAAAACCCAAAAGAATAAGCATGCCAAGAAATGAAAATGCAGGGCCTGGCCTGCCGTCGGCAGCTATGACAAGGTTAAAGATATAGTTTTGGGACAGCAGAAAAGAAAAAAGTATTGAATAGAAAATATAGGCGAAAAAAGAATACCCGAGAACAAACAGTAAATAAAAAAGCATATGATGCCTTTTTACATGCCCGATTTCATGAGCAATTACAGCCTCAAGCTCTTGCTCATCCAGCAGATTAAGCAGCGCCGGACTTATGAGCAGATAGCGGAACCACGGTACGATTCCCATGACACCGGCGGTGATGAGCTTGCCTTCAAACAGGTTCCATTCAAGCATTTCGTTATAGGCAAAACCGGCCTTGCCGCAGAATTGTGTCAGTCTCTGACGCACAGGGCCTTCGGAAATGGGCTTGCAGGCCCATATACGGACAAGAAGGGGTGGGAAAAATACTCCCATTGCAACAAGCAGGCAGACCATAAAAGCGTATCCAGTAAGTGTGGTGCCGGCAAGCATGGAGCTAATGGGCTCTGGCAGCAGCCTGGTACAATCAATAACAAGGGAGAAAATGAGCCAGGGGGCGACAATCGAACTATTGAACCTTACATGCGAAAAAACATACCCGCTCATGCTAGCAAGGGGATTGATAAAAAATTTGTATGAAGGATACGCGCATATCCAGATGATGATCAGTAAAACATAAAAAAGAACAATCGCAATAAAGCTCAAGGCGGACTCGCTCTGGGCCAGAAGAGGCACTGCGACAAGGGCGGATTTCGCTTCAAGGCCGTAGATAAAAAAAGCATACAAAAAAACTGCAAGAATTGTGCAACGGTTTATGAGACTACCGTGAAGACTGGAAAACGAACTGGGCCTGCTTGCTAAACAAGTTTTTTCCAAACGTTTGAAAAGCCGCTTTGTCAGAACATAAAACAGTACATAGCATGCCAGCATGCACACTAAAATCTCTTGCGGCGACAGAACCGGAGAAGTGCTGGTTTCATGGAATGCAAAAAGGGAAATGACAACAATGAAG
>CAIWCT010000213.1 GCA_903911225.1 uncultured delta proteobacterium
AGCACCACTTTTAAACATATCTTGACCTTTTGATGGCGTGGGTGTGGCATCCGCCTGTTCCACCTGAGGTTTATCCACTGGCATAAGAGCTGACATTCCATCGGGAGTGGCTTTTTCAACCAGCCGGCTGCAGACGGGCCTGCCGATCAGTTGTTCAAGGGGCACGGGCGCAAGATTTTTTTCTCTAAGCCCTGCAAGAATCGCTTCGATCTCCTGTAGCCATATATCAACGGAGCCATCCCCATGAGGCATACAATCATGCAGAAGGATTATGTCGTCGGGCCGTACTTTTTTCAGTATCCTTTCAGCCAAACCCTTACAGCGGCGATTGCCGGCGTCAAAGCCGCGGCAGCTGAAGTTCACGCACAGCAGGCCATACTTCTTCAGGATGGAGCCGAGCAGGGGATTGGTAATGCCGACGGGCGGCCGGAAAACAAGGGGCTTTATTCCACATGCATTCAGGGCCTGCTGGGCCATGCGAATTTCAGCCGCTATTGTTTTTCTGAACCGCAGCATTAACAAAACATCATGGCGGAAGGAATGATTGCCCACATCATGGCCGCGGGCGAGTATGTCTCTCATAAGTTCCGGATGGCGCTGCGCCTTTTCTCCTATGACAAAAAAGGTGGCCGGGGCATTGTATTTTTCCAGCAGCTCCAGAATTTTGGGGGTTGCGGCAGGCTCGGGGCCGTCGTCAAATGTCAGGGCAACCATGTTTTTGCCCGTGCATCCCCGGCTGACGACGGGCAGAAAGAATCCGTACCGCGGCAAAAACGGGGCTATAAGGCATGACCCGACAAATACTGCAAGCGGCAGCACGCAGAGCAGTTCATTAACCATTGCCAGAACAATTGACGCGCAGGCGCACAGCACGGCGATTTTTACGATCGGCAGAAGCGGTGGCGGCGCTGGATTAAGCATATCCATCAGCCCGATATCTCCACAGCGGTTATGCAGCGGCCCAGCCCCAGCAGCAAAATTCCGCGGCTGTGCAGGGAGGCCGGCACAGCTTGGTTCAGGCCTGCGGGCAACTCTCCCCGTCTGACACAATCAACTGCCAGGGCTGCCGCCACAGCCGAGGCCGAGGCGAACTCGCCGGTCACTTTCCGGTAATCTATAACAGGGCAGTCGCAGCCTGCGGCTTTTATAAAAAGCGCAAGCTGCTGCCTGCCCTTGTCGCGCGAAGCAGCCGGAATGCCTGCAAAAACGGCACCGTATTTTTTGCCGATAGCTTCAGCCCCGCCCAGCGCCAGCATGAGGCTGTGCATCGTCAGGTCACTATCTGGATCATTTGAAAGAAAAAGCGGCGCAATGCGCAAACCCATCGCCGCATCGGTTGGCTGCAGCAGCAGGCCGCAACCGCCGTCGGAGAAAGTCGGGGCGCCTGCAGCCGAGGCGTCAAACAGGGGCGTTAATTTTTCATGGTACTCATCGGCGGCGATGACCATGACCGTGCCCGGGGTCTCATGGGCAATTAACCCGGCGCTGAAAAGCGCCTGTTCAAATGCATAATCGCCATCGGTGAGCGTAATGTTCGCGCCCTTTGCCTGAAAGTGCATAGCTACCTGCCCTGCGGGGGCATTATGCACGGAGCCGATAAAATCGGTGGGGCTGGTGAAGCGCTCTTCCGTTGAAAAAAGCCGTGAAAGAAAATCATGTGTTTCTGAAAGCCCTCCCCAACCGGTGCCGAAAAATACCGAGTCCGGTGTTTCGGCACTTCCCGAGTTGCTATGGGCGGCAATAGCCAGAGACAGGGCCATGCGCGGCAGCCGCTTGAGCCGCCGCACCGCGCTTTCATTAAGGCCAGCCATAATGGCCTTTGCAGGGGCCATGCCGCTGATGCCTGCCCCATCTCGAAGGGCTGCAAGTGTCTGTGCACAATCGCCTGCTCCGGTGAGGCATGAGCTGCCAAGCACTGCAAAGGCAGTGCTGCGGTTTTTGATTTGCACGGGTGCTGCGGTTGCAGCGGGTTTGCCGAGCAGAATTGATGCATTGTTGCCGCCAAAGCCGAAAGCATTGGATAGCACGGTAGATACCGGCTCGCGCCGCGGCGAGCTGAGCGGTAGTAGCTGCAGTCCGGGATCGGGCACGCGGCATCCGGTGTTTGCCGGCAGAAGGCCATGGACAATACATAAAACGGAAACAGCCGCATTGATGGCGCCTGCTGCGCCCAGTGTATGCCCCAGTGCGCCCTTGACGGATGATGCGGCTGGAAGCGGAAGCGTAGAAAAAAGGGCCTGCAGCGCACGGGCCTCTGCCCTGTCATTGTCGGGTGTTCCGGTGCCGTGCAGATTTATATAATCAATATCTGCGGCTGCACATCCTGCACCGGCAAGAGCCTTGCGCATGGCGTGCTCTGCCCCTGCGCCGTCAGGATGGGGCGCGGCAGGATGATAGGCATCACAGGTCAGCCCAACCGCCAGCACCTCGGCCAGCGCCCCTGCCGGGGGATAAGCTGTAGCCTCTAAAACAAGCATGGCAGCGCCTTCCCCGACAGACATGCCGCGTCTGTCTTTGTCAAAAGGGCGGGCGCCGGCAGGATCGACAAGCTGCAGAGAGTTGAACCCATAGTAGGTTAAGCGGCACAGGCCGTCGGCGCCGCCTGCAAGCACGCGCCGGGCTTTGCCGCTTTTCAAAAGCTCCACAGCAATTTTTAAAGCCACCATTCCCGATGAGCAGGCCGTCGATACGGTAAGCACCGGGCCATGGCATCCCAGAGCATCGGCCAGATAATGGGCCACGGTGCCCGTGCCATGATAGCGGAACTTCTCCGGATCAGGATCATTATTTTTTAATAAAAGTTCACTTGCAGGCATGCCGCCGGTTGTAACACCCAGGACGATCGCATCGGGGGGGGCAACGATACCGGCCATGGCCTCACGGGCTGCAATAAGGGCAAGGCTGTGCGTGCGGGGCACGTCACCCGGCAGATGGCTCCGGATTTCACCTGAGGGAAGTGGCGGGTCAACGCTGGAGGCAAAGAGTGAAAGCGGCGCGAGTCCGCATGCCGATGTTTCAAGAGCTGCAAGTGTTTGAGAAGCGTTTTCGCCAATGGGGCTTATGATGCCCAGCGAGGTGACGAAAATCCGCATGCTGCTCAAGGCTGCGTCTCCGGCCGGTTCTGGTGTATGTATTCGGCCAGGGCTTTCAAAGAGGCAAAGACCCTGATGCCAAGCTCCTTGTTGTCTATTCGCAGGCCATAATCCTTTTCGATCATCATCACCAGCTCAAGCACATCTATGGAGTCAAGCCCCAGCTCGCCGCCCACAAGCAGGGCTTCGGCATCGATGCCGGCAGGCTCGACGCTTGTGAGATTAAGCGTATCGATTATTTTGACTTTGAGTTCGTTTATAAGTTTATCCATTTCGCCTTCCATCATTTCTTTACTTGGCTTTCACAGCATCTGCCGGCAGCGGACGAGCTGCGGCGGACAGCTTTTCACATACTTTTTTAATCGACCATTTCATGAATACCCTGGCATAATCCTTTCCTGCAATATACACCCCAACCAGAAAAACAGCATGTGAAATTCCATAGGTGAGCGGCCCGCCTATGATAAGAACAAGGGGCTGCCTGAGATACAGAGACATGAAGCCGAAAAAAGCAACCGCCGGCCAGCCGATGACATAGCTGAGCAGCACAAGAAAAATGCCGAACTGCTCACGGGCGGTGGGTCTGCGCTTCAGGCAGCGCAGGTCAAGCTCTTCTTGCAGAATGCGCTGAACAAACTGCTTCTGCACAAGATTTTTAAGGCAATTTTGAACCAGCTTTTTAATCACGGCTTACAAAGCCCTGTTGTTAATTGAAATCCAGTCTCACCATCAATCAGTGAACATGCTCACCGGCTGCGAATGTTTTTTGAAGTTCTTTGTCAAAGGTAATCATTTGATGGCCGCTCTCGCGAGCCTTTGCACACAAAATTGCGTCAACGATATCTAAATGTTTATCAATATAGAGCCTGAGGGCGCTGATAAGCTCGCTCTTATCGGTATTTGCTATTCCCTTGTACTGCAGCAGGTCAATCAAAATGGAAGCAGCCTCATCCCGGGGAACCTTGTAGATTTTTGTAAGCACATACAGACACTCGGCAAGCACGCTTTCAAGTAGTATCGCTTTTTCCACACCCTGCTTTACTTTATCAAAAAAAGTTTTGGCGCGTGCAAACAAAGCATGCTCATCATCCACAAGATACCGCACAATAACATTGGTGTCAGGAAGACTTACATTTGTTTTTTTCACGCGCCTCCTCCTCCCAGGCTTTTTCTTTCAATTTTTTAAAATCAGCACCTGATGTATTGTTTCGGCCATACTTATGAAGGGCGCCTGCAGCATCCCTGACCGGCTTAACGATAACATTCCCATCTTGCAGAGAAAAGGAAATAACCGCTGTGTTTAAAAAATCCCTTATTTTCTTGGGTATTGTTATCTGCCCTTTCGATGTGATCCTGACCGTTGCCGTTGACATGACTCATCCTCCTTACTTTTATAAATTCCCTTACATTTAATTATAGTAAAGGAAAAGAAGCAATGTCAAGTTTTATTGCTCCAGTGGCGGTCCTCTGCGGCGGATGGATTTGCTAGCGAAGCACATACTCCCGGAGCGGACCCTTTTTAAATTTTTGAGCGCAGCCGCTGAATTAAGCCCGTCATATCTTCATCAGGGAATATCCACGGCCTTTCTATGAAGGGCGGCAGCGTAATTGCCAATATCGAAGAAGAACGTATTAATCGGTAACCCTTTATTTGCAGGGTTTTTGAAAAATGAATTCGCGGTTTAAAACATATTGCCAAATTTTAGTTTATTTCACTATTTCAAAAAAACTTGCACGAGGCTAACCGCACGGACGTGTGGACTGCAAAGCCCTAGCCTTTTGCCACCGCCCCCCCTATCTATTTTATGACATTAACGATTATGTGATTTTATTAATTTATATTATCAAAAAAATACTGGCATTAAGTTGTAAATAAGGATATGTAATAAATAAAAATTAAAAAAGGGGAGAATCATGATTAAAAGCGCCAAAACATTAGTAATCTTCTTAATAATAAGCAGTTCTCTTTTTGCCTGCTCCTATCCCTTGAAAATTAAAAATACTCAAGAGTTTGTAGTCACCCCGAAGTTTTCTCCTACAGAAACCCGCTTAAATATAGGTGTTTCCTCGTTTACAGGAACTCC
>CAIWCT010000214.1 GCA_903911225.1 uncultured delta proteobacterium
CGTTTACATAGCCTTCTTCGATCCCGACCTTAACGCCCATGGCCTCCAGAGCCTTGATATGCAAATCAACAGGCCGCACGCCAATGGCGCACCCGCCGGGCAGCGATACTCTGGCCCTGCCAAAACGTGCCACAAGCGCCCCCATAACCAGAAACGATGCGCGCATGGTTTTCACCAGTTCATAGGAAGCCTCAAGGCAATTAATGGTGTCTGTATTGAGCGCCATCTCATCAGTGCCCGATATTTCAGCGCCTAGATGGCCAAGCAGACGCTTCATGGTAACAATGTCACGAAGCTCAGGTACTCCCCGTATTCTATGTGTGCCGCCGGTGAGAAGTGTTGCCGGCATTATGCATAGGGCCGAATTTTTTGCCCCGCTGACCGTTACCTCACCCGCAAGCGGTCTGCCGCCGCGTATTACGATTACATCCAACTCTTAAACCTGCTTTCTACTTTTTGTTTTCGCCGTAAACTTCTTCAATCTTGCGCTCCCGTTCGCGCTCGAGAAATGCAATTTCTTCAGGCATATTCTCCTCATGCTTCAAAAGAATCTTCTTCTCGGCGATTTTTGCGTTATATAAGTTCTTGATCTCGGCAATGCGTTCTTTCTGGACGTCACTTAAGTTCTGCGCATCGTCAATCCCCATAGTCTTCATTTTTTCAAGTGCCGCTTCATAAGCGCTTTTTAATGCCATAGAAAAATCTCCTTGCTGAAGTCATGCTGATTTATAACTACCCGGGTAGTGAGGTTTCAGGGTGCAGATCAAAACTTTGAGAAGTAAGTTGCCGGAGGCTGATCGCCGCTGACCCAACTCTTCTCTGCGGAAGAATGCCTGTGGCTATGGCATTTGTCCTCGCGAATTTCCTAAACCCTAAACCCTGAGACCTGAACAGTCGTGCTTATTTTATACTTGCAACGTCTCTTGTTATCGATATATATATTATCCCGCTTTCATTTAATCAAGCATTTTAACCATTTGGAGCTCCCATGGCCAAGACACCGGTACTGCTGAAACAGAAGCTTATATCCATAATCAAAAAGGACTATGAAGAATGCCAGTTTTATACGGCCTCGACCAATATGCTGATCCACAAGATTCAGGATATTGCAGTGTCTCTTGAGAAAGAAGATATCGAGTTCGATAAGCTGCGGGACGAAATAGGTGAAATCGGCCTTTTTATCAGCAATTCCGAAAAGCGGCTTGAAGAGGTCGAAGAATGCTATACAAAGCTTGTGGAAGCGCTGGCTGACGGCAAATCAGGCAATTGATTGATTGATAGGTAGAAGGCAATGGAAATTTCAGAAGCCCTGCGCGGGCGAAAAACCATACGCGGCTTTCTTGAAAAAGCCGTTCCCCAATCGGTCATCAGGGAAATTCTTATCGACGCACACTGGGCCCCCTCATCCTCAAATCAGCAGCCCTGGCATTTTCATGTTGTGACGGGTTCTGCCCTGAATGCGCTGTGTGAAAAAATACAGGAGGCCCACAGACTGAAGCAGACAAGCTATGACCCGTCAAAGGGCAAAACCATTCCGGCAGAGTATGTTGACCGGACAAAAAAACTTTTCAAGCAGATACGGCCGTTCATAAGCTCTATGGAAGGCGACAACAAAAGCTTTATCGAAAGCGGCAGTTTCCGGTTCTACGGAGCGCCTGTTGTCATTTTTATCACCATGCATGCAAGCCTGCCGAAATCCCGCTATATGGACATTGGCATGGCAGCCCAGAACCTTATGCTATCGGCCCATGGCAGGGGCCTTGGCACCTGCCCCATAGCGCTCACGCTCTATTACGCCGACACCATCAATGCCTGCCTGGGCATCGATGCAGAAAGCCAGGAAACGCTTCTCTGCCTGGCCCTTGGGCACCCTGACAATGAATTTCCCGTGAACAGGTTCCGCTCCTGCCGGGACGACATAGATTCCTTCATCACCTGGGAGGGGTTTTAGCCCATAAAAAAAGGCTGCTAAAGAATCAGCAGCCTTTTTTACTTTTGTACGTTCGCATCAATCGTCGTCGCCGCCCTCTACAAGAAAGCGCTGATACTCTTCATAATCCATCAGGTTTTCCATTTCATCCAAGTGGCTGATATCAAACTCAACCAGCCATCCGTCGCCATACGGGTCGTGGTTGATGAGGGTTGGGTCCTCATCAAGCTCCTCATTCACCACAACTATTTTACCGCTGAGCGGGGCATACACCTCGGAGAGCATCTTCTCTGCTTCAATCACAACGAAAGCATCGAACTGTTCATGCTCACCATCTACTTCCGGCAGCTCAACGAACAGCACCTTGCCAAAACGGCTCTGGGCATGTTCCGTAACACCTACGCGGGCGATATTATTTTTATACAGCTTCACCCACTCATGCGTCTTTGTATACTTGAGTTCCTCCTGGTACATAGCTCGCCCTGTCTCGTATATGTTAATTCAATAGTCTGTTTGACTGCTTTTTTAGATTTCCCATTTTTAATGCTAGAATAAATAAGTCTCAGTACATGTCAAGGGAAATATAGGGCTGAAAAAAAATAATTTCACTCCAATGAATACTGCCTTTCTGTTGACTTCACGCAACCTCTGCATTACTACTAGTCTAGTGTATCTTAAATAACTAGACATAGTTGGGTGACTATGTTAGTTTGGGGGAATGAAAAAACCACTCGTGTTGAATGCCGCTGACAGAAGCCTGCTTGAAGAATGGACCAAAGCCTATGGAACTCCCCAACA
>CAIWCT010000215.1 GCA_903911225.1 uncultured delta proteobacterium
GGTAGTTGAACATTTTTTGATGACTAAATCTGCGGTTGTATTTTAGGAGAAAATTTCCATGGCTGCTAAAGCCCGCTCGCTTTTTGATACGGCAATCATGCTCCCGGCGGTAGTAGATTCATTCAGGAAGCTGAATCCTTTTTCCATGCTGAAAAATCCTGTTATGTTTGTAACCGAGGTTGGCGCCGGTATCACCACGGCTGTCCTCTTTATCAGATCAGGCGATGAGCCTGTCGGGTTTATTCTTCAAATAGCGCTCTGGCTCTGGTTCACCGTGCTGTTTGCCAATTTTGCAGAGGCCATGGCCGAAGGACGCGGCAAGGCTCAGGCCAATGAGCTTCGAAAGACCCGTACGAAAACCCTGGCAAACCGTATTCATGAAAACGGTGACATTGAGCAGGTGCCGGCTGATCAGCTACGAAAAAACAATATGGTGATCATTTCGGCAGGAGAGGTGATCCCTGCCGATGGTGAAATCATTGAAGGAGTTGCTACGGTCGATGAGTCCGCGATTACGGGTGAGTCTGCTCCGGTCATCAGAGAGGCGGGAGGTGACCGCAGCGCCGTGACGGGCGGCACGCGGGTTCTTTCAGACAGGATAAAAGTCGTTGTCACAGCCAATCCGGGCGAGAGCTTTCTTGACCGTATGATAAATCTTGTCGAGGGCGCCAAGCGGCAGAAGACGCCCAATGAAATAGCACTGACCATCCTGCTGTCGGCCCTTACGATCATTTTTCTTGTGGTAATAATGAGCCTGAAATTTTTCGGGCTGTATTCAGGCATGTCGTTTTCAATCACCGTGCTGGTGGCGCTGCTGGTCTGCCTGATCCCTACCACTATAGGCGGTCTTTTGAGCGCCATCGGCATTGCGGGCATCGACCGCCTGGTGCAGAAAAATGTGCTTGCCATGAGCGGCAGAGCTGTAGAAGCGGCGGGTGATGTGGACGTGCTGCTGCTTGATAAGACCGGCACCATAACACTGGGTGACCGGCAGGCAACCGAGTTCATCCCCGCAGAGGGTGTAACAATGCAGGAGCTGGCAAGCGCTGCACAGCTTGCCTCCCTTGCCGACGAGACGCCCGAGGGCAGAAGCATTGTGGTGCTGGCAAAGCAGCACGGCCTGCGGGGCCGCCCCATTGCAGAACTGCCGCATGCGCAGTTTCAGCCTTTTACCGCGCAGACGCGCATGAGCGGAGTTGATATAGATGGCCGCAAGATACGAAAGGGCGCCGCTTCAGCAGTATGTGATTTTATCGGCAAGGCCTTTCCTCTTGATGTACAGGGAGCGCTTAACCGGATTTCACAGTCCGGCGGTACGCCCCTTGTTGTTGTAGATGGGGAAAAAGCGCTGGGTGTCATCCATTTGAAAGATATTGTTAAAGGTGGATTAAAAGACCGCTTTGACCGGTTTCGCGCCATGGGCATCAAGACCGTCATGATTACCGGCGATAACCGCTTAACCGCCGCTGCTATTGCGGCTGAGGCAGGTGTTGATGATTTTGTAGCCGAAGCAAAGCCTGAAGATAAGCTGGCCCTCATTCGCCGGGAGCAGGCTGAAGGGCATCTTGTGGCAATGACCGGCGACGGCACCAACGATGCCCCGGCGCTTGCCCAGTCCGATGTGGGCGTTGCCATGAATACGGGCACGCAGGCTGCCAAGGAGGCAGGCAATATGGTTGATCTTGACTCCAACCCCACAAAGCTTCTTGAGATCGTGGAGATCGGCAAGCAGATGCTCATCACCCGCGGGGCGCTCACCACGTTCAGCATCGCCAATGATGTGGCCAAATACTTTGCCATCATCCCCGCAATGCTCATCGGCGTTTTCCCCGTTATTGCGCCGCTCAATATCATGGGCTTGCAGTCTGCTTCAAGCGCAGTATTAAGCGCCGTGATATTCAATGCCCTTATCATCATCGCTCTTATTCCGCTAGCCCTGCGGGGCGTGCAGTTCAGGCCTGTTGGGGCTGTGGTGATGCTTCGGAGAAATCTTTTGATCTACGGACTCGGCGGGCTTGTAGTTCCGTTTGCCGGAATAAAAATTATTGATATTCTCGTCAATGCGTTCCACTTTGTTTAGAAAGGCCTGATGAGACATGAAAGATATTATAAAAGAGTTGCGCACAGCAGGGCTTGCAACATTCTTTCTTGCCATCATTTTGTGCTGCCTGTATCCGCTCTGCGTCTGGGGCCTGGGGCAGCTGCTGTATCCGCATCAGGCAGATGGATCGCTGCTCACCGAGGCAGGCGCTGTTGTCGGCTCCAGTCTTATCGGCCAGGGTTTTATTGGACAAGAGTACTTTCATCCGCGTCCTTCCGCAGCTGGTGCGGGGTATGACGCCGCAGCCTCCGGCGGCAGCAATCTCGGGCCCCTTTCTAAGAAGTTACTTGATATGGCAGCACAGCGCGTTGCAGCCTACCGGCATGAGAATGGCCTTGCCCGTGATGCTCTGGTGCCTGCCGATGCTGTAACCGCGTCAGGCAGTGGTCTTGATCCTCATATTAGCCTTCAAAATGCTCTGCTGCAGGCTCCGCGCATTGCCCAAGCCAGAAACATAAGCCTTGAGTCTGTCAGAAAAAAAATACAGGAGCATTCGGAAGGCCGCGATCTGCTGGTTTTTGGCGAGCCGCGGGTGAATGTGCTTATGCTGAACATGTCATTAAACCGAACCAGGTGAGAGTGTATGACTGAAGATAAAACAAGCTCATTTTTACGCCTAATTCGCCACTCTCAGCGCGGCAAGCTGAAAGTGTACCTGGGGTACTGCGCAGGCGTCGGCAAAACCTATCAAATGTTGCAGGAAGGGCATCGTCTTAAAAATGAAGGCATCGATGTGGTTGTAGGTCTTGTGGAAACCCATGGCCGGCCTGAAACCGCGCGGCTTATCGAGGGGCTTGAAGTTATCCCGCGCCTGCGTCAGGAGTACCGGGGCATTACGATCGAAGAGATGGATGTGGACGCCATTATCGCTCGCAAGCCTGGTGTTGCGCTCATCGATGAAATGGCCCATACCAATGTGCCCGGCAGCCTTAATGCAAAGCGTTTTCAGGATATTGAAGACCTGCTCTCCGTGGGTATTCATGTCATCACCACCATGAACGTGCAGCATCTGGAGAGCCTGTACGACACGATTGAAAAGTCCATTCAGGTGAAAGTGCGCGAGCGGCTTCCGGATTCGGTTCTTGCCGAAGCAGACCAGATCGTCAATATCGATCTTGCCACGGAAGATCTTCAGGAGCGCCTGAAGGAAGGGAAAATTTATCCCCCATCGCGCATCGAAACAGCCCTCGGGAATTTTTTCATTACCAGCAATCTCGAGCAGCTCCGGGAGCTTACCCTGAGGGAGCTTGCCTCCCAGATCGATTACCGCCGGCGCGAGCCGCTTGAAGAGGAAGCAACCATTGCCCCCGACCAGATCATGGCCTGCCTCAGCTCAAACGGGCCTAACAGCGAGATGCTGCTGCGCTATGCCTCGCGTCTTGCAGGCAGGCTCAACCGCAACTGGTATGCCGTCTATGTGCAGACGCCCCGGGAGGAGGCCACGGCAATCGACTCGCGCGTGCAGCGGCTGCTGGCGGGCACGCTTACGCTGGCAAAGCAGCTCGGGGCCATGGTCTTCACCTACAAGGGAGAGGATGTTGTTGATACCATCCTGCGCTTTGCCCGCGAGTACCGCGTCGGCCATATTGTTATCGGCAGCCCCCGGCATCAGTCGCTCTGGCAGAAAATTCTAGGCGGCAAGACCATTGTGCAGCGCCTGACGGAAGCCGCACGAGGTATTACAATTGTGGTATTTGATACCCGCAAGGGGGAAACGACCGCGCTTAAGCCGGCAGAAGAACCGCCAGTAAGCTCAACTGAAGCGGCGATAGCCGCACCGGCAGTCAGTCCGGCTCTGAGCAATCTGGTGGCGCCGCAGCGTATTGTGATATGGGACAACGCAGCGGCAAAGCAGGAAATTATTGGAGGGCTGGTTAAAGCAGCTTGTGCAAGTATTGATACCGGCTATGAAAATATTTTAGCTGAAGTGCTTGAGCGTGAAAAACAGGGCTCAACCTTTTTTAATGAAGCAGTGGCTTTTCCCCATGCGCGCATTGACTCCATTTCTGCCCCGGTCATCGCCATCGGCATAACAAAGAAGGGTGTTGCTGATGTAAAAACCGATAAGCCCATAGAGTGCGTTTTTCTTATTCTCACGCCTGCGCAGGATTTAAGCGCCCATGTCCAGATACTGGGCCTGGCAGCCGAGGCTGCACGCAACCGCCACCTGCTGCAGATGCTGAAAACCGCTCAGTCCGCTGACGAGGCGCTTTCAATGATCAAAGACTGCGAACTGCTCCAGGTGTAGGGCGGCCGCGCCCGTCTTTACCAAGTGCAACAACAGCCCCATGGGTGTTATTTAGCGTTTTTGCTGCCGTTCAATCTCCACTGCCAATTTAAGCGCACTGCGTGCTTCTTCGTAATCAGGTTTTAAAGAAATCGCCCGGCGAAAATTTCCGATAGCTTCTTTCAACTCGCCTTTTTTGGCTAAAGCCAGGCCCATGTCGAAATAAATATCCGGATCATTCGGTTTGAACTGCAAAGCCTGCCGGTAGTGATATATTGCCTTGTCGAAGTTGTTAAAATACCTCTCATATATAAGCCCTAAATGAATATGAGCATCGGCATAAGATGGCTTGATTCTCAGTGCTTCCTGAGAATGGTTAATTGCTTCTTCAATATTTCCCTGTACCCTGAAAGCAAAAGCCAAATTATAATGAGCAACATCATTATTTTTAGTAACGTGTAAAGTATGATTAAAAAGATCCATGCTGTTTTTCCAATAGCCGCATTGCTGCCAGGTTAAAATTGTCAAAATAGCAAGGACAGTTAATCCTAAAGGCAATACAATGTAGATACGCATTTTTTTATGTTTGAGCAGAGCAGGAATGCCCCACGTCAGCATTATGCCAATTCCGATAGAAGGCAAATATGTGTAGCGGTCGGCCATTGACTGCATGCCGACCTGAACCAGTCCGATTACGGGAACCAGGGTTCCTAAATACCAGAGCCAGCCCACAAACAAATAAGGAGCTTTCTTGAAGGCGTACAAAACAGCGATGCTGATCCCGAGTAAAAGGAAAGCCGCACCGAAAACCTGCCATGAAGGCAATGCAGGGTCATAGGGATAAAACACCGCCAGATCGACGGGCCAGAAAATTTTAGCAAGGTAGGAAACATAAGATATAATCGCGTTTGATAAACGTTCAGCCAGCGGCAGTTTTTGCAGAGATGCAACCGTACCGCTCTGAGCCCAAAGGGTAACAATGCTCGATGCGCATGCTAAAAGAAAGAACGGCGCTTTATCCCATAGAAGAGTATTCCATATTTTGCCGCTGCTTTTTAAAGGCAAAGAGTTTCTATTTTCTGTTGCAGAATCGGCTTTACGCTTTTTATCTTTTTTTTTTATGGAGGTTGAGTTGACGGAATCAGGAAATTTTTGAGGATTAAGCTTCTTTTGAAATCTTTGCAGCGGCCAATAATCAAGCAAAAGCAGCACAAAAGGCAAAGTAACCAGCATTGGTTTGGCTAATAATCCCAAGGCGAATAATAGTAAAGAAAGAAGGTACTTGGATAATCTGCGCTTTTCGGCGTAAAGAGTATAAGCATAAAGAGTCGCCAAACCGAAAAACATGCTCAAAACATCTTTGCGTTCGGCTGCCCAGGCCACCGATTCCACGCGCAGGGGATGCAGGCTAAACAAAGCCGCAGCAAAAGCCGAAGGCCAAAGACTTTTTGTGGCTCTGTTAAAGAAAAAGAAAAGGAAAAGAACACTGCCTATATGCAGCAAGAGATTAATGAGGTGATGACCGGATGCATTGGCTCCGAACAAACTCCAGTCTAGAATATGGGAAAGTAAAGTCAGAGGGTGCCAGTTGCTTGAGACGATAGCGGTGAATGCCCATTTAATAGTTTCAGGAGTAAAGCCGGATTTAATATGATTATTATTTGTTATGTATTCGTAATCATCAAAATCGATAAAATTATTCCTAAGGATTTGGCCAAAAGCAAAAAAAGTAACGATCATCAATAACGCAACTGTCAGATATTTGTTTCTTTTTTTCATTATGATCCAGAGGCCATTCATTAATAAAAAAAACAACTCAAGTCAGCAGTTCAAAATCACACAATCAATAAACGCTAATTTTGCAATAAAGGCGTACACACAGCCTGATATGAATTTGCTATGAAGATACCGTAACGGTTATTGTCAAGATGAAGATTTGACCGTCAGTCCGTGTCCTTGATTTTCTGATGGAAGGCCCCTGTTTCTCTTTGGCCCCTCGTTTTTTAGATGTGAAATTTAAATAATAATTATAAAAATTTGGCATAATTGTCAAAGAATAAAAAGCTATAAGCAAAAGCCGGGAGATAGAATGCGGTTTCTGCTTATAGCTTTTCTCGCAGGGCATGCTCTGGGTTCACTGCTTGAGATAATCAACCAGCAGCAGAACATTCAGCGCTGAAACAATAGCGGCAAGGAGCCACAAGATCATGCTGTCTGCAGCAGAGTTTTTGTAAGGACCCATGACATTTGCCGATGAAGTGAGATATATCTGGAGAAAAACGGTGAACGGGAGCTGAACGCTGAGCAGCACCTGCGAAAGGATAAGCCCCTGAAAGGGTTTTTCTACAAAAAAGATAATGACCACAGCCCCGATGAGCGTAATGCTCACGCCGATGCGCGACTGAAGTGATGCGGCATCATAGGGCTTGCCGTATATCCCGGCAAAGATAGAGCCGCCCGCAATGCCGGCAGTTGCCGACGATGCGATACCCGCAAAAAGAAGGCCCAGCGCAAATACCACCGAGGCTGCCTGCCCCAGCAGGGGCGTCATCATCTCCTGGGCCTGCTGCAGCTGAGTGACCTCAACCGACCTGCTGAAAAATGTTGCAGCAGCCACCAGTATCATGGCGCTGTTGATTGCCCACCCGACACCCATTGAAAAAAGCGTGTCGAGGAACTCATACTTGAGCTGCCTCTTGATTGTGGTGCTGTCTTCAAGATTCCACTGCCTGCTCTGGATAATTTCGGAATGCAGAAACAGGTTATGGGGCATAACCACCGCACCAAGTACGCTCATGATGATCATAATGGAGCCATCGGGCAGCACAGGCACGATCCAGCTATGAAGGGCCGTGCTCCAGTCGATCCTCACCATGGCCAGCTCGAAGATAAAGGATATACCGATAAGGGATACGAACCCGATGATGAGCTTTTCAAGCCTGTTGTAGGAGTTTGAGAACAGCATCCACAGCACCAGCGCCGTGGTGATGATGGCGCCAATCTTTATGGGGAGTTTAAACAGCATGTTCAGGGCTATGGCGCCGCCCAGTATTTCTGCAAGGGCAGTTGATACAGAGGCCAGCACGGCTGAGCCCAGGATCAGGCGGGATACAGCGGCTGGCAGATGGATGGTTGCCGCTTCTGAAAGGCAGAGGCCTGTTGCAATGCCCAAATGCGCGGCATTGTGCTGCAGGAAGATGAGCATGATGGTGGAGAGCGTCACGACCCAGAGGAGTTTATAGCCGAACAATGAGCCTGCCGCCATGTTCGAGGCCCAGTTGCCGGGGTCGATAAATCCGACGGTTACAAGCAGCCCGGGCCCGATGTATTGCAGAAGCTCGGTAATTCCAAACCGCCGCCTGCCGGCAGCTGATGTCGTTGGCGAAGCGTTTTTCATGTTCATGCTCGGTAAAGCTAAGCAGCAAAATAAGAATAATTGCCGCTGAATGCTGAAAAATCGATGCGGATGCTAAAGCCCTGCGGTATTCCCCCACTTTTCCAGCAGCTCCACCAGTAGCCGCACGCCTACGCCCGTAGCGCCCTTTGGGGTGTAGGGCAGGGGCTTTGAAGCCCAGGCTGTGCCGGCAATGTCGATATGCGCCCAGGGTATGTCGCCGGCGAATGCCTTCAGGAAGTATCCTGCGGTGAGGGCCCCTGCGGGCTTGCCGCCCGCATTTTTCATATCAGCCACATCGCTTTTGATCTGCTCGCCATAGTCCTCATACAGCGGCAGCTGCCAGACTTTTTCACCGGTTGACTCAGCGGCCGCCTGAATTTTTTTAATAAGCTTTTCGTCAGTGCCCATAAGCCCGGAGGCTGCATGACCAAGCGCCAGCACACAGGCGCCGGTGAGCGTGGCCATATCGATTATGGCCGCAGGCTTATAGCGCTGAGCATAGGTGAGAGCATCGGCAAGAATCAGGCGTCCTTCGGCGTCGGTGGTTATTATTTCGATAGTTTTGCCTGACAGGGACTTTATGATATCGCCGGGTTTGAAAGCATGTCCGCTTGGCATGTTTTCCGTGGCCGGTACGATTCCGACGACATGCACCGGCAGCTTTAATGCCGCCGCTGCCTGCATGGCTCCCAGCACGGCTGCGCCACCGGCCATATCGGTCTTCATTTCCTCCATGCCCTGTGCCGGTTTTATGGAAATGCCACCGCTGTCAAAGGTGATGGCTTTGCCGATGAGCACAATGGGCGGCGCGGTTTTTTTCGCGCTCGGCTTGTAGTCAAGGATTATGAACCGGGCCGGTTCATCGCTTCCCCAGGCCACGGAGAGAAAAGCTCCCATCCCTGTTTTTTTCGCCTGCTGCTTGTCAAGCACCGTGCAGACAAGGCCATGTTGGGCTGCAATTGTTTTTGCGGTATGGGCAAGATGGCTCGGTGTTGCCGCGTTTGACGGTCGTGATACGAGATCGCGGGCAAGGCAGACGGCTTTGCTTACGGCCTGGGCATATGCAGCGCCTTTTTTTGCGGCGGCAAGCTCGGCGGCTGTGCCTGCCAGCAGCGTGCATGCCTTAAAGGACTTATCGCCATTGCCATTATTTTTTGTTTTGTATTCTTTGAACTGGTACAGACCCAGCGATATGGCTTCTATGAGCGTCTGCGCGCTGTGCTGAGCACTGAGCCCGCTGTGGGCAAAGTCAAGGGGCAGCAGCATGCTTGTTACGCCCAGGTCCCGCACGGCACGGGCAACGGTAGCCGCTGCTCCCCGAAGTTTGTCCCGGGTGAAATCCTTTTGCTTGCCAAGGCCCACCAGCACAATGCGCTTCAGGGGGAGTTCTTTTTCAGGATACAGGGCAGCTGTTTTATTCAGTTTGCCGGTGAAGTCGCCACTTTTAAGCATGCCCATAATTAAACCGCCGGTGGCCCAGTCAAGCGCAGCAGCTGCACCAGAGAGTTTTTTTGCATCTTCAAAAACGCCCGCAACAACCGCCTCGCTCCGCTCGGCTGCAATATAGCCTTTTTTTACCTGGATTTTCATGCAACCCTCAAAATAAATTATTAATTAAAAAATTTTATTGTCTTCAGAAAACCTTCGCCTAAGGCGATGGTTTTCTGAAGAAGGCAACTAAAAACACGATGTGTTTTTGATTCCGCCCTATCAGGGCGAAATCAAGCCACCCGCTATGCGGGTGGTTGTTGACTGCCGGATTCCCTGTCAATTATTGTCCCCCTCGGGGAATGGGAGAAAAACCCTCGCCTTTAGGCGAAGACTTTAGTAGGCTTGCGGTATGGAGAACTACCGCAAATCAAGCCACACAGTTTATGATATCAAGTATCATATAGTTTGGATAACTAAATAC
>CAIWCT010000216.1 GCA_903911225.1 uncultured delta proteobacterium
GTATTTAGTTATCCAAACTATATGATACTTGATATCATAAACTGTGTGGCTTGATTTGCGGTAGTTCTCCATACCGCAAGCCTACTAAAGTCTTCGCCTAAAGGCGAGGGTTTTTCTCCCATTCCCCGAGGGGGACAATAAGCATCAGATCAATACGCTTTCGAAGGCGGTACAGCGGGTATTCAAGAAGCACACCCCACTCGCCAGTGCTAGGATCGTGCTGATGTACTTCGGCTAAAACATCATAAATAATCGGAAGCGAATCTTCCCATGATTTACTTTGGGTTCCCAGAAGCTGATAATATCCATCATGAGTATAACTGCTATTAAGATCGCTGTTGACGATCTTCGGATTATCTTTTAGAAACCCGTGCAGTGTATTTTTATAATAGGCTGGCATCCAAGAAGCTCCTAAAGCTCTCTACAAGATTAAAGAGGACTGGCCTTTACTGTCTTTTCCGCTTCGCACCATACCCTGCACGGCTCTCTTTTGCAATAAACCCAACTTTGTCAATTCGATCCTTCAGCATGGCCCGGGAATCAACCAGGGACAACAGGCACCTATTAATTTTGTCCCATCCCCTACTTTCTCTTCCGTTTCACAGCAGACGACAGTAAAGCAAAAGTCAGAATTCAGTAGTCAGTAACCAGAATATAAAAGCTGAAAATTCACACCACCTCACCCCGACCCTCTCCCCCATGCAGCGGCGAGGGAGTATGGCTTTTAATTTTTATCATTAATAAGATTGACCACCATCTTGCAAATAATATCCTTTTCCTGAGGCCGGCTTTCGGCAATGAGCAGGGTTATGGCCACCAAAGCATTATCGGCAATGCGTTTTGTGCCGTCTTCTCGCAACAACAGACTGTTCTTTTCCATAAACCAAAGGAACAATGCAGCTGCAATGCGCTTATTGCCGTCGACGAAGCTGTGGTTTTTCACAAGGAAGTAAAGCAGATGTGCTGCCTTTTCCTCCAGCCCCGGATATACGTCCTTGCCCTCAAATGTCTGCATTACGGCATTAAGTGAACCGGCCAGGCTGCCGTCTTTTTCTTTGCCGAACAGCGGGGAGACGTCGAATTTCTGCCGTAATCGGCTGATCATGCCCACGGCTTCTTCATAGCTGATCGCAGTGGCTTTGCCCCGCCGGGTTCTGCCGGTTGTCAGCCGCTGGTGATCATAATCATCCAGCAAATCAAGGGCATAGGAATAATCAGACACAACCCGGAGCAAGGCCCGTGCCTGGTCGGTGGTGACATCATAACGGTCGAGCACCTGCCCGACGAGCTTTAAGGATTGGCGAAGCTCTTTCAAACGGCGCTCGTTGGCGGTGTAGCCTTTTACCAGGTGGTCTTTGAGAATGTGCGTCGCCCACATGCGAAACTGCGTGCCGCGCAGGGAGTTGACCCGGTAGCCAACGGAAATGATTAAATCGAGATTATAAAAAGCTGTATGGTATGTTTTACCGTCGGTGGCAGTATGTGCAAATTTTGCACATACTGCATTTTCAGCCAGCTCGCTGGTATTAAAAATATTTCGCACATGTTTGGTGATAACGCTGCGCTCGGTTTCAAACAGCTCAGCCATCTGTTTCTGGTTAAGCCAAAGGGTATCGGCTTCGAGACGAACATCAATCTTTGTTCTTCCTCCTTGCGTGCGGTAGAGAACTATTTCGCCTTTAGAACCCTTTATAGTCGTCTCTTTTTTCATCTTTGCTGTCTATAGGATAACGTGCGCGGTTATGAAAAATCCTGCATCGGCAAGGGGCAGCACGGCAAGCAGCATGACCGGCTTGTGCGGGCTGACATGTCCCTCCCGTTTAGCGACATTCAGTTTTGAGAATGCGTGGATGTAATCTTTAAGATCAGGCATGGCAACTCATGTAATAAATTTGATTCTGTGAAAAATGAAGAGCTGAGCGTGTGAAGCAGGGAGAGTATAAAATAGAATAAAAGGCTAAAGCAAGGGCTAATTTTTAATTTTTGAATAAAATAGCAATAAATATCTGTGAGCACAAAATATTAAAGTTCAAAGTTCAAGGTTCAAGGTTCAAAGTTCGGAGTTGGGAGTTCGGAGCGTAGGATCAAGGGTCACTAGAGTTCGGAGCAATGAGTTCGGTGTTCGGAGGAACTAATTCTATCCGCCATAAAAAAAAACTGCAGGGCCGTTATGAGAGCTCGAAAACAGCAGGCGAAACAGTGCACGCCTTTGTTTCTGCGCCGCTTTCGCCACAGCCGCCCATGAACTGGACGCCGGAGCTTCGCGAAAAATTCGACCAAGCCCTGCTGGCGCTTTTACCTGGAAATAACAATGGCGGAAATGCCCTCTTTCTTGACCAGCGCGGCAGCCATTTTGCGGGCTTCCTGGATATTTTTGTATGTTCCAAGGTACACGCGGTAGGTGATGCCCTTATCCGGCACCGTAACCTTTACGATATCCGGCTTATAGCCCCTGGCGGAAAGAGAGCGTGAAAAAGAAGAGGCGGCATCTTTTCTTTGGAAAGAGCCCAGCTGCAGCGTATAGATTATTGACTTTGAAGCTGTCGGGGCCGGCTGCGCTGCGGCAGGGGTTGCAGGCTGCGCACCAGCAGGTACCGGAGGCGGGGTTTTATTTTTTGACGATGGTTGAGAGAGCGATGGTTTTTGGGCCGGCTTTTCAGCTGCCGGGGTCGGCGCCGGTGCTTCATGTGCACCGTTTGCCGCAACCGCTGCGATCTGCGGGGCAGATTCTATTTTCTTTTCCGGGCCGGGCAATGCAGGCATCATATCAGGGGTTTTATTCAGTGCATCGGTTTTATTATCCTTACCCTTTTGACCGCTGCCGCTCAGCGGAGCTTTTCGGTCGTCATGGCGCAGCGAATTTACTGCCTGCGTATACTCGACACTATGCTGCTTTTTGAGCTCATCCAGCCTTTTGCGGTCGCGCTCAGTAAATTCCCTTATCGAATAGATTGACTTATTATCGGCGCCGTCAATGTTCTCAACCGCAACTGTTAATGCCGCATCTGCCGGGGCATCTACTTTCCCCCAACCCGAAAACATGTTTGGTTCGAGGTGCCAGGTCGCTTCCTCTCCCGGCTCCAGGCGCCCGGAGATTCGGTGATTGAATCTGTCTTTGTACCAGGGGTCACTTCGACCGGGACTGGCAATCGTTCCCTCGAAGTATGCACGTGATACAGCCCGGTCGGTTCCATTCCTTACGGCTAATACTATGATGGGCTGCTTTCTGCCAAATTCCTGTTCGCTCATGATGAACTGCGAATGAACAACCTGAAATTTATTGAGCTGCTCATACATACTTTCGTACTCTACCCGCTTTGTTTCCAATTCACGGATTTCGTCTAAAGCCTGCTTAAGCTTTGGATCGTCGCACCCGGCCAGTACAGTAAGTCCTATGGCAAACCAAAAAACCATTGTACTCTTCATAGCATCTCCTTTATGGCATCTAACATAACATTGATATTAATATATCTGCTATAGAAATCTAAGGGCCGTAGAGAGTGCGGGCTGAATGAAGTGATTGAATTTGTTGTTTAATATATAAGGGGGGGGGCGTTCTTGAAATTGTTGCATACGTGTGGCAGGATTGAGAAAAACAGAAGAGAGCGGGCCAGGAGCCTTTATTTTTTCTGTAGCCAATGCTATTACTGTCATCTCGACCGCAGGGAGAAATCTTTAAAGATTGATGCGCTGGGGCGCAACCTGCGGACTCATCCCGCTTGCTGCGTGATTCGAAATGACAACCCTGCTAGAATATTTAGTTACATCCTCTGGAAGATGCCAAGCAAGGCTCGGCTTGCGTCAGAAACCAAATAGGGCGAGCCCCTCACCGCAACCACCAATAAAAAAGCACGTAACCAAAGCGGCTGCTTTTTTGTAGCATCATGCAAATTCAAGCCTCAATTTTTTTCCAAGAACTGAGGCTGCTTTTTTTAAGGTATAAAGCGTTACCGATTCATTATCGGGATCAAGCAGCCGATTCAAAGCTGCACGGCTGGTGTGCATCTTCGTTGCCATGTCTGACTTGGTTAAATGCTTTTGTAGCATTAAATCCTCAAGCTGCATGGCAAGAACCCTTTTGATAGCAGCCTCGGTGCATTCCTCATACAGGCCTTCATCTTTCAGAAAATCATCAAAATGATCCCCTAAGTTTTTTTTGCTTATAGCCATTGTCTGCCTTTGCCTCCTATATGTTGCTACATTCTTTCCCGCGCACTATCAATATCTCGCTGCGGGGTTTTTTCGGTCTTCTTAATAAATCCGTGCAAAAGAACCATATACCCTTCATGGATGGTGAAGAATACGCGGGCAATTCTTTTGTCCGGCAAATGTGATCTCACCTCATGCAGCCCCTTCCCCAGGGGCCTGACCGCAGGCATGCCAAGTGGCCAGCGGTATTGAACAGTTTTAATATCTTCGCCGATTATTTTTCGTACGCCATTAGGCAAAGCTTTCAGCCATTCCTTCACCGGCTGATTGCCTATGGTGTTTTTATAAAACACAACTTCCAAAATTGGCTTACTGTCTGTCATTTTATATATGTATCTATTTTGATACATGATGTCAAGCATTGAATCTACACAATAAATTTTTTGCTCAACGGGGGGGGGGGGGGGGGAGGTGCAGACGGGCAAAATGGCCAAAGTGGCGCGGCAGTTTTCTCCTGCGCAACCACAAATAAAAAAGCACCTAGCCAAAACGGCTAAGTGCTTGAAATATATGGCGGGGACGACGGGACTCGAACCCGCGA
>CAIWCT010000217.1 GCA_903911225.1 uncultured delta proteobacterium
AAGAGATTGGAATACGAATTTATTTTGCGCCGAAGGACCGGTCAAACAGTGACATGATGGCCGCCCGGCCCTGATCGTTTAAAAAACGGGTGCCGGTGCCGGTGAATCGTGTGCGCGAGATTACGGGCGGTGCTTCCTCAGCCCATGCCCCGTCACGCCACATGAACCAGAGAGTTTTCTCCTGATCAAATACATGCACGGGCTTGCGCCAGTGCTTGGCAAGTTCGGCTGACCAGCCCGTGCCGCCACGCACGGTTGTGTCTGGCATTATGGTCCCCACCACAAAGACTTCGCCGGCGGTGCTCACCTGATGCCATATTGACTGGAGCACCTTGCGGAATAGCGGCGTGCTTGGGTAGCTGCGGTGCATCTGTGCGCTGAGATAGGCATCGCTGACTTCGCCCTGTGCAAGTTCGCTGCTGGAGAGCTTCATCAGCCCCTTGGTGCGTACTGGCTCGTGGCCGTCGAAGGAAAAGTTGATTTCCTCAAGGCCCCACTGCTCCGCGCACTGGCCGAACAGGGCCTCAGCGCCCTGTGCGCCTCCCGACAGGAGGGTATGTGCGCCTGAGGGAAGATTTAGGGGCCTCTCGGCATCGGCCGCCGCAAGGCTCAACGTGTCGCAGTGAATAAGCAGCTGCGGGTCGGGGATATTAGTATGGCCGTTGTCTTTGAGTATGCGCACGCACACATTGGCGCCGGCAGGCTCAAGATAGATGGCCACATCGATCAGCTCTTCAAAGGCATCGCAGGGCGGGGTGACCGCAGTGGGGTGCGTTTTGGCAAGCGCCGTATGGGGCTGGGCGCTCATCCAGAGCTGCGACCCAAGGCGCTGGGCGCATGACCTGAAAGCGCCGATAGCCGCAGCAATACCCACGGTTGAGGCGGATTGCCAGTCGAAGCCGTCGATGAGCATGACATCGGGCTTGAATTTGATATGTGTTTGAAAAAGGCCCACGGTCTGTTCGAGGCGCTGCGGTGAAAATGCCGTATCAGCATAGGTTTGCAGTACCCTGTAGCGTGCGGATGAGTTGCGCAGCTCTTCGATTTCTTCGTCGTGGCGGCTTCCTGCCATGTCGTTGAACAGGGCGTCGTACCATGCCTGCAAATGGTTGGTGCTTTGGCCAAGGGCTATGTGCAGTACATTTTTCTCGCGCATGACGGCGTCAAGACCTATCTGCACCAGAAAGGCTGTTTTTCCGACACCCGCCGGGGCGATAACCAGACCCAGACCTCCTGGCTGCAGACCCCCTGAAATGGTCTTTTCGAGTATGCGCAGCGGATTGCGTGCTGTGAGTTGTTGGCGAATCATAGTATGTATGCTCCTTGCTATTTTCTGCTTGCGGCTTTTTCTTTTGCCTTTTCAGTCAGCTCTTCGGCGATGCTGGCCGGTACCTGCAGATAGCGTGAAAATTCCATGGTAAATTCGGCCTTGCCCTGTGTGTTCGAGCGCAGCACGGTTGAGTAGCCGAACATGTCGGCCAGTGGTACTTCTGCTTCTATACGCGTTATGCCCCCATCCTCATGCGAGCCGATGATCATGCCGCGGCGCTGCATGAGTGTTGTGAGCACATTGCCTGAAAACTCCGTAGGTCCTTCAACCGCAACATGCATGATGGGCTCAAGAATTTTGGGACGAGCCTTATTGAATGTTTCGCGCCATGCGCCCCGGGCTGCTTCCTGAAATGCAATGTCGGAGGAGTCGACGCTGTGGGAAGCTCCGTCGTTAATGGTTACGCGAACACCGGTGACCGGGGATCCGATAATGGTGCCCTTTTTGACCATGGAGGCAAAGCCCTTGTTTACTGCGGAGATGAACTGCCGGGGAATCGAGCCGCCGACTATTTTATCGACAAATTCGAACTCGTTATCCTCACAGGGCTCCATAAAGCCAGCTACTCGGCCATATTGGCCGGAGCCGCCGGTCTGCTTCTTGTGGGTATAGTTAAAGTCGGCCCGCTGCGTGATGGTTTCGCGGTAGGCAACCTGCGGTGGCGAGGTTTCAACAAGGGCATTGTATTCGCGCTTCATGCGCTCGATATACACGTCAAGCTGCAGCTCTCCCATGCCCTTGATGACGGTTTCTCCGGATTCCTGATCAACCTCGACGTGGAATGTGGGGTCTTCCTTGGTGAAACGCCTGAGCGCCTTGGCCAGATTTATCTCGGCCTTTGAATCGACGGGTTTGATCGAAAGAGATATAACGGGATCGGGGACAAACATGGAGGTCATGCTCACATTGACCGAACCGTCGGTGAAGGTGTCGCCCGAGTTGCAGTCAAGGCCGAAGATGGCGATAATGTCGCCAGCCGAGGCTTCAAGAACATCTTCCATCTCATCGGCATGCATGCGCACCAGGCGTCCGGCTTTATGCTTTTTGCCTGTGCGGGTATTGGTTATAAAGGTGTCGCGCGCGAGGCTGCCCTGATAGATGCGCAGATACGTGAGCTGTCCATAGCGGCCATCTTCAAGCTTGAACGCCAGCAGCACCGTGGGCATCGTTGGATCGCTTTGCAGTTCGATCATTTCCTCGGTGTCATTGGACAGGTTGATGGCTTCATTTTTTATGTCCGGCGGGGACGGCAGATACCGTATGACGCCGTCCAGCAGCAGCTGTACGCCCACGTTTTTATAGGCCGAGCCGATCATCACCGGTGTGAGTTTGAGGTCAAGGGTGCCTTTGCGCACGGCCTGATAAATCAAGTCATTGGTGATGCGGTCTTCAAGAATAGCCTCCATGAGTTCATCGGAGAACATGGAAACGGCATCCAGCAACTGCTCGCGGTACGAAGCGACATCATCCTTCATGTTGTCGGGGATGGGGCCTTCCTCCATATCGTCGCCGGCCTTGCCGGCAAAGCGTATTGCCTTCATCTCTATCAGGTCGACAACGCCTTCGAGCTTGTCTTCAAGCCCGATCGGCAGTTGCAGGAGAACAGGATTATGGCCGAGCTTTTCCCTGAGCTGGTCGCGTACCTTTATGGGGTTTGCGCCCGTGCGGTCGCACTTGTTGACAAAAGCTATGCGGGGCACATTATACCGCTTCATTTGCCGGTCGACGGTAAATGACTGGCTCTGCACGCCGCCGACTGAGCACAGCACAAGTATTGCCCCGTCGAGCACCCGCAGTGCCCGCTCCACCTCAATGGTGAAGTCCACATGGCCTGGCGTGTCTATGATATTAATATGATGATTGTCCCACTCACAGTGCGTGGCGGCGCTGGTGATGGTAATGCCGCGCTCGCGCTCAAGTTCCATGAAGTCCATTTTGGCGCCGACGCCGTCCTTACCCCGCACTTCGTGAATAGCGTGAATTCGGTTGGTGTAGTACAGGATGCGCTCGGTCAGCGTCGTTTTGCCGCTATCAATATGGGCTGAAATGCCGATATTGCGCAGTTTTGATAAATCGTTAATCACAAAAAAAGCACCTACCTTTCAAAAAAAAATCTTGCAAAAAAAGATGATACTTATACGGGATAGCTGGAGTAAAGTCAACAAGTTATTTGAAATGTGTCTTTTAAGAATTAAAAGTGAACAGTTTTACAAAATATTTAAAATTTAAAAGTGCGTATCTTTGAGGGCGGGGTTTTTATTTTTCTGACATCAAAAGCGAATAGTTCTTCCATATGCTGTGGTTCGGAAATAAGACTGTTTAGAGCATTTTTCTTTTTACTATAGACGGTTTATTTGTTCTGTCATCTCAACCGCAGGGAGAGACCCCAGGCTGAAGTATAAACCAGGAAATGGTGGGTGAAGCCCACCATTAATGAAAATGAATACCCCGTAGGGTGGACTTGTGCAGCACGTCCACCTTGCTTGTAAGATTTGGTGGACACACTTCGTGAGTCCACCCTACGCACTTTTTACTATAGACGGTTTATTTGTCCTGTCATCTCGACCGAAGGGAGAGATCTTAGGCTGACGTACGGCCAACTTGTTAAGATTTCTCATCCCGCCTGCTGCGGGATGCGAAATGACAACGTGGCTACACCATTTAGAAAAATGCCCTAGCTATGCAGGTTGAAACCTGAGCAGTTATAAAATAGTCTTTGGCGGATTGAAAGAGCGGGGATGGAAAATTCCCTGAACAAAGATTTATTGTCAAGGGCAATGGAGCGTCTTAGAAAAGGTAGTTTTTTGATATAACGCTCTTGACTGGCATGGTGCCGCATGTTATTATATGAATAAATGCTCATATATTCAAAGAAAAATGACCCATAAAACACACGACACCTGTCAGATAAAATGCATCAACCCGGAACGAATAGCCCGCACCCTCAGGGGTATGGATGCCTCGTCTGATCTTGCCGGGCTTGCCGATATTTTTAAAATGCTCGGTGATGTTACGCGCGTGCGAATTTTAAAAGCCCTGTTCCTTGAGGAATTATGCGTCTGTGATATTGCCGCAGTGCTGGAGATGACGCAGTCGGCCGTTTCTCATCAGCTGCGGCTCTTGCGGGGCGCACGGTTGGTGAAATACCGCAAAGAAGGCAAGGCCGTGTATTACAGCCTTGATGATGACCATGTGAAAACCTTGTTTGACCAGGGGCTTGAGCATGTGCAGCAGGGGTGAATAGATTTAAAATTCCGGATTCAATATTCGCAAGACAGAAGCAGGAATAAAGAGTGCGGAAGCAAGATGCGGGGAATAGGCTTCAGAAATAGAAAAGAAAGGTTGCGATTGAATGGGCCAGTTGCTTGTTGCTATACTAAAAGAAAGCTGGCAGGTGCTGAACGAATCTGCAGGATATTGCCTGTTCGGCATTTTTATGGCGGGTCTATTGCGGGCCTTCATGTCCGATGATTTCGTGCTGAAGCACCTTGGAAAAAACAATATCACCTCGGTCATCAAGGCATCCCTTATGGGCGTGCCCATGCCCCTGTGCTCCTGCGGCGTCATACCCGTGGCCATGGGGCTGCGCAAGCAGGGCGCGGGCAAGGGCCCGACAACGGCCTTTCTCATTTCAACTCCTGAAACCGGGGTTGACTCCATTGCCGTTACCTGGGCCCTTCTTGACCCCATCATGACCATAATGCGCCCCTTTGCGGCATTCATAACCGCAACAATAGCGGGCTTTGCCGTCAACTTCGTGCCCGAGCATAAACAAAACGGCGCCGTGCCTGTGCCTGCCTGCGGATGCGCCTGTTCCTGCGGTGCAGGAAAAAAAGAGCACATATCCGGCTGCAGCCATAACCAATCGCTTTTGAAGCGCATGAGCGCAGGGCTTGCCTTCGCCTTCACTGATCTGCTCAGCGATATCGGGCCTTCGCTTCTTCTGGGCATTCTTGCCGCCGGTGTAATTGCCGCCGTTGTGCCCGACGGATTTATCGAGCGCAACCTTGGTGCGGGCATTATGCCCATGCTGGTCATGCTTGCCGCAGGCGTGCCGCTGTATGTCTGCGCCACTGCATCAACGCCCATTGTTGCGGCCCTTGCGCTGAAAGGCCTTACGCCCGGCGCCGCGCTGGTTTTTCTGTTAGCCGGCCCTGCAACCAATGCAGCAACCATCATGGTCGTGGCGAAGATTATGGGCAAGCGAATTGCCGCCGTGTATGTGGCCGTTATAGCAGTTGTGGCGCTGCTGTTCGGTATGGCCGTCAATGGTATCTACAGCATGGCATCCCTTGATGTTACCAACTGGATCAGCGCCGGGCATCATGAGGTCGGCGGAATGATGGCTTCCGTGTTTTCGGTTATTCTTCTTGTCCTGATTCTGCAGGCAAAGTTTATGGGATATATAAAAAAATAGGTTTGCCTCCTATACTCCCGTAAGCAAATCCTCCTGAACCCCGCATGCAAAACTGCGTCATAATAACCGAAATTCTGCAGGCAACGGTCGCGGGAGCGAGGGATTTTTTATAAATGATTTTAAAAAAAAAGTTGCACAGTACCGCTAGTGTGGGCTTTTATAACAAAAGCCTGGCTACTATATCTAGTAGTCAGGCCCTTTTTGATGTTTCAGTTTAAGTTGTTACGCTTCCCTGCATCAGCGCCATTACTGCAAAAACCCTGCGCTCCGAACTCTAAATTTCCGAGTCCGAAGCTGGGGGCGCAGGCACTTTGCCCCTAATGCCGATCTAACTCCGGAAACCGGTTCCAGGCAAGCCAGTAAAAGCCGAAAGACTCCAGCAACTTCGTGAATTTTCCAAAATCGACCGGTTTCACCAGATAGCTGCAGGCGCCGTACAGGTAGGCTTTGCCCATGTCGGCTTCCGCATCCGATGTGGTGAGAATGACCGTAGGTATCCGCTTCAGATGGTCATCTTCCTTGATACGGCGCAGCACTTCCAGGCCGTCGACTTTCGGCAGGCGAAGATCAAGGAGAATAAGATGCGGCAGCGGATTTGCCGCCTCATCGGCAAAGTCGTTTTGCCGGAAAAGGTAGTCAAGTGCAGCCTCACCGTCCTTCACATGGACGACACGGTTTGCTACACGGAAAACCTCCAGATTGCGCTGAACCAGAACGGCATGCGCCAGATCGTCTTCTACAAGCAGTATGATAATGGGTTCGCCTTTGATCATGGGATGTCCTTTCGAGTTCAAGGTTCAAAGTTTAAGGTTGTAGGGCGAATGGCATTCGCATTTTAGTTCGGAGTTGGGAGTTCGGGGTTCGGAGTATAAAAACACCGAACTCACAACTCCGAACTCTTCCCCGGCAAACTAAACCAGAAACACACGCCCTTGCCGATTCCCTCCGACTCAACCCAAATCCTGCCGCCATGAAGTTCAACAATCCGCTTCACCAGCGCAAGACCCATGCCCGTGCCCTCTATCTCCGGATTTAGTTTCGCAAACATTCCGAACAACATGTCTTTATGCTGCATGTCGATGCCCATGCCGTTATCGCGCACAAAGCACACAGTTTTGCCATCATTTGTTTCAGCACCGATTTCAATCAGCGGATCGCTCTGCTCTCCCATGAACTTAACGGCATTGTCGATAAGATTTTGAAACACCTCCACCAGCCGCACCCTGTCGCCGTAGAGCACCGCCGGTTTTTGCATAACCTGCACCCGCACGCCGCGCTTGTCGATGCGGCCCGCAACCAGGCCAATGGCCTCTTGCGCCATCTCCTGAAGCGTTGCTTCAATTGAGGGATTTACCCCGCGCCCGACTTTCGAGAAATTAAGCAGTTCATCAAGCTGCATATTCATTTTTTCCGCAGCGGAAGATATAAATGCCAGATCCTGCGCCACGTGATCCGTGCTGCCTCCGGCCAAGTCCTCCACAAGATGGCCCATAAACGTTCTGATAGTCACCAGCGGGCTTTTAAGATCATGCGACACCGAGTAGGTGAAGCGCTCAAGCTCTGCGTTTTTGGCCTGCACAGCCTGTTCAGCCAGCCTGCGGTCGGTGATGTCCTGCAGAAGGCCGACATACATCATGGTTTGGCCGCTGCTGATATATTTATAAATGCTGTATTCGTGAATAAAGCGTATTTCACCGTCCGGTCGCACAATACGGTATTCGCCATCAATCGATGGCTTCTCATCGCCAATACTGATCCATGCCTGGAGAAACGCCGGATAATCCTCCGGATGCACATACTGCATGATATCGGAATAGTTCATGGATTTACCGGCTGGCAAGCCGAAAATGCGATAAATTTCATCGGACCACCTGACCTCGTCCGTGCTGGTATTATACGTCAAGGTGCCCAAATGGGCCATCTGCTGTGTTTCGATCAGCAGGGCTTCGGTTTCATGAAGTTCAGCCTCCACCCGCCTGAGCTCGGTAATGTCGGTGTCGCTGCCGCTGTACCCCTGCAAGGTTCCATCGGCCCTCAGGATAGGAATGCCATTGGTGGAGACCCATATAGTGCGTCCGTCTTTGGTTAGTACGGAATTGACGAAGTTTACGAAGGGTTGCATGCGATTGAAGAACGAAAAAGCAGCTTTTTTCAACGCTTCGCGGTCGGATTCGGGATGCAGCTCGTAAAAATATTTCAGGCCCACCAGCTCTTCCGGGCGGTAACCCAGAACGGCCTCAGCCACAGGACTGACATAGGTATAAAGCCCCCGATCATCCACTTCCCAGGAGATGGTGCTACTCTGCTCGGCCAAATCGGTGTACCGGGCCTCACTTTGCTTCAGCTTTTCATCCGTCAGTTTGCTCTCGGTTATATCGCTCAGCACGGCGCGAAATACGGGGTCGCCGGTTTCGCTGTCCTGCGCTTCTGTCATCTCCATCCGCGCCCAGAAAAGGGCGCCTTCTTGCCGAAGCATCCGTATTCTAAATGTCTGATGCATGCCCGTCTCAAGAAGTTTTTTTCGTTGCTGGTAAAAGACGTTTGCATCCTCTGCGAGGATAAAGCGAGACAGGGGATGCCCCAGCAACTTTTTTCTGTCTAAGCCCAGCAGCGAACAGGCAGTGAGATTGGCCTCAAGGATCAGGCCTTTATCACTGAGAGTGCAATAACCGACAGGGGCCAGATCATACAAATCAAAGTACCTGGCGCGCGAGGCTTCAAGCTCTGCCTGCGCCTGCCGCAGTTCATCATTTTGCATCTCAAGCTCTATTTGGTGCACCTCCAGCTCATGGAGCAGGCGCTGGGCATCTTCAGGCGCAACAGGCCCCCTGTCACGCTGCTGCATTTGAAGAATTTCTTCGGCCTGCCGACGCAATGAACTGACCTGCGGAGCAGAGGGTGTACTGTTCTTGAGAGGCTTTTTCATGGCGTTCTTTACGTAAACTAATTTGAACACGCTTGGTAACTATTCAGGCAGCGAAGGTTCTGTGTTAAAGATTGAATCATGAATCCTGAATCTTTTACTCAGGTCTGCCCCTACCGATTTTTAGGGCGGGAGAACCCCGCCGCTCCGAACTCCCAACTCAAGGCAGACACTCAGGTCTGCCTCTACACATTGGGCGAATGCCATTCGCCCCTACGCTTTTAAACCTTGAACTTTCAACTTTGAACATTGAACCTTCTAACCTTGAACCTGTTTCCCCGGCAGCGTAAACCAAAAACACGAGCCCTTGCCGATTCCCTCCGACTCAACCCATATCCTGCCGCCGTGCATATCGACTATCCGCTTGACCAGCGCAAGACCCATGCCCGTGCCATCTAACTCCGGATTAAGTTTCTCAAACAGGCCGAATATTTTACCCTTATACTTGAGATCGATGCCCATGCCATTGTCGCGGACGAAGATCATCACTTCGTAGTTATTTACAGATGCCCCGATCTCTACCAGCGGCTCGCTCTGATCTCCCATGAACTTGGCGGCATTATCAATAAGGTTTTGAAAAACCTCAACCAGCCGCACACGGTCGCCGTAGAGCAGCACCGGTTCTTCCGTTACCCATACCCTCACGCCCCGCGCATCAATTCTTCCGGCAGTCAGAATAAGGGCCTCCTGCAGGATGTCATGCAGCGGCGTCTCCTCTAACGGATTTTTTTTATGATCGATACGCGACAAATTAAGCAGTTCTTCAAGCAGTGCATTCATCTTGTCTGCCGCCTTGTTCATAAAGCCCAGATCCTGGGTAATGCGTTCTGGATTGGCAAGGGCCATATCTATGGTCAATTGACCAAGAAAACTCTTGATCGTCACCAGGGGGCTTCTCAGATCGTGAGAAACCGTATAGTTAAAGCGGATAAGGTCTGCGTTTTTCTCCTGCAGCGCCTCCTCCGCCCGCTTACGCTCGGTGATTTGGTGTTTTAAATCGCGGTTAATAATCTCGATCGCCTGCCGGGACTGGACTGCGTTCTCCAGCATGCTGCGAACTTCATTTTGGGAAAATTTTAATTCCTGCACGGTTTGCGCCAGTTCCGCGGTTCGCTCCGCGACCCGCTGCTCCAATTCATCATTTGCCCGGCGCAGCGCTTCTTCTTTTCGCTTCGCCTCGGTCAGATCAGTCGCCACAACACAAACAACACCAATGGAATCTGCGGGCATGCTGCTCAGCGACAGCCACAGCGGTGTCAGGGGCCCGTCGCCAGGACAAACGGTGATTTCTCCGGCGCACCCTCCCGATTGCGCTTTCTGCCGCATGGCGGCAAAAGCCTCGTGCTGGGCCGGCGGCAGAAAGGAATCAAACGCAGCGCCGATTACCCGGTCAAGCGGCGTCTTGACCAGCGCGGCAAAGCAGCGGTTGCAGTAGAGAATAACACCATCTTCCGACAGCGTGATCGCTCCCTCGTTCATCTGCTCGATGAGCACGCGGTAGGGGTGCTCGGCGCCTTGCAGCGTAAACACCTGATCGCCCTGCGGGGTCGACACAATAAGGCCGTCAACTTCGCCGCTGCGGATGGCCCTCAGCGTCTCTTCGGCTTCATCAAGCCGTGCGCGCAGGTCTTCGACTTCGCACGCCCGCTCCTTTCGTATTTTTTCATTCGTCGGCATGGCTATTCATCCTCCTGCTTGATATCCAACGCCAGCAGCACGCGGCTGGAGTTCGACAGGTCGCCGATCAGGCGGCGCAGCGGCGGCGGCAGTTTCTTGACAAGCGTCGGCGCGACAATGACCTGCTCGTCCCGGGCTGCCTCAGGTGTCTGATACAGGTCAACGACCGTCAGATTGTAGCGGCCTTTGAGATGGGTTTCGCAGAGCTGCTTGATGTTCTTGATTGCAAGTTTGGATTTGCGCGTGCTGCCCGTGACATAAAGCCGCAGGTCATATGTGCCCTTGCTGGATTTTGCCAGCAGTTTTTCAAATTCGGCTGTTGTGTCGGTCATTCCAAACTCCTTTATGATGATGGCGCGTTGTCACTGGGCCACACGCAGATCAAGGCCAATCAGGACGCGCTCAGTGTTCGAGAGATCACCGATGATCTTGCGCACCGGCTCCGGGAGTTTTCGCACCAGCGTCGGCAGGGCAAGTATTTGATCGCCTTTGGCCAGCTGCGGATTCTTATAAAGATCTATCACCTCGATGCGGTATTGCCCTGCCAGATGCTCGTTGCAGATGCGCTTGAGGTTTGCAAACGCTGTCAGCGATTTAGGCGTCTGCCCGGCTACATAGAGCCGCAATTCCCAAACAGCGTCTGGTAAAATTGCGGCGTCTGCTTTTGTATGTTTTGGTTGTTTAGCTGTTTTCATTGCTCGCATCTCCTGATTCCGGTTTAGCGCTAATGGTTTATGCCATTTAAAATTATCAGCTTATTGTGGTGGATACGGACCCTGCCTGAGCACATCGTAGGGTGGACCCGCGAAGCGCGTCCACCAATTCCTCAATCGCATTACACGTTTTTTATGGCATCAGCGCCCGCCACATGCTCAAAACTGGTGGACGTGCTTCGCAAGTCCACCCTACGAAGAATTTACAAGTATTGCCAAAATGAATTGTCACGGCCTACGAACGCTCACTTCTTATTCCTCCCGGCGGCAGTTGCTGGATCAGCACGGCGGCTGTGCTCCATCTCCTGGCGTTCTTTAACCATGCTCTCTTGGCGCTGCTCGCTCTGGAGGATAAGCCTTTTTGCTTCCACTTCATTGGCCGCGAACTCCGCGCGCAATGCAGTAATCTGGGCTTCAAGGGCATGGCGCTTGCGCTCCAGGGCTGCCTGCTGCTGTTCGGCATCATGCATGGCAGCCAGCTCTTCCGCCTTCTCGCGGGCTTCCTGGGCCAGCCGCGCCGAACCGGTCAGCACGCCGCATGCGCCGATATACACATCGGTTAGCTCGACACCGTGGCCGGTTAACCGGAACTCGCGAATTTGATTGGAGTGGGCCATGCCGCGCGACTTGAGCACATACATCCCGCGGTTGCGCTCACCGTTGAGCTCGATTTCGCGCAGCAGCAGCCAGGTGTCAATGAGCGAGGAAATTTCCGCCTCGGTGTGCTCAAGGGCCGTGCCGGCGCTGGTCAGGTTGGTGAGCAGCACGGTGATGCCCTTGACCTTGAGAAAGTCCACCAGTCGTATAAGCATGGCTTTGGCTTCAAAGCTGTTGTCGGTGGTGGAAAAACTTGAGATAGGGTCTACGATCACGACGCTCGGCTTGAACTGGTTTATCGCCCTGATCGTGACGGCCAGATGCATTTCAAGCCCGTAGAGCGAGGGGCGGGCCGCGTGGAACCGCAGCAGGCCCTTTTTTACCCAAGGCTCAAGGTTCACGCCGATGGAGCGCATATTGCGCAGCACCTGGTTTGGGGCTTCTTCGAAAAGAAATGACAGGCACCTTTCGCCGCGCCTGCATGCGGCGTCGGCAAAATGAGCGGCCACGCTGGTCTTGCCGCTGCCGGCCGTGCCGGATATCAGGATGCTGCTGCCCCGGAAATAACCTTTGCCGCCGAGCATGGTGTCCAGGCGGAGGATGCCGCTGGGCACGCGTTCCTGACTCACTTTATGGTTCAGCCCCAGCGAGGTTACCGGCAGCACCGAAATGCCCTGTGCATCAATTAAAAACGGATATTCATTGGTGCCGTGGACAGAGCCCCGGTATTTGGCCACGCGCAGCCGCCGGGTGGCCGTTTGGTCGATTATCCGGTGGTCGAGCACAATAACGCAATCCGATACGTATTCCTCTATACCGTAGCGCGTCAGGGTGCCCTCGCCCCGTTCGCCGGTGATGATGGCGGTGACGCACTTGTCCTTCAGCCACCGGAAAAGCCTGCGCAGTTCCGCGCGCAGAATGGCGGGATTGGGAAGGCCGGAAAACAGGGCCTCTACCGTGTCGAGGACAACGCGTTTGGCGCCAATAGTGTCAATCGCATTGCCCAGCCGGATGAACAGGCCCTCAAGATCATATTCGCCCGTCTCCTCGATTTCGCTGCGTTCGATGAAGACATAGTCAACCGCCAGCTTTTTGCGGGCGATCAGGGCCTTTAAGTCAAAGCCCAGGGAGGCGACGTTTTTGGCAAGGTCTTCGGCGGTTTCCTCGAAGGCAATAAAGACGCCGGGCTCGCGGTACTCCACCGCGCCATGAACGAGAAACTCCATGGCCAGAAGCGTCTTGCCGCAGCCGGCGCTGCCGCAGACCAGCGTGGGCCTGCCCAGTGGCAGCCCGCCGCCGGTTATCTCGTCCAGCCCCGTGATCCCGGTAGGGCATTTTTGTAAAAATTTGACTGCCGGCTTTATAATTTTTTTCGGTTTAGCCATGTGACCCTCCCGCGGTTGTTTTCTTATTACAATACTGTGGTTTTGTGGTTGACCTGCCCGTATTGAAACCTTTTGATCTATTCAGATGCTCTTTGAACTTTTTTTACCGCATTATCAAAAAATAAAAAAACCGGCGCACGGAAAGCTCCGTAGCGCCGGTTTGCAGTGAATATATCAAAATAATTTTTGACGGGGATGTTTGTCAGGGGTAAGAGTTTGTCTGTCTGTCTGTCTGTCTGTCTGTCTGTCTGTCTGTCTGTCTGTCTGTCTGTCTGTCTGTCTGTCTGTCTGTCTGTCTGTCTGTCTGTCTGTCTGTCTGTCTG
>CAIWCT010000218.1 GCA_903911225.1 uncultured delta proteobacterium
ATACAGCTCCTGTACGGCCTGGGCCATGACATGGGAGGTGCTGTGCCGCAGGATGTCGAGCCCCTGCTCGGATTCCGGCCGAATAAAGCTCGCGCAGCAGTCCCTGTCGATCTGTGCGCTCAGATCGATGCCGATACCGTCCACCTCGACAGCCACAGGCTTGAAGGGCAGCTTGAGCTCTCCGGCAAAGGCCAGAAAGGTCGTGTCTGGGGTGACGGTTTTTTTTGTGCCGTCGGGTAATGTGATGGTTACATCTGCCATGCTGCTAATTAGTGTCAGAACGAAAACCCCAATTTTTGTCTTAGCCCAGCCCCGGTTTTGCTCAATTTTTGAGCGGCAAAATCACCAGACCCCGACCGATCATGCTTTGCTGCCGACGGGCACTACTTTTCTTGTTTCCTTGGGCGCAAATCTCCCGCCTATGGTGTCGGTCAATCGATTTTGCTTCTGATCCTGCTGCTCAGGCAGCAAGACGATAATGCGTCTGGCGCTTCTTTAGCCATTTCAACTTTTTTTGCTGCAGTATACGACCAAGCACCTGCATGTTTCTGGCTACCACTGCAAGGGCTACATACCGCGTAAATCCTTCTAGCCCATGGTCCAGACACCGGTCAAGACCATGGTTCTCTACGGCATTTATGGCCGACTCTATTCCTGAATGTCGTCGCCTCTCCTGAATGAACTCTGGGCTATGTTCTCTCTCTTTGTCCTGCTGCGATAGCTTGCCCTTTTTGGGCAGCACGACTCTGTCCAGTATCGTTTCAAGTTCACCCCTATTGGTGGCATTATGAAACCCCTTATCATAGCTGCAGCTGTTTAAATCAGGAAAACGCTGCCTGGCCTCTTGTGTTATGGTTACGGCGATCTGGTCGTCGGTTTCTTTCTCCATAACCCGGTAATGCAAAATGAAACGGTGCTGATCTTCCACGATACAGACTTTTAATCCCAACTCCTGTGGAACCCCTGCCTTGCCTTTACGGATCCACTCGGTGTGTTCTTCAAAGATAGAAAACACCTTTTCATTGTGGGGAATCACTTCTCCCAGAACTACCCGCCGCTTAATCTGGTCAATCTGCCGCTGTCCATGCCCTATATAACTACTGATCGTTAGCAATTTCAGCAGCTCGCAGCAGCCCTTTTGCTCAAGTAAGGCAATGCTTGCCTGTGCTCGCTCAATAAACTGCTGTGCAACCTCAAGATAGGCAAGGTATGCCTCTTTGATTATTTCCTGCTGTTTAGCCTTCTTCGCCTCATCCGGGGAGTTTGATGCTTTAAGCCTCTGCGCCCTGCGATACAGCTTCTTTGTTTTGTTGAGATTGTGGCCGGACTGTCGCCACCCATCTATGCCATGGGCGTTACAAAGCCGGGCCGTTAACTCAATCACCTTGCGCACTGCATCCAGCAGCAGATTGATATCTGTCGGGTAATGCACGTCGGTTTCCACAACGAAACTGTCACATCTGCCGTTTAAGCCAGCTCCTGAGTTTTTTTTTACAAGATTATGTCCGGCCTTCACCACCACCTGGTTGATCTCATCAAGCACAAAAGGCGTCAGCAACTGCACATTATCTTTTATCGTCTGGATCGGGTACTGATAGCTTTGATCCATAAAGGCATGCCCCAGCATCTGCCGCAGGGTACTGTGCTGGTTTGCCATTTCATGAACCTTGTCAAAATCCCAATTGCAATTCAACCGCAGCGTTCCCAATACCAGCACTTTCCATAATTCCATGCCCGGCCTGCCTGTGTCGGGGCTCGTGCCTTCTGGCACAATCTTCTCCAGTATTGCAAATACCTGCTGCCGAAGCTCAGGAGTGCACCAAATATGCTGCAACCCTATCAAAAGCTGAGGAATTTCATCCCGGGATCGAAGATCGAATTGAATACCCGCTATGTCGACCTCCCCAAGCTTCATCTGCATCTCTTTGACTTTTCTCACCAGTTTTTCTCCCCAAGATTTGCACACTGTCGCTGTGCTCTATGCATAAAAATACGTTTTACCCTTTAAAACCAAGGGTATTATAGCACTGAACGCATCGCTTCGGTGAAAAAAAACTGTGTTTTTTTAAATCTTCGCCTGCCTGAAAATTGCCAAACATGCTGTGAAATAAGGCTTAAATTGCTTTTCGTTCAGGAACTAACTATGGTAAATTGAAAGGAGATATTGAATTAAAAGTGGGCAGAACTCAACAGGGGGGGGTATTTAAATTTGAATATTATTTTAATCCAAGTGGATCTAGAAGTCTTGAGTGTGGTTCTAATTTAACAAAATGGACCGATAAGAATAAAGAAGATTTTGAATTTGTTAAGGGGCCATAACCAGCACGACAAGCTCCGACGGCACAATAACCGCAAGCACGTGGAACTGCTGCGGCAAGACAAGCGATACCGATGCACGCGGTATTACCACCAGCTACACTTATGATGCTTTGAACCGGGTCCTCTCGCAGATCACGAAGGGCCCGCTGGACAATGATATTATCACCAGCTACACCTACGATGCTGTCGGCCGCAGGCTCTCACAAACAGTAAAAGCAGGTGGTATCACCCAAAGTACTTCAAGCACGTATGACGGTGCAGGCCGTCTGCTTTCATCAACAGATTCGCAGAACCTCACCACCAGTTACAGCTATGCTACAAACGGTCTTGTCACCACCGTTACCCGGCCGGGTGGAGTAACGGAAATTACCGAGCGGTTTGCCGATGGCCGCGTCAAGAGCGTTAAGGGCACAGGCGTTATACCCCGCTATTATGCCTATGGTGTTAATGCCGACGGCAGCCAGTGGACAAAGGTTTCTACCGGTTCGGAAAATTCTCCCGTGTGGGAGAAATCGACCACCGACATACTGGGTAGAACCATATCCGCTGAAAAGCCCGGCTTTACCGGCACTGAAATTGCACAAAATTATTATGATGCCAAAGGCCGTCTTTTTAAAACAAGCACTTTAGGCATGGCCGATACACTTTATGAATATGATGAGCTGGGCAATCAGATCCGCACAGGTCTTGATGTAAACGGCAATGGCGTACTTGAACCGGCCTCAACTGATCGCATGAATTCGACCGATTCATCCTATCTGTCCGATACCTCCGGTCTCTGGCAGAAAACCGAGCAGATAGTATACGCAGATAATAACGGCATCCCCGCAACAGTTGCCACGCAACTGTCAAGGCTCACCGGTCTTGGCACAGGTGGGCTTGTATCGGAGACTATAGCAATTGACATAAACAACAACCGCACCATATCCATTGCAAAAATTGACCGATCAACTAAAACCGAACAACGAACAACGACCTATCCTGATGCTACCGTGGAGCAGCAGGTATCGGTTGCCGGTGTGGTAACAAAAGTCACAAGCAAAACCGGCGTTGAGACCAGTTTTAACTATGATGCTCTGGGCCGCAGAATCAGTGCAACCGATCCGCGCACAGGCAAGGTCTCTACGCAGTATGATGCAAAAGGCAGGGTAGCGTCTGTGACTGATGCCGCGAACAATGCAACCACGTATCAGTACGATGCAACCACGGGCCGCAAAATTGCCGATATTAATGCCGATGGCAAGTACACGCGCTACAGCTACAACACGCTGGGTCAGGTCAAAGCTACCTGGGGCGATGCAGCATACCCTGTCAGCTATGAATACGACGCCTACGGCAAGCTTTCAACCATGAAAACCTATCGCGATGGTCAGGGCTGGAGTGGCGAAACCTTCCCCGGTGGCGGTGCAGGCGACACCACCACGTGGGTCTATCATCCGGCAACAGGTCTACTCACATCAAAGATAGATGCCGCAAACAAGGCAGTCTCCTACACCTACGGAACCGGCGGCCGCCTTGCCACACGAACCTGGGCGCGGGGCGGGGAAACAAAGTATATTTATAATGACAAAACCGGTGAGCTTACGAGTATCGACTATCCAGTAGGTACTACCGATGTCAGCTTCACCTACGACCGCCTCGGCCGTCAAAGCACGGTTGCAGATGCCGTAGGCACGCGAACATTTACATATAATTCCAATCTTCAGCTTAAGGCAGAACACATCGAAGATGCCGATAACATAACCCGCAGTTATGACAGCCTTGGCAGGGCAGGGGGCTTCACTCTCGGTGATGATTACACCATAACCTACGGCTACGATGTTGCAACCGGTCGCTTCAACAATGTAGGCTGGACTGCCGCAGGCAAGTCCGGCACAATGTCGTACTCCTATCTCGCAAACTCCGATCTGCTTGCTCAATTAACGACTAACAACCAACAATCAACAACGTATTCCTACGATCCCAACCGCAATCTGCGCACGAAAGTTAGCAACTCGTTTAACGGCAGCCTGATATCACAGTATGATTATAATTAATCGGGGACAG
>CAIWCT010000219.1 GCA_903911225.1 uncultured delta proteobacterium
AACTTGAAAAAAACAGGTAATTTTTTTTTGGCAAAGGAGTAGGCGAATGAAATCGAAAAGCGGAAATTCACGTGCCGAATCGAGCGAAAAAGCCAGTGGCACACCGTTTAGAAGCATCAAAAAAAAGCTCTACCTTTCATTCGGTGTCCTGATTCTGATTTTCCTTCTGGTCAGTCTGGGCGCCGTCAGCAGCCTTTTATTATTTGACAGCAGAGTCTCCAATCTTCTGAATACACAAATCAGCTTTGCCGAGCTGGTAAAAGCTTCGGAGTCTGCGCTGCTTGAAGTACAGGTGCTTGAGCGTGACTTTTTCGTCAATTACCGCGAACGCGGGATCGACACGGCAAGGGACCTGCTCAATGAGTCGGAAAACCAGTTTCAAACCATCCGTAAAAGCCTGCTCGACATTCGGCAACTCAATGTCGGGCAGGAAAATATCAATATGGCAAAAGAGTTTGATCTGGCGGTAACAAGCTACCAGAAGGGGCTGCGCAGCGCCGTAGCCATTATTGAAAAACGTGTTGCCCCTGACGGGGTTGAATCTCAGCTGCGAACCGCAGGCCAGGCCCTGGAAAATTTTTTTCGTGAACGCAGCATGAATGCCGCAGGTATTCAGCTGATGCGCATGTATGAACAGCGCTACCTTCTGGGTGAAAGCAAGGCCGGGGGAATACTATCCGATGGGATTGCACAAATCAAGGATCAGATGGAATCGGCGCGGCTGTCTGAGGATGACAGGGCGCAGCTCAACCGGCTGCGCACCGACTATGCCTCTATACTCGAAAAAGCCAGGGAGCTGGATGCGCAGCTGCAGAAAACGATAGCAGAGTACCGCAGCATCGACAATAAAATAAAGCCTATGCTCTGGTCCTTTTATACCGCCGGCACCCGCGAAAAAAACACGGCCATCGACGAGATGAAGAAATTGGCCCGCAACATACTGATCGGCAATGCTATCGCGTTGTTGTTCGTTCTTTTTATCGGCATTGCATCCGCCGGACAGCTCTCCAGGGGAATCACCCGTCAGGTGCAGCACATTACGGATATTTTTAAAAAAATAGGCGTCGGCGACTACAGCGCCCGCACCCAGGTAACCTCCAATGACGAGCTGGGCAATATGGCCCGTTCGCTCAACAGCATGCTCGACAATATTTTCGAACTTATTCAAACCCGTGAAGAGCGCAACACCATGCAGGCCTCGCTGATGAAGCTGCTTGACGATGTGAGCGGCATCGCGGACGGCGATCTCTCCAAGGAGGCTGAGGTGACCCAGGACTTCACCGGAGCCATCGCCGATGCCTTCAACTTTGCCATCATACAGCTGCGGCAGATCGTCCACAGCGTGCAGGACTCGACCATCAAGGTCGGCGCGTCGGCAAGCGAAATTTCTTCAGCCGCTGAAAAACTCGCCAAAGACAATGATGCGACTGCTACGCGCATCGTTGCGGCCACCGCGACACTTGAAGAAATGGCCCGTTCGGCGCGTGGCGTTTCCGAAAACGCCTCCCAGTCGGCGGCCGTATCCGATCAGGCCCTTGATGCAGCAAAGCAGGGCGCGCAGGCCGTGCTTGACACCATCGACGGCATGAACCGCATCCGCGACAGGGTGCAGGCAACAGCAAAGCGCATTAAACGGCTCGGCGAAAGCTCGCAGGAAATCGGTGATATCGTCCAGATGATCAATGACATAGCGGACCGCACCAGTATTCTGGCCATGAATGCGTCAATTCAGGCCGCCATGTCCGGCGAGTCGGGCCGGGGCTTTGCCGTTGTTGCAGAAGAAGTTGAGCGACTGGCTCAGCGCTCGGCTAAAGCCACAAAACAGATTACCGAGCTTGTCAAAGCGATTCAATCGGAAACCAATGAAACAGTTATTGCCATGGAAGAAACAACGCATGAAGTGGTGTCCGGCTCTGATCTGGCAAATGATGCCGGGCAGGCACTCAATCAGATTGAAACCATTTCCGGCACCATGGCCGATATCATCAGGTCGATTTCCCAATCGGCCCGGAATCAGGCTCACAGCTCAAATCAGGTCGCGCAGATCATGCACCAGATATCTGATGCTACGCAGCAGGCTGCAGCAGGAACCAGACAGGCATCTCTTTCCATTACCACTCTTGCCCGCATGGCCGAAGATCTTCGCGGATCGGTAAACGTATTTAAACTCCCGGAAGATGAAAAGCCACGCCTGAACGCATGAGCAGGTATGACGTTTGACGGACGATGCCCGCAAGGGGCTTCCCGTGCTGACATGACACAAAACGCCTCCATATAAGCGATACGGTATGACATACAAGGTTCAACAGGAAGTTCTCGATGGATTCATAGCGGAAGCGCAAAGCTATTTACCTTCAATCCGCGAAGGAATATTTGCGTTTCAAAGCAGCCCGGACAACACAGGGCTGCTTGACGAAGCTTATCGCCAGGCGCACATCATTAAAGGCGCGGCCTCCATGGTCGGCCTGCCCGAGCTGAGCTATCTGGCGGGCTTTATCGAGCAGATCCTTGAAGACATTCTCAACGGGACCATCAGCCTGAACATGCAGGCACTTGCCGTTCTTGACAACGGCCTGTCCTGTATTGAAGCCTGCCTTGATAGACTCGGAGAAAATCTCGACGATTTAAGAACCATTGTCAGCGCGCTCTACATTGCCTACCGGCGGCTGACAGGTCTTCCTGCAGATGAAGACAGCGACGCGGTGGCGGAGATAATGGATGCCATCACCGCGTATTATGAAAAAATGGAAGCCGAGGTGCTTGAAGAAGATGCCTTTGCTGAGCAGCCGGAAGAAACAAGCGCCCCTGAACCTATTCAGGAGCCCATATTCCCCGCACTTGCTGAAATACCTGCCGAGCTGCTTGAAGTGTTCATGCTTGAGGCCGAAGATCACTTAAAAAACATCTCTACTTTTCTCTCGTCTCTGAAGCATAACCCCGATCAAAAGGACGTCATTCAGAGCCTTCGACGCAGCGTCCATACGCTCAAGGGTTCGGCTGGAGCCGTCGGGTTCCGCGCCGTATCGACGCTTTCCCACCGTATGGAGGACATGCTTGACAGACTTTTTGAAGGAACGCAAACACTCGACCAGAACATACTCGAACTACTCACGACATCCTCTGAAGTCCTTGAAGATCTGGCCTCCAACACGGCAGACGAAGCCTTTGTGAAAAGCCTCTACGACAAGTATTCGCGCCTGCTTCAGTCGGAGGAACAAAAAGCAGCTCCAGCAGAGAAAAAACCGAAAAAAATACCGGCAGCGCCCAGTGAACCCAAGCAGCCTGCTGCGACAACTGGGCAGGCAGCCGTTGCCGAGCAGGCCCATAGTAAAGCCGAAGATATGGTACGCATCGGGATGGACCGTATCGATGAAATCATGCGGCTCATGGGGGAGCTTGTCATCAGCAGAAGCTCAATAGAGCAATATATCACGGATCTCACCAGCGCGGTTGAAAACATGGCGCCGACCATCGAGCGCCTGAAAAAAGTCTCCGATCGTCTCGAGACGGAGTATGAAGTCAGCGCCCTTGGCGATGGCCTGGCCACCCGGCGCGGCAATACAATGCCCGGTGGGCGCACAGCAATGCCTGTTTTCACCGAACATGATTTTGATGAACTTGAGCTTGACCGTTATACGGAATTTCATCATCTGCTGCGTCAGCTCGCAGAAACGATCGCCGACATCAAGCTGATCAACACCGATTTGGGCAATATGACCAGCGATTTTGAAACAATGTCGCATCTGCAGGGACGGCTATCAAGCGACATGCAGGACAAGCTCATGAAAATCCGCATGATGCCGCTGTCATCAATTGCAGCCCGCATGCGGCAAATCGTTCGCGTTATCGCTCTGGCGCAGAATAAGCTCGTAGACATGGTAATTGAAGGCGAGCAGATGGAAATTGACAAAAAAGTGCTCGATAGCATGATTGATCCGCTCATGCATATCCTGCGCAACAATGTCGATCATGGAATAGAGCCGCCCGAAGAACGCAAGGCGAAGGGCAAACCCGAAAGGGGCATCATCCGGCTGCGCGCATACTACTCGGGCAACAAAATAGTGCTTGCCATCAGTGATGACGGCAGAGGCCTTGATGCCGACAAAATCCGCCAAAAAGCCGTTAACGCAGGTTATATCGATGAAGAAGCAGCAGCCCGGCTGACCAGCCAGGATATATTTCAATATGTGCTGTTGCCGAACTTCAGCACGGCCGATAAAATAAGTGAGTTTTCCGGACGCGGCGTCGGCATGGATGTGGTAAAAACACAGGTAACCAGCCTTCAGGGAACTGTGGAAATAGAATCAGTCAAGGGCCAGGGAACGCTGGTCATCATCCGTCTGCCCATGTCACTTGCCGTGACACGATCGCTGCTGATAAAATCCTACAATAACACCTTTGCAGTGCCCCTGGGGTTCATCAAGCAGGTCTTGCGCCTTGAGCCCGGCGAAATCGAGCAGACCCGAGACGGTGGGATCGTTCATGTTGAGGACATTCCCTATCCCCTTCTTCGTCTTGGCGACGTGCTGGGGCTGCCGCGCCCTCTGGACTATGAAGAATCACAAACACCTTTGGTGCTTCTGCTGGATATAGGCGCACAATATATCGCCATGACCATTGATGAGCTACAGGGTGAACGTGAAATCGTCGTCAAAAATCTAGGGACACACCTGCGGCGCGTAACCGGCATTGCAGGCGCGACTCTTCTTGGTGACGGATCGGTCGTGCTGATTCTCAATCCGCTTGATCTTGCCTCGCTCCAGGCCCAAAACAAGGGAGTGAGAAAAACCGCTGCAGAACAGGAGAAGGCCCCTGCTGAACAAATGCTCTCAGTGCTCATCGTAGACGATTCCGTAAGTGTGCGCATGATCATGACAAACTTCATAAAAAGTTCAGGATGGCTTCCCATAACGGCAAAAGACGGCGTCGAGGCGCTGGAAATGCTTCAGGCTGTTTCTCAGCTTCCCGACATCATTCTGCTTGATGTTGAGATGCCCCGCATGGACGGCTATGAGCTGCTGTCACGCCTCAAAAGCAATGCTGTCTACAGAGATATTCCCGTTGTGATGATTACGTCGCGATCAAGCGAAAAACATCGCATGAAAGCCCTTGAAATGGGCGCCGCTGATTATGTTATAAAGCCCTACCAGGATGACATGCTGCACAATCTTATAGAGCACCTGCTGCTTCTGCCAACGGCCTGAGGCTGCAGTGTGCAGCAAGGCTCTGCATATGCCAAAACGGTGGGGCCGCAAAGTTTAATGAATAAGCAAAAAGGGCGGAAGCAGATATGCAGCTTAAACAGGAATTTACATAGGGTAAATATCGAGGCAATCACCTTGGTTTAGAAAAGCCGCAGGCTCAGCTATGCGGCTTTTTTTACAGTCACAAGACATGCTATGCATCAATGTTTTTTTTCTTTAACTGTGGTTGTACTGGTGCTGAGGGACTTGAGAACCCGGAGTGCCTTTTCCCCAAGCCCTTCGGGCACTTTCAATGTATAGATCCCGCTCGGCAACTGGTAGCCGGTAAGCTCAGGGTTAAGCTCTTTCACAATTTTAAAGTCCGTACCGATGCCTTGAGCCACATCGGTTATATGCACGGGATGCTCCAGCTGCACGGAGATCAAATCGTTCTTAATAGGTTTATACAAATGCTCTTTGGGAATATCATAGCCGTACCTCTCTGGATGCTGCAAAATCAGCTTTATAGCCGCAATGCGGAAAACAAACCGCTCGGTTTCAAGAGGCAAATTCAAGCGGTAATAATCAGCGACTTTCTGAATTTCTATTTCACGGCGCAGGCGGGCTTCGCCGCAGTTATAGGCAGCAAGGGCAAGCGTCCAGTGCCCGAATTCCTGCTGCAACTTTTGCAGATACCGCAGCGCCGCGCCGGTTGAGCTTTCAAGGCTGTAGCGCTCGTCAACAAGCTCTTCTTTGCGCAGGCCATTGCGAACACCAGTCTCCTCAATTATCTGCCAGGTTCCAACCGCTGCCTTATTTGACTCAACATAGGGCAGCAGCGAGCTTTCGGCAACGGCAAGGTATTTCAGGTCATCAGGCATCCCGAGCTCTGCAAGGCGCTTTTCAATAACAGGAAACACCCTGCCAGCCCGCTTGATCCACATAAACACTTGTGCCTGATCCCAAACCGATATCGTCAGCTCCCGGTCAAGCATTTCACGCACGGCGGGCACTCCCAGAGGCAGTGCCTCACCGCAGAGGGAAAGACTGTCGGGCACATCCATATCGCGATACACTGGCAGTGCGGCCTCTCGTGCTGCCACCACCGTGCCTGTAGCACTAGCAATAAAAGCGAACACTCCGGCTGTTAAAATGAATCGCTTTACGCAATAAGCATAAACCTTCCGCATGGGTACATCCTTTATACCTTCGCATGAATCGGCAGCATCACGATGAACGTAACGCCGCTTCCCGCATTTTGTTCGACGCTGATCTCGCCGCCATGAGCATCTACAATACGCTTGCAAATCTGCAGGCCAAGACCCGTTCCGCGTGCGATACCTGAACGGGATGCATCAACCTGATAAAAACGATTGAATATGTGCGGCACTTCACTCCTCGGAATGCCTATGCCAGTGTCACGCACCTGCATTTGGACGCCATTGCTATTCTTAAGAAGCATGGTTATTACCTGCCCGCCTTCAGGGGTGAACTTGATGGCGTTGTCCAACAGATTGCTCACCAGCTGCAATATACGCGTTCTATCCCCGCATATCACCACATCATCGCATCGCTCACAGGTAAACTGCAACTGCTTCTCCTGGGCCATGGGTAAAAAGAATTCATAAATATCACGAATTACTTCTCCCATGTTAAAAGTGGTCAAATCAAGGTTGACCTTCTGCATCTCGAATCGGGAGATCAAAAACAGATCATTGACTATTTTTATAAGAAAGTTGATGCGTTCCAGGCAATCAGCAATGCTCTCACGGTATTCACTGGTATCGCGCTGCTCCGCAAGCGCTACCTCCATGGTGCCCTTGAGGGAGAACAGAGGATTGCGCAACTCATGGGATACATCGGCAGTGAACTGTTTGATCTCGCCGAAAGATTTCTCAAGGCGTTCTATCATGGAGTTGATGGTCGTGGTAAGCTCATGTACCTCGTCATGGGCCGGCGGCACAGGAAGCCGCTCCTGCAGGTTCTGCGAGTTGATTCTGCTGGCAACCCGGGCTATGCCTTTAATGATCTGCCGTGGTTTGTTTGCCGCAAGCATGCCGCACAGCAGGCTCAGCACCATCACCACGGGAAACGCAAGCAGCAGGTTTTCGTAAAAACGCTGCAGGAGCTCCCTGTCCTGGCGTTTTTCAGTAAATATCTGCACATTCAGGTCAGGCATATCGTCAATGAAAATTTTGCGCTCATACAGCCGGTACAGCATATATCTGCCGGGTATCCTCAAGGTGCTGAATTCCCGCTGATGCTGTAACTCGGGGAAAGGCAATTTTGCCGCCTTTTTTGACTGATAGAGCATCTCCCCTGAAGTTGAGCGCACCCGAAAATCAAAGGGATAGTATTTGCGCCGGGAAACGTCGGCCTCAAATACCTGGCAGCCGACGATAACACTTTTATTTTCAGCGATATCGTCGGCCAGTTCACGGGTTTCATCCACCAGAATTTTATCAACCTGCTTGTCCAGAAGATGTTCAAGCCTGATATAAGAAAAAACACTTACTCCGATAGCAAGAACAAGCAGGATAAGGGTTGAAGAAATGGTGAGCCTGACGTCCAGCCGGGAAAAAAAACTAGTCTTCAGCTTTGAGAACATACCCGACGCCCTTAATGGTTTTGATAAGTTTGACGGCTGCATCAGAGTCTATCTTTCCACGCAGCCGATTGATGTGCACATCGATGATATTGCTTGAGGTATCGAAATCATAACCCCAGACGCATTCAAGTATCATGGTGCGCGTTAGAATCTGCCCTGCATTGCGCATCATATATTCAAGCAGCGCGAACTCCTTGCCCGAAAGCTCTATCACCTGCCCTGCCCGCTCGGCGGTGCGTGTAATAAGATTGAGTGTCAGGTCTGCAAGTGTCAGCCGCGAGCTCTCGTTATCTTTTTGGCCCCGCCGCAAAACAGCCCTGATGCGGGCCAGCAGCTCGGGAAAAGAAAAAGGCTTTATAAGATAGTCATCAGCGCCAAGCTCCAAACCATGCACCACATCGCTTTTCTCATCGCGGGCTGTTAGAAAAATAACAGGGGTCGCAATGCCAGCCCGGCGCGCAGCCTTTAAAAGCTCAAACCCGCTCATCTCGGGAAGCATAATATCAAGAATTATGAGATCATACACTTGCGATGTCGCCAGATACAGCCCTTCCTCGCCGTCAAAAACTGCGTCAACGGTATAACCGACTTCGGAAAGCCCTTTTTTTAAAAAACGAGAAGTGCTTCGATCATCCTCAACAAGCAAAATGCGCATAGCATGTGCCCCTTAACTTTTTAAATTTTAAAGCCGTTTGCTGCCTACCTTGCATAAATCAACACGGGACGCATCGCAGAATCAACGGCAAGCTGCTGCCTGGTCCTTTCGGCATCAGAATGGGCATAAGGGCCTACCAGCACCCGATGCCAGTCGACGCCTTTGATACGAACGCTTTCAATCCGCGCCTCATAGCCTTTAGCCTGAAGCGAGCTTGCCATGTGCTGGGCCCGGTCTGCGCTGCTGAACGAAGCTACCTGAATATCGGCGCTGAAACAGTTTTTGTTCTCGCTGGCAGGCTCGGGTACTTGCTGGGCAAGCTCACGGCATATGCGCTCAATCAAATCCTGCATGCGCTCGTCGCTCACATCCGCCCCTGTATGCACAGCCGCAGACACCAGCGATAAGGGATGCAGCGGCAGATCACCGCTGTGCAGACGTTTCTGGACCGCTGTCTTCCAGACTGTCATGCCGTGCCGGGTTTCGACAATACGGACCTCCACCTGCATGGCAATTTGCGAATAAAAAATAAAAAAAAGACGCCTGGTGCTCAAGACTCTGCCGTAGACGAGATAGTCGGCCTTAAAGCATCTACCCAGCTCTATGGGCGAAAGACTGCTCCATCGCTGCCCGGATAAAGCATCAAGGGTGTCCAGCATGCCATCAATATCGCGCAACTCGACATCATAGTATGTTTTTGGACAAAAATGGCTGTAAAAACTTTGCCGGACTTTAGAAGCAAGCTGGGGATTGTCATCATCGCCATCAAAAGGCAAAACAACCACACGCCGGTTCTGCCCGATATTCTGCGCAAAACCTGACGGGGCTTGGCTATCTACGGCTTGCGTCCCTCGGCCTGCACACGAAACAATGCCCGCCAAAAACAACCCTGCGCCCAAAACCATGTACAAAATCGCCGCCATCTTCCGCCCCATGCAAAGCAAGCGCATCCCGAAGCACTAATGCTGCGATGCGCTCCTCTTTAGTGCACGCACAAAACGCTTCAATAATTTCAAGCACCGGTAGATAAAACCGAATATGCCGGACGGTACGGGCTTTGCCAATCCCACGAAACGCGCCTTCATGCGGCTAAATGCATACCTGTCAAGCTGCATTGCAAGGCGCGCGATGATGCCGGGATGTTGAGGGTCGCGGGCGATGACGGCATGGGCAAAATCAATAACATGCACATCGCCGTCATCTGACACAAGGACATTTGAACGGTGCAGATCCATATTTGCAACACCACGGCCATGCATGGCCTTTAGAATAATTTCAAGTTTCTCAAAAATATGTTCCGGTACGCTACGGCGCTTGAAAAGCCCCAGATGCTGTCCTGCCACAAAATCAAGCTCAAGGCAGCCTGCTTGCGTCATGCCATGGCATACCGGAATGCCAGGTATACCTGCAAGCCGCTTATAGGCCCGAGCCTCATTACGAAGCGTCATAACGCCATAGAGCCGCACGAGCGGATTTACAACCCCGCCATAGTCCTTGATGACGATCTTCCGGCCAGCCCGCATCTCAACCAGGACTCTGCCTTTGCTTTTATTGCGCGGCTGCATACGATCACGTCTCACGGCGCCATAACCCCCTGCTTAAAACAGCCACCAACAGGCCCCTGGCGCTTCTTGTCCGCAACAAAACATACCTTTCCATGAGCAGTGACGGCACCCTGTCTTTGATTGACTGCATGCCATACTTTAGTTGTAATGTTTCTGCCAGCTTATACCTGTTATGGCAAAAAAACCGTTAACCGGAGGCTTCGAAAAATGATACTCGATCATCAGCATCCTTACTGGTAATGATCGGACGAGCAGCATAAAATGTAAAGGTTTAATTTTTAAACCGGGAGAAAATGCCGGGGCGGCAGCCTTGCCGGAATGCTTTATTTTTTTAACAACGAGGCGGGCTTCGGCTCGCCATTATCGGCCCCGGCAGAAGCCTGTTCAGATTTTTTAAACAACGGGCAGCACAGCCAGTCCTGGCTGTACCCGCTGGCAAGCACCTCAGCTTTACTTCTGAAGATCAAGCGGTCATCGAAGGCAAGCCCCTTCATCTGCGGACATGACGGACGGTGAAAAATTTTTTCGCTTTTCGATCCCACGTAATATGGTTCATCGCTTTGATCTTCAAATGCCCATAGGCCACGCCGGTTTTTTTGCGCTTCCTGCTGAAGCGTTAAAAAAAACTCCCGGTGCTGCACATTGCCCTCAGGTGCTGCGACCAGACCGCAGCCGTTTTTAATAAGTTCGGCATTCACAAACACATCTCCCGCATAAACATACACCAGAGTCCTGCCGCTAGAATCGGTTGGCACGGCATCGGATTGCACACGCACTTTTTTGTTTTCGACCAGAGCCGTGTTGGCATTGCGGCATAGTTCAAAAAAAGGGCTGCCCCTGTCAGGAGCATCAACGCCGATATAGCGTGCTTTGACATCCTTGTCTTTTGACGTTTTTGCCTGCAGCTTGACGACATTGCCGCTGTGAACCTTTATTACTGTTCGAAGTTCGTCGGCTGCCCATGCCGGTGCAAGAACCAGGAGGGTAGCCGCAAAAAAACCGATGCCGTGCCGGTACGCCTGACGCGTGTTCATGGCGCAACTCCTTTGGCTGCAAAGTTTGAAAGCAGTACTTTGCCGTATTTTGCCGCCGTCAAATAGGGGGCAAAAAGCTCTCTATTATGGTTATAGCGCTTGTCGCTGGTGAATACAAGACAGCGCGCAGTTCCCTGCAGCTTCTGCACGAGAAGTTCCTCTTCCGTGTCCATAACAACCTGGCGGCGCAGATAAAAAGGAAGTCCGTTGAAAATCTTAACACCGGCATAGATCTCAGTTGCACGGGAAATAACAGCTTCGTTCTCCTGTAAAAACGCCTTTATCGAGTGCTGCTTCTCCACCCAGGCCGTGCCATAGCTGACAGCGGGTACAAGGCTGAGCAAGGTCACAAGACTCAACGCAACAAGCGCGCTGCGTGCATGGCCACGGGCCGCCAGCCAGACCGAGGCCAGGGCAGGCACTATGAGCGTAAGACCAATGCCCATACCGCCAACTATCAGATCCGGCTGATTTTTTGAAAGCCAGGTAAAGCCCCTGGACGCTCCTACGATCGAAACAGCCAGAAAAACAAATAGCGATACAATAAGGCCAATATCTCGCCGGCCTGAAGACACGCGCAAAGCATCAGTGACGACCGTTGCTAACCATGCGGCAAAAACGCAGGAAAGCATCACGACATACTGCGGTTTTTTGATGGCGCACAGAGTAAAAAATACAAAAACAAAAACGAACCAAACTTCCAGAAAGGTTCTCAGGCGGCTTGGCTCAAGCATCCGGAAGCGCTTATAAAGCGCCCAGGGCAGAAGAAAAGTCCAGGGGAAAATGCCTGGCAAAACAACAATAAAATAGAAATAAAGCGGATCGAAAACATGGCCGCTTGAGCCGAAAATTCTGCCCACGGTTTCCTTCGTTGACATTGCAGCCATGGTTGACTGATCGACACAGAAGTAAATATATGCATACCACGGGACTGATGCAACAAGCACAAGCGGTATACTCCAGGCAAGGCGCAGGGCTTTCAGCTCTTGCAGATCCCGCGTGAGCCACAGACTCGCAGCAGCCACCGCAAGGGGGATGAGAATACCAATAGGGCCTTTGATCCAGGCTGCAACCACCTGAAAAAAATAGAAAAGAAGATACCAGCGCTTTTTGCTCGACTGGTTCTGCTCCTGCCATCCCAGATAGAAGCTGAACAATGACAGCACCATAAAGAGCCCCAGCACCATGTCGGGCATGGAGAGCCTGCCGGGCACAAAAAAAAGCGGGCTTGAACCCATAATAAGACAGGATAATGCAGCCGCTGCAAGGCCGCAGAAGCGGTTCATGAAAAAGAAGGCTACGATCATCACGGCAAGGGCTGCGAGGGCTGAAGGCAGGCGCGCGCTGAATTCCGAAACGCCCAGCGCCATGTAGCTTGCGCAGATGCTCCAATAATACAAAACGGGCTTGTTGATTCTCGGCTCGTAGTTGAAATAGGGCACCATATAGGAGCCAAGCTCTATCATCTCGCGACCCGATTCGGCATAGCGGGGCTCATCGGGATCGGCAAGGGGGACGGCGCCCAGTTTATAAAAAAGTCCGAAGCCTACGATAAGAACCAGGCACAAAAGAATTGCTGTACGTTTCATGGGACTACTCATGTATGCTGCGCTCACAACGGAGGTCATCAGGAATTATGCTCTATCTCGCGGCGCGCGGCCAAGGCCTGCGACTGCTTTTTTTTAATCAGGACCAAATTGCGGATATATACGAAAAGCCCCGATCCCTGGCCGATCACAAAAACGGGATCTTTCTTATAAATTGCATAAACAAAGAGGATCAGACCGCCGACGAGACTTAAATACCAGAAGACAACGGGAATTGTGCTCTCCTTGTTCTTTTCCGATACGATCCACTGCACAATAAAGCGAGCAGAAAATGCGGCCTGCCCCAGAAAACCGAACAGGACCCAGCCATTTATAAAATCCATTTATTTCTGCTCCTCAATTATATAGGCGAGATAGCGTTTTTTCATCCAGCATACCGCCAGCAGGTCGAGAAACGACCGCATAATTCGATTGCTGATACCGTATTTGGGCGTTCCAAATTTTCGAGGCCTATGATTGACTTTTACCTCAGCAACTCTCCCCCCTTCAAATTTCACCAGCGTGGGGAAAAACCGGTGCATGCCGGTAAACAGTTTGAGCCGTTGGGCATACTCACGCCGAAAAACCTTGAGCGAACAGCCCACATCCTGGATATCCTCGCCGCTCAGTTTATTGCGAATACCGTTTGCAATACGCGATGAAACCCTGCGTACGAAATTGTCGTTGCGCTTATGCCGCCAGCCGCAGACAAGATCATACTGCCCGATAAAGGGAAGCATGGCGGGGATATCATGAGGGTCGTTCTGTAAATCGGCATCCATGGTGATGACAACCTCTCCACGGGCCGCCTTGAATCCCGCGTCAAAGGCAGACGTCTGCCCGCAGTTCTTTTTAAAGCGCAGTAGCCGAATGCAGGCATTCAGCTGCTGCAGCTCTTCGATTTTCTGCGGGCTTGCATCCGTTGAGCCGTCATCGACAAAAATAATCTCATAGGGCCGGTCGACGCCCGCAAGAACCTCGGTAAGCTCACGGGTGAGGGGTTCAAGATTTTCCTGTTCATTATAAACGGGAACTACAACGGAAACATAGGGCAATGCACTCATATCATACTATCCCTTCTAGTATACCCTTTGGGAAAAGGGTGTATACCAGCAGCATTCCTGCCAAAATACCCAGCACGATCAGTATGAAATACTGCTCGCGGTTTTCCTTCCAGAAAAGCTCCGAGCTCCAGGGGAGGCGGGCGGAGTGAGGGTACGGGGTCAGCCGGGGAATGAGGCTGTGCACCTCGTCGGCATAGCGGGTGTACTCTTCTCCAAAAATATCGGTCAGCCAAGTCATTTCCTTTTTATATTTTCTGGGCATGTAGCTCAAAAAGAAAACCGCGAGGCCCGCCACCAGCAGCGCAATGCACCAACGACCGCCCATAATGCAGAAGCCTATCAGCAGGAACAGGCGGCCGAAATAGAGGGGATCCCGCACATAGGCATAGGGGCCTGAGGTTGCCAGCTCTTTTTTCCGCTTCAAATGCCCGGCTGCCCAGCACCGGACCGCCTCACCGATAATGACAAAGACCAATCCGGCCAGAATGGTTGTCTGCGAGGGCCGGGCCAAAAAAACAGCGAGCAAAATGGCGATGATAAGGCCGATGGTTTTAAGAATTTTCGCATGTCGTGTCTTCAATTTTAGCTCCTAATCTATTAATTACAATGTGTCCATCAGCATATCCCGGCGATCAAGCAGGTCAGATGAAGCACTGTCCCGTAAGGATAACCACGTCAGGCTTTTAGAAACTTTTATGCAGAATAAAGAATTACAGAGGAGGGTAAGCTGCTGTCTCGAGTAAAAGCCATATAAAATCTATTATTAATATAAAAAGACGTCAAAGTAAACATAAAATAAACCGGATGAATTTTTTTTAATCCGCAGTATTTCCGATCTTTCGCGGGCGCCATGTCCCTGTTGAAAGGCCTGCAAAAAAATTTTCAGTGCGCCAGTATATCGTCGACCTGCTGCTGAAAACTATTGATAAGCACATCATCAAAGGGTTTAAGGCTTTGCAGCGAAGAGTCAAGTACCGAAGCGGGGTTGAAGTTCTGGATGCGCAGCCTGGAGGCGCCATTAAGATCACGGGCCACCTGCAGAATCTCCTCCGATCCATGATAGGATGGCACGACCGTCAGGCGAAACTCATGTTCAACAGGGCTGTCCATCAAAATTTTTATGCTTTCCTTGACTCTGTCTAGCACACGCGCAGACTGCGTGATAGCGCAATAGCTGCGCTCATCAAGAGCGGCTTTTACATCCATGGCTACATAGTCGACAAGCCTGTCATCAATTAAGCGCTTGAGCAGTTCGGGATTGCTGCCATTTGTGTCAAGTTTGGTGAGGAAGCCCTGAGCTTTGATATAGGCAATAATTTCCGGCAGCTGGGGCTGCAGAGTTGCCTCGCCTCCGGAGAAACAGACCCCGTCGATCCATGCCCGCTCGCGCTGCAGATAGGCCATGATATGGCTGAACTGAATATCCTCAAGCATATCGGGCTTGGTCACCAACGGGCCGTTGTGGCAGTAACGGCACCGGAAATTACAGCGCGGGAAAAAGATGACCGAGCAGAGCTTGCCAGGCCAGTCCACAAACGATGCTTCTATAAAACCCTTGATTGAAAGGCTTGCAAGTGATTCCATGTAACCCCTGCCGGCTTTACTTGCCGGTAAGCATATCCCGCAATGTCTCGACCGACGGCACCACGCCCCGGAAATCGCCGATAATTGTTTCATTCTGATCTTCGATAATAACGGTCGGTGTTGCCTGCACGCTGTAGTAAGCTCCTTCTGCAAGCCCGTCTGTGGTCCCCACGTCAAACTCCGTAACGCTGAACCCTTCATCTTTGAGCGCTGCGCCAGCCTGTTTTGCCTGCGGGCACCTGGAGCAACCGGCCTTTATAAAAATTTTTACTGTGCGCATAGTAAGAACCTTTTATTTCGCAAAAAACCCCTTGTTTCTGTTACGCTCCCGCAATTCGCCGATCTTACCCTTATTCCAGCTGGAAATCTTGGTGAAGTAGCCGGTAATGCGGGTTATGCCGTCAACCTTATCCGACCCGCAATGGGGGCAGGTCGGCTGAAGGCCACGAACAGTTCTGCCGCAGGCAAGGCAGTTGGTAAACTCAGGTGAAAACGCTATCTGGTCATTCTGCGTTTCCCGAAAAACCTTGATAACAAAATTTGACAGCGACTCCTTTGCCGGCTTGGACTCCCCAAGCCAGATATGGGTGATCGAACCCGCCTCAATAAGAGGATGGAAAAGCCCTTCGGTGCGCACGCGCTCTATTGGATTTTCGTTTGACCCGACAGGCAGGCAGGTAGAGTTGGTATAATAAATATGGCCTGTTGCGACGTCGCCGCGCACGAAGTTCTGGGCATGATCTCGGTAGTCGCGCAGGTCGAGTTTGGCAAAACGGTAGGCCGTGCTCTCGGCAGGTGTCTGCTCCAGTACGAAATGCATATTATACATCTCGCTGTACTTTTTGCACAGCAGGCTCATCTCGGAGATAACCTTGAGCCCGAATTTGATGGCCTGCTTTGATTCCTGCAGGCCCTCGCCGGTGTGTATTTTGACAAGCTCATTCAACCCGACCATGCCGATCAGATATGATGCCCTGTGCATGCGCAAATAAGGCGATCCGTCGGTCGACATGGTCAGCAGCGCCAAGGGCCCGGTATCGCCAAGAGCAAGCAGGCTTTCTATGAAATATTTCTTCTGCAGATGGGCCTTAACAGCAAGTTCCATCATGGTGCGCAGGTTGTTAAAAAGGGCCGTATCATTGCCCTTGCTGCGGTACCCGAGGCGCGGCAGATTGACAGTCACATTCTGCAGCGCGCTGAAGCGCATCTTCCAGGGAGACTTAGCGTCCTCTATATCACTTGCATTGAGCTTGAAGCTCAAACGGCAGCACTCGGATATTTTTGCAGTCTCGCCGCGGTCGAAGACAAAATAGGTTGTGCCTTTTTCGCTTGCCACATCGCAGATATGATGCAGGAAGTCCTGCCATCCTTCGGTGCGGAAAAGCTTTTCAGTAATATGCACCAGCGGCTTGGGAAAGAAAAAAGGCCGGCCCGTGCCATCGCCCTCCTTGTACACGTCAAACAGCGCCCACACAAAGCGCTGCGCATCTTTTTCATACTCGCCGTAGGTTTTTCCCGTAAACTCACCGCCCGGCCCGATGGCCGGCACATTCTCAAAATGTTTGGGCACTTCCCAATACAGATTGATATCAGTAAATATCGCCTGACCGCCCCGCGCCACAGCCTGCTGCGAGAATTCATATATCAGCATCTGCGCAAGCTGTTTGACCTCCCGGTCGCTGCGGCCTTCAAGATAGGGGGCAAAAAAAAGATTCACGGCGTCCCAGCCGATGGCCCCGGCAAAATGGCTCTGAAGTGCTGCGGCAAACTTTACCATATGCGCCAGCAGCACTTCAGGCTGCCGGGCGGGTTTGGCAATAGAAAGAGAATTGGGCAGGCTCAAGCCGAAACGCTTGATGTACTCAAGTGACTGGCCCGAGCAGTATGGCCGGTCGATAAAGCCGAGGTCGTGCAGGTGAATGTCGCCGCGCATATGGGCATCGCCCACATCAGCAGTAAACACCTTGAGCAGCGCATATTCCTTTTTAATGCCTTCGGCAAGGGTCAGATTAGTGGCCTCGGGACAGTGGGGGACATTGGCGTTTTCCTTATTGGGATGCAGTATCATCTGATCCACATCATAGAGCGGCACACCCAGGCGGGTATGTTTTTTGCGGGCTTCTTCAAGGCCGCATTCGATAAGCTTGGCGTCAACCAGTTCGCGGATCAGGGGCGCTGTGACGAATTTAATGCCTGCCTTGACAATTATATCCTCAACTTCAAGACTAATCCGGTTGGCCACATCACTGGGAACATCAGCCTCGCGAACCATAGCGTCCACGATTTTTTGCCGGTCCCAACCTGTCAGATTTTCGCTTGAAGTCCGGACAAAAAGAGTCAAATCCGTGGTTTCGTGCACATCCACAGGCGCCTGTCTCTCTTTTAGCTCAACCAGAGACCCCATAAGCCCTCCCCCTTTAATAGTATCGGTCATTTTGTATGAAGCATTATATAAACCACAAGATATGGGGCTGTCAAGGAGATTTGTTTAATATTTTAAAGTACTTTTTACCGCAAAAAAAACATTCTTTTTTCCTAAGATTTTACGGTTAGTTAGTATCCCTAACCAAAAAATTCCTTGAAGAAAAAATTTGCCGTTTCTGGCATAACACGACAATATTTTGAAACTATTTACAACATAGATTGTTTTTTAAGCTTTAAAATCAATAGAAACATACGATGCAACTTCTCAAAGCCTTGCAAAATAAGGCTGAAAGAAGTTCCTTGAAAAAAGGATTCATGTTCGGGATAGTGCAGATATAAAAAAATAAATTAAATCAGACAGTTATAGTCACTATGCGGGAAGGAACGTGTGGAGTTGTGCAAGCGACAATCGAAAACCTCAAATACATGCCTGCTTCACACTGCGGGCAGACGGCTTGCGGATGTGGGTGGGAGGCAAATCACATACAAATAAATGATTAAAACAACTTTGTTATGTTTGCCGCGGCAACAATAGCGAGCACAGTTTAGCATGATCTCACAATACATTATGCTTTAGTAACAATTCTTTTCAATTACCTGCCATAGTTAAAGTTAAGACCGCTTCCAGTATCTAAACCCAACACAATCAAAGGACAGGTTCTCGCACTTATCCAAATATTTAAATCTGATCAAGCCCAGCAGAGCAAATCCTCTGCCCGGCGAATCGCAGTCATTGGAAAATTTGATCCAGGGGCCGAACTTTGAATAATTAATGCTGCCTTGCACATCATAATGTTCCGTCTCTACCGTTGCAGTAAGATCTGTAAAGAAAGTAACAAAAGTCCAATCCTGTACGGAATAGCCAATATCGTCAGGCTTGGTAATCACACAATTACAATAATAGGTGGCATCACGCAGATATTCTGTTTCCATAGCAAAGCTGAGTGTCGGCATAAGCAGCAGCACAATAAATATTTTTTTCACATCACCTCCTGTGGGGTACCCATTTAGGCACATCTCTTAACAACATAATAACCAGCAAGCTTAAAGCCCTTCAATATACAAATATATTATAACAGAAAAAATAGTGCGAGGGAAATGCATTGAGCTGTGCTTGTGTCGTGGTTTAATAATCCTGTCTGCGCATATTAAAATTTACATCAGCTGCCGGCAATGCTAACCTAGCATACCGATGATGCATAACATAGCGCCGTATCAGTGCAGAAACCTCACCAGCAGGGAGTACCCGTGGAAACAAAGAAAAAATTTTATGCTGTAGCGCGGGGCCGCAATAAAGGCATATTTACCGCCTGGTTCGGACCCGGCGGTGCTGAAGTGCAGATAAAAGAATTTCCCGGCGCCCGCTACAAGGGGTTCCCAACTATTGAGGAAGCCCGCCAGTGGCTTGCGGATATGGCTTCCGGGGCGCTGTCTGTCGGAAAATCAACAGCCGAAAAAAAAAGCCCTGCTGCTGCAAAAGCTGCCCATGTGCCGACAGCTGCTGAGGGACGAATCATTATCTACACCGACGGCGGCTGCAGCTACAATCCCGGGCCTGGCGGCTACGGCGCAGTAATTCTTGATGGCGATGCCAGGCGGGAACTTTCAGGCGGCTTTCGCCTCACTACTAATAACCGCATGGAACTCAGCGGCTGCATCGAGGGGCTCAAAGCCCTGCCCGCCCCTGCATCAGTTACCCTGATCTCAGATTCGAAATATGTGGTTGATGCCGCAACAAAAGGATGGGCAAAAAAATGGCGCAAAAATGCCTGGATGCGCACTGCTACAGACGCGGCTGAAAACTACGACCTATGGGGACAGCTGCTTGATCTGTGTGACAAGCACAGCGTTGAATTTATGTGGGTGAAAGGCCATGCCGGCACGGCGGAAAACGAGTGCTGCGACCGGCTTGCAACCACCGCGGCAGCAGGCAAAAACCTGCCTGCAGATACAGCGTATGAAAACAAAAAAACCAGGATTAAGCAGTAACTCTGATGCTCCTGCCGGCACCCTCCCCCGACCTGTCTCACATGCCAGGGCTCTATGCATGAAAGCCTACACAGACAAAGCCGATCTGCGGCAAAGCCTGTCATGGAGAAGTTGATGCTTTGTTAGTAGATGTACCATGCCTGCAATCCGCAGCATCAGTACCTGTTTTATCGTGCAGAAGAGCTATCATTATGCCTGCCGCCATTGATGCAATTGCACAGAAATTGAACGCTGCAAGATAATTCCGGAAATAATCAATCGCAAAGCCCAGACCAAAAGCAAAGACCATCATTCCGCCGTTAAAAACGGCAGAAAAAAAGGCATTGGCCCGGCCGCGCTCCTGCAGCGGTGCAAGATTAACCACATGGGCATTGAGCACAGGATAGAGAACGCCATGGGTGATTCCGTAGAGAATCCCCACTGTCACGAGCCATGCAACAGTCCCGTGGAAATTCAAAAGCATATTCATCACCGCTCCCACAAAAAAAATCGCCCCAACCAGCAGATTCGTCTGTGCCGTTGCGATAGGCTTCATAAAAAAAAGCCTTATAGCCACCAGCATAGCAGTATAGGTCACGAAAAACCATGAATAATTGAGAGCTGTATCGGTTCTGATAAAGTTGGGCAAAAAGGTGATAATGACGCCGAATCCGCCGCCAAAAATAAATGTCGCCAGAATATAGGCTGCAAATGTCGGCTGCCTGAAAAGCAACACCATGCTGGCCCACGTTTCTGTATCGTCCGCACGCCCCTGGCTGAGCAGCGGCATGCGGAAGGTAAGAACGAGGCTTGCGGCAATAAAGGCGCAGGACAGCATAAACAGCACCTGGTGGGGGCAGCCCCGGCTGAGAAGCAGCTCTCCTACTGCCGGGCTCACGGCATTTGTGATGGCGCCGGTGATACCGTAGATGCCGATGGCCTCGGTTGCATCCTCCGGGGCTACGCTCTCAAACACGATGGTGGAGCCCATGATCATTGCAACCGAAAACCCGATGCCGTGCAGCACTCTGATAAACGGTATATACCAGGCAAGCGAGTCGATAAAAAGATAGGAGCCATAGGTGCACAAAAGCAGCACATAGCCCTGACGAAGCATGCGCACCCGGTCATGCCCCCTGATGAGAGAGCCCAGGGCAAAGGCTGCTATGATGAAAAAAATTTTGTCGATATTATTTATGATGCCGATATAGGTTTCCGATGCGCCTAGATTTTTTAGATAGACCGGCAGCAGGATGAAAAACGAGTTGCCCAGAAAAAAGCACAGGTTGGAAAGCGAAACGACATAGAATATGGGCGCATATTTTTTCATCTGCACCACGCTACAGCTGCATACCGCTCAGGCTCAACGTCACCCAGCATCACCGGCTCGCCGGCTCCAGTTCCGACGTACAGTGCGGACACCGGTTTGCCTTGACCGGAATACTCAGGCAGCACCTGGGGCAATCCTTTGTTGTCGGTGCGTCTTCCTGCTTCATGAGTGCCACTGCCTTATTGACCGCCTTGATCAGCATGAAAATAGCAAAAGCCACTATAACAAAATCCACAACCGTTTGCATGAAGACGCCGTATTTAAGTGCTGCAGCTTTGTCGCTTGCTCCCAGCTTAAGCACCAGGTCGGCAAAATTCATACCCCCCAGCAGCATGCCGATTGGCGGCATGATAACATCGTTTACCAGCGAGGTGACGATTTTACCGAATGCACCGCCGATGATGATCCCGACAGCCATATCAATTAGATTTCCGCGAAGGGCGAATGTTTTAAATTCCTTCAGTATTGCCATCTGTGCCTCCTCCAAAATAAATTATTGAAAAAATCACAGGTCCTTCAAACATGCATTGTCCGGCGACTCTTCAACAAGTCTTTTAAAAGAGGTGAGCCGCCGTTGCAGATCATCAAGCTCCGGACTTTCGGCCATATGAACCGGTGAGATACCGTACCCGTCAAAGGCCTCTGTCACAGCTGCAAGGGTCAGGTCGGCCGTGCTTTTTGCAGGCCGGTAAAAAACCGGGCCGGCACCACTATCCTGCGTTTGGGCAAGCATGCCGCAGGCGACAAGATCGTCAAGCAGCCCCTGCAGCAGGCGCCGCGGAACCTCAAGCAGGGATGCCAGGCCGTCAGCTGTGGGAGGCTGATCGCCATGCTCAAATTTTTTAACTATCACCTGTACCGCCCGTAGTGCCAGCACTCTTTTGACTGTACAACTCACCGCCCATTGATCGGTATCGTAGTCATACATATGAACAGCCTGACAGGCCCAGGAAATTGCAGCCCCCAGCAGCACAATGGTCCAGCTCATCTGGAGCCATACCAGGAACAGCGGCAGCGCGGCAAAACCGCCGTACACGGCATTGTAGCCTGCTATGCCTATCTGAAATTTTATATATACCCACTGCATTATCTGGTAGGCGCTGCCTGCTATGATGCCCGCAATCACTCCCGGCACAAGCCTGACCCTGGTATTGGGCATGAAGATATACAGAAAGCTGAACAGCCCCCACATAAAAAAATACGGCAGAAGCCCCAGACATGCCGAAATGAGCGGGCCTGCGCTTTCAAGCAGGGCCAGCTTTTTTGCAATAAGCTGGGCTTGGGCTGCTATGGTCACGGTGAGACTGCCGGACATGATAACAAGCAGCGGGCAAATGAGCATGGCAGACAGGTAGTCTGAAAACTTGCGGTTCATGGGCCGCGCCCTGACCACGCCCCAGATCGCATTAAACGAATCCTCTATATTGCCCAGCATCTTGATGACGGTCCAGAGCAGGGCCGCAACGCCGATGCCCGCAACAAGCCCACCCCGGGTGCTTTCAATCATGGCATGGGCAAATTCGATGATGCGCCGCACAGCCTCCTGCTGGCCCTGAAGGTTGTCAAGCAGCTGACGCTCCAGCAGCGCCTCAACCCCGAATCCCTTTGCAATCCCGAAAAGCAGAGCTGCAACCGGCACAATCGAAAGGAGGGTGAAATACGTAAGGGCCGAGGCTTTCTGCTGGCACTGCGTCCGCATGAAGACGCGCACCGACAGCATGGCAACCCGCACAGCACGGAGCCACAGGGCCCGTGCCCCATGAAGATCTTTCAGCGCCATGTTCCAGATATCTACGGACAAATAAGCACTGATCTTTTTTATCATAGCAGAGCCCTCTCTTATCAATTGACACTCCTGCCTTCAGCGGCTGCGCGCTCATGAAAGTCTGCCATGCGCATCAAAGCTCCATATCCTGCTGCGCCATTATGGCTCATTGCAAAACATGAGATACTGCAAGGTGAAGATGCACGAAATATTGCATACCATATAGTACAAAACATTTCGCAATTAAATACAAAAAACACCATGCTTTACTGGCTGATTCACACACCGCTCTGTTCCCAAACCCTTACGCATCAGAGAATCAGTCAGACACCTTCTACATGATTGCAGTCTGCACGGCAATGCAAACAATAGCTGCCTCACCCTCTTTTTTACATTTACCTTGACACACAAACGCCCTTAATTTATATTCTGCCCATCCTAAAGAGTTCCCGTCAACGACAACCTTGACCAGCAGGATGCAGCCAGGTATCTTTACTTGTACCCGTTGCAAATCAGCGCATCTCTGATCCTTGTACCCTTTAAACCCCTATGCCGACATTTAATTGTAGAATCAATGAAAGTCATCATCACAACAATAAACGCGCGTTTCACCCACAGCTCACTGGCTCTGAGGTATCTTAGGGATTCGATTGAAACTGAGTGGCAGGGAAAACCCGGCAGAACGGTAGAATTACGGGAATATTTTATCAGCCAGAAGCATCTGGATATTCTCTATGACATGGTGCTCGCAGAACCCGATGTGCTTCTTTTGTCGGTGTATATATGGAACAGCAGGCTCATCGAAAACCTTTTACCCGACATCCATGCCCTGCTTCCAGACTGCATACTAGTCCTCGGAGGACCCGAGGTTTCCTATTATCCCCAAAAGTGGTTCGAACGTTTTCCTTTTATTAATGCTATCGTATCGGGAGCAGGGGAGGAGGCTGTACGATATTTGTCCTCTATTGACTTCAATATCCAGGGGGCTTTCCAACAGACGATCAACATGCCGGTTCATGATTTTTCCCATGTACCCTTTCCTTACCGGGATGAGGATTTTATCAATCTGGAAAACCGCTATCTTTACTATGAATCATCACGGGGGTGTCCTTTTTCATGTTCCTATTGTCTGTCGTCACGGGAGGACAATCCGCTTTCTTTAAAAAATCTTACAACCACGTGCGCCGAGCTTGATATGCTGCTCAAGCACAAACCCATGCTCATTAAATTCGTCGACCGGTCATTTAATGCCAATCCTGAACGCGCCAGAGGAATCTGGAATTATTTGATGCTGCATCACGGTACGTCGGGGACCCGCTTTCATTTCGAAATCCATCCCCTGCTGCTTGGTGAAGCAGATTTTAAACTCTTAGCCAAAGCCCCTGATGGATTATTCCAGTTTGAAATCGGCGTACAGTCCATTCATCAGCGTACCCTTGATGCCATTCACCGCCCTTCGGACTGGCAAAAGACCAGAAGCAATATTGAACGATTGACAGTCGGGAACAATATTCATATTCATCTGGATCTCATTGTCGGCCTTCCTTTTGAGGGTATCAAAGAAATCGCAGAATCATTTGACGAAATCATCAGCTTAAAAAGCGGCCATTTCCAGTTGGGCTTTCTCAAAGGCCTACCGGGGACAGAACTTCTTGCAGCATTTTCAGATGCGAAGGCTCATCACAATGATATGATTTTTATGCATGAAGCGCCTTACGAAATAATACGTTCGCGCTGGCTTACAGCTTTAGAGCTGTCAGAATTAAAAAATATTTCTACATTGGTCGAAAATATCACCAACACGCACAGGTACGACGCGCTCATGCAGGCAGGGGCGATTCGCCACGGCGGGCATTTTCCGGCTTACACCCATCTCTTAAAGTTTTGTGAAAAAACCGGATTTGACATCAAGACGCGCAATGAAGAAAAGGTCAGGAAAATGCTGGAATCATGGTTGGGGAGGTAACCCTTTACTGCTCATGAATGGATTGTTGCCATGCGCTCCCCTATTTCCAACAGGGGCAAGCAGATATTCGTTATTGGTAGACGAATGAACAGCTATCCGATCCTGCGTTCGCTCATGAATAGCAGAGAGGCTATCATGATTTCCACATCGAAATGTTGCGAAATAAAAAACCGTATTTTTTTATCCGGGACGAATCATCCATATAACAATAATTACAGCCATGGAGATCCTTTCGGTTTTCGCGTAACATTTTTCTGAAATTCCGATATTGGCTGTTATTCCAGATTTGATCGAATGATTGTTGTAAAACATTACCCATAACGTAGTATTCGTCGGTAAGGTAGCAACACGGCATCACATTGCCGTTAGCTGCAATATAGGTCGAATACCAGGGAATCAGGCATGGCTTGCCACTTTTTTTCTCAATAGCCGCACTGTTTTGCTTAATCTGACCAATTGTAGTCTTCCACCGGAAATAAAAAAGTTTCTCTTTTTCATCAGTACACAGGCTTATATCTTTCTCTATTTGCTCGATGGCCGTTTCCTTTTCTTCGTCGGTCGGGATTATTCTCCGGCTTTCATCTGCATCAAAACCGTAGTCGTATACCGGCAGCAAATAAAAATCATCCAGTAAATTCAAATCTTTCAGCAGGGCATACATGTTTTTATATTCGAGCAGGTTTTTGGCCTGTAAAGCACATAATATCCGGACCTCTGTTTGTTTTTTATTGCGATGAGCCATAAAATCCCGGAGCGCTGCCATACATGCGTCAAATTGAGCGTTTCTGCTGATTGTGTTAAACACTTCTTTTGATGCTCCATGGACTGAAAATGTAATAATGTTAGGAGGGCATTGGACAATTTGCGTATTAAGCACTTTTGCAAGAGAAAGATTGCAGGGCATATTGGTTGTAATATTCCGCTCGCGACAGACAGCAATGATGGCGCCAATTTCTTTATTTAGCAAGGGCTCACCGAGTCCGTTGAGGGTTATGTAAAAAGGATTTATAGTTTCTGCGATGGGTAAAAAGTCATCTTTGTTGATATCACTATTAAGTGTGCGGTTGATTGTATCTCTGGCGCCTCTATTGCACATGATACAATCGAAATTGCAGCGATCGGTAACTTCTATCTGCAATCGAACCGGCATTTTAACGGAAGCGGTATCCTTGCCTTCCATCATTGCTTTGAAAACCATACAACCTTTATAGAACCGCTTCCATACGGTTTTCACATCAGTGCCGAAAACATTTTTGAATTCATACATAAAGCTCATAAAGATTCCTTACTGCAAACATTGACATTCAAAAAACTAATTACACAATCAGCCCATGTCTTTGAGAAAAAAAAATACGTGGCCATGTGCTCCCCTATTCCCAACCGGGGCGAACAGATGGTACATGACCTTGCCGAAAATCGGTTTTTCCCAAGCGTACTTCTAAATCCTGGTTATTAGCAGCTTTCCTTCTTTTTCTTCGCAACATACTCCATGCGCTCCTTAATGATCTTTTCATAGCCCCGGTCACTGGGTGTATAGAACTTTTTGCCCTGCAGCTCTTCGGGAAGGCAGTCCATATCGACGACGGCGCCAGTGTAATTATGAGCGTATTTGTAGTCTTTGCCGTAACCCAGGTTCTTCATGAGCGAAGTTGGGGCATTTCGGATATGCAGGGGCACGGGCAGGGCGCCGGTCTGCTCGACAGCCTGCGCAGCCCGGAGGTAGGCAGTATACAGGGCATTGCTTTTCGGGGCGGTAGCCATGTAGATGGTTGCCTGCGCAAGGGCAAGCTTGCCTTCGGGAAGTCCTATGAAATGAAAAGCTTCTTTTGCTTCAAGGGCTATCTGCAGGGCCCGGGGATCGGCATTGCCGATATCTTCACTGGCAAACCGCACCAGCCGCCGGGCGATATACAGCGGGTCTTCGCCAGCCTCAAGCATGCGCACAAGCCAGTACAGTGAGGCATCGGCATCGCTGTTGCGCATGCTTTTGTGCAGCGCGGAAATAATATTATAGTGCTCTTCGCCCGCCTTGTCATAGATGAGCATCTTTTTCTGCTGCGCCTCTTCCACAATCTCCTGCGTAAGCTCACGAATGCCGCCGCTGCCCTTCGGGGCTATACCGGCGGCTATTTCAAGGGTGTTGAGGGCAACTCGAGCATCGCCCTGTGAATAGGCGATAATATGCTCAAGCACGTCATCTTCAGCCAGAAGGGCAAGGCGCCCCAGGCCCTTTTCAGCATCGGAGAGCGCCCGCTTGAGAATCTTTTTCAGGCTCGCATCGGTCAGGGCCTTGAGCACCAGAACCTTGGTGCGGGACAAAAGAGGTGAGATCACTTCAAATGATGGGTTTTCCGTTGTCGCGCCTATGAAAACTATATCGCCGCGCTCCACATGAGGCAAAAAAGCGTCCTGCTGCGCCTTATTGAAGCGATGAATTTCATCCACGAATAATATGGTCTGGCGGCCATTTTCCTTTTTATCTTTTATAGCCTGCGCGATAATTTCCCGAACTTCTTTAATGCTCGACGTGACAGCGCTCAGTGGCATGAACAGCGATTTTGACGCAGCTGCGATTATGTGTGCAAGAGTTGTTTTTCCCGTGCCGGGTGGTCCCCACAAAATGATAGAATACAGCTCATCGCCCTCCATCATGCGCCGCAGGAGCTTACCCGTGCCCAGCAGATGATCCTGCCCGACAAACTCCTCCAGTTTCTCAGGCCGCATTCGCTCGGATAGAGGTGTTTTTGTGTCAATCATGAACGTCTCGCCAGTACGAAAATATGGTTGCGATTTGTACCGCAACCGGTTATCTACCTTGTAACAGATTTGCCGGCATGAGTGCAAGCTCTTCAATAAGGACTCTTCTATGCTTCTTTACCTGCTTCAAGGCCTAACCCTTGGCCTGTCGGCAGCGGCCACACCCGGGCCGTTTCAGGCCTTTCTGCTCAACCAGAGCGCCCGTATCGGCTGGCGCCGCAGCCTGCCTGCAGCATGCGCCCCGCTTCTGAGCGACGGACCCATCATTGTGCTGGTCATGCTCATTCTCACCAGCATGCCCGGCTGGTTTCTTGAAACGCTGCGGTTTGGAGGCGGCCTTTTTCTGCTCTATCTCGCACGAGCAGCTTTTATGGCCGTAAGGCAAAAGTCTGATTTCGAACATGTCCTGCACGAACCGGCTGCAAACAGCATTCTGCAGGCAACGATTCTAAATCTGCTCAACCCCAATCCCTATATTTTCTGGAGCCTTATCGGAGGCCCGATACTTCTGCAGGCATGGCAGCAGGGCCTGGGCTGCAGCCTTGCCTTTCTGGGAGGCATGTACGCAGCCCTGATCAGCGGCTGCGGCTGCCTTGTCATACTCTTTGCAACAGCCGCACGCCTGGGCGCATGGGTCAACCGGGCACTGCTGTCAATCTCCGCTGCGGCCCTTGCCCTGTTCGGCGGCTATCAGCTCTTTGCAGCCCTCAGCATAATTATGCGCCGTTTCTCATAAAAAATTAGGTATCCGGTCGACTCTTAGGCTATAATAACAGTTTTATTAACCCTCCTCTGCGAAAAACCCTATGAAAAGCGATCTGGAACAGTTATTGCCCTTTGTCAGCAAAGCAAGCCGGTATCTGGGCAATGAAATAAACGCCGTCAAAAAAGACCCCGAAACGGTCGACCTGACATTTGCCTTTGCCTTCCCCGATGTGTATGAGGTCGGCATGTCGCACCTGGGGCTGCAGATACTCTACCATGTGCTCAACAGCATGCCGGGCATTGCCTGCGAACGCGCCTTTGCACCCTGGCCCGACGATATGGAAGCTGAAATGAAGGCTGCGGGCCTGCCACTTTCTACCCTTGAATCGGGCATACCCCTGCGGCAGTGCGACATGGTGGGCTTTTCACTTGAATACGAGCTTTGCTACGCCACAGTACTGCGCATGCTGAGCTTGTCGGGCATACCGCTCAAAGCCGCCGAGCGCGACCGTTCGTGGCCCCTTATCATTGCAGGCGGCCCAAGCACCTGCAATCCTGAGCCGGTAGCCGACTTCTTCGATGCCTTTGTGATCGGAGAGGGTGAAGAGGTGCTTCCGGAACTCTGCCGGGCATACCTGAGCTGGAAAAAGTCGGGCAGGGATAAAACAAGCCTTCTTGAAGCCCTCGCCGGTATTCCCGGCATCTATGTCCCCTCATTTTTTTCCATCTCCTATAATGATGACGAAACCATACGGCAGGTCATCCCTCTTAAAAAAGGATATGATCATGTCGATAAACGTATCATCACCGATTTTACGCACGGGCCCTGGAGTTCAAAACCCGTTGTCCCCTATATGCAGATCATCCATGACCGGGCAGGCATTGAAATAGCCCGCGGCTGCACGCGTGGCTGCAGGTTTTGCATGGCTGGCATGATCTACCGGCCGGTACGCGAAAAAAGCATCGACCGCCTCTGCGAGCTCAGCCGTGAAACCCTTGCGGGCAGCGGGTATGAGGAGCTGGGGCTTCTGTCTCTCAGCTCGGGCGACTACAGCGGCATACAGCCACTGCTGGGGGCGCTGATACGGGAGCACCGCAGCCAAAAAATTGCCATGTCGCTGCCGTCGCTGCGGGTCGAGTCTCTCACGCGGGAGCTGATTGAGGAAATCAAGCAGATCCGCAAAACCGGTTTTACCATAGCCCCCGAAGCCGGCACGCAGCGCCTGCGCGACGCCATCAATAAGGGATTTACCGATAAGGATATTTTTTCAACGGCTACACGGATATTTGCCGCCGGATGGAACCTCATAAAGCTCTACTTCATGATAGGGCTGCCCACTGAAACCAGTGAAGACATTGATGGCATTGTGGAGCTGTGCCGCGCAATAGGCCGCCTTGACCGGCACAAAAACCTGAATATCAGCATCTCCACATTTGTCCCCAAGCCCCATACTCCCTTCCAGTGGGACGCCTTTGAGCCTGCCGGCAGCATCCTTGAAAAACAGCATTATCTCAAAGACAGCCTGCGCAGCAGAACCATCAAAGTTACCTATCACGATCATCGCCTGAGCCTTCTTGAAGCGGTTTTTTCCCGCGGGGACCGGCGCCTGGCCAACGTGCTTGTGCAGGCCCATAGACTTGGGGCGGGCTATGATGCATGGAGCGAGCATTTCAACCATCTGCTGTGGGAACAGGCATTTAGCGATGCCGGCATTGATACGGCATTCTACCTGAAAGAGCGCTCCACAGATGAAATACTGCCATGGGATCATATCAGCTATGGCGTCACGAAGTCCTTTCTTCTGAGCGAGCGTGAAAAGGCCCGTCACGGTGAGACAACCCCCGACTGCCGCAGCGGACAGTGCAGCGGCTGCGGGGTGTGCGACGGGGAAGCGGTGAAGCCTGAAATAAATCCTGCCACCACTGAGACACCGCCGCATGCAGCCCTGGAAATGCTCCCTGAGCCCGACCCTTTCCGCTACCGCCTTACCTATACAAAAGAAGGCACGGCTCGCTTCATAAGCCATCTTGAATTCAGTTCAAGCTTTTCCCGCGCCCTGAGACGGGCGGGACTGCCGCTGCGGTATTCGCAGGGATTTCACCCTCTGCCCCGCGTGACCTTTCACGAGGCGCTGCCCGTTGGCCTGGAGAGCAGCTCTGCATTGTGCGATATTGAATTGACGAAGCCTGTGCCCGCTGAAGAAATACTTGAAAGGCTTAACCGCGAGCTGCCCGGCGGCATTACTATCCTTAAGGCTACGGAAAATGTTTTGAAAAGCGGCGCAGCCCCTGCTACAATAAAAAAATACAGCATCACACTACCTGACCATCCGGCCCTGCACTTTCCCGACACTGTCGGGCTTGCCCGCAGCATTGCTGATTTTCAGGCCTGTGAGACCTGTATGATTCAAATTGAGAAAAAAGATAAAACCATAGAGATCGACCTAAAAAAAATAATTGCGAATATCTCCCTGAACTCTGACGGCACGCTCTTTCTGGCCGTTGACGCTGATGGTCACAGCATGCCAAAAATTACAGACATTATGGCCGCTCTGTTTGGACTTGGCCCGCGGGAGCAAAAATCACTGCGCATTATGAAAATAGCCTTATGAACTCAGAACTGATCGTCAATGTCACCTCATCTGAAACGCGCGTAGCACTTCTTGAAAACGGCATTCTGGCCGAACTGCATATCGAGCGCGAATCAGATAAGGGAATAGCAGGCAATATCTATAAAGGCCGGGTGCAAAGGGTTCTGCCCGGCATGCAGGCCGCCTTTGTCGAAATAGGCCTTGCACGTTCTGCATTTCTTTATGTCGATGACGTGTATACCAACAACAGGGAATACACCTCCCTGTTTACCGTGTTCCAGGAGGAACAGGAAAACGCAGAGGTCGGAGATACGCCCGCGGTTCGCGAGCATATACCCTCCAAGCCCATCGAGGATATGCTCTCGGATGGCCAGGAAATAATGGTACAGGTCATAAAAGAGCCTCTGGGCACCAAGGGTGCCCGCCTTTCAACTCATATTTCCCTGCCCGGACGCTATCTTGTCTATCTGCCGACCATTTCCCATATAAGCATCTCCCGGCGCATAACCGATGAAACTGAACGCAACCGCCTGAAGGAAACAGTGGAGCGCATCAAACCGGCCGACAGCGGATTTATCATCCGCACGGCAAGCGAGGGCGCCACAGAGGAAGAGCTGGCATCGGACATTGACTTCCTTGTCAAGCTCTGGGCGAACATTCAAAGCCGCATGAAGGCAGCGCCGGCGTCGACAATGCTGCACGAAGACCTGAGCATCGCCCTGCGCGCTATAAGAGATCTCTACAGCAAAAATGTGCGAAAGCTTGTAGTCGACTGCCCCGAAACCTATGCCGGCATCATCCGTTTCATCGAAACCTTTATGCCGCAGCTTAAATATTCCGTAGAGCTGTACGAAGGAGATAAGCCGATTTTTGACAAATACGGCTTTGAGGTGGAAATCAGCCGGGCTCTGGGCCGAAACATCTGGCTTAAATCGGGAGGCTATATTGTTATTGAAGACACTGAGGCGCTGGTGGCCATTGATGTCAACACAGGCAGGTATGTGGGCAAAGGCAACCAGAACGACACGATAGTAAAAACCAATCTTGAAGCAGTCAAGGAAATTGCCTACCAGATTCGACTGCGCAACCTTGGGGGCATCATTATCATTGATTTCATCGACATGGAGCGCAAAGCAGACCGTGACGCGGTTCTCAACTCGCTGCAGGAAGCGCTGAAAAAAGACCGCGCAAAAACAAATGTTGCCAACATATCGGAGCTGGGGCTTGTTCAGATGACACGCAAGCGGGTACGGGAAAACTTAAGTGCCCATCTGTGTGACCCATGCCCGTACTGCGAAGGCAGGGGCCACATCAAGGGTATTCCGGCCATAGCATATGAAATTCTGCGAACCATCAGGAAGGAAGTGCGCACACCTCTCATACAGACAATAACGGCGGTCGTGCACCCCGATGTTGCAACATTCCTCTATGATGAGGAACGCACGGCTATTGAAGACCTTGAAAAAAAGCTGAAGAAAAAAATCAACATCAAGGCAGACCCCGCCTACCACCACGAAAAATACAGCATACTTTCCGCATGATTGGCATTTTTCTTTTTACTATAGATAGTTTACCTTTTCTGACATCTCGACCGCAGGGAGAGATCTTGGACTAAAGTAAAATACAGGTGTTAAGATTTTTCATCCCGCTTGCAGCGGTATTCAAAATGACAAAGGGCTACACCATTTAAAAAAATGCATTATGGCCGGACACGTGTCTTGCCTTTACCTGCTGGAGCTTTAACCATGCCGACTGATACAAACCACTATGTACAGGCAGTGCTTGAGCGCAACCGGCGCATGGTAGCTAAAACTATAACCCTTGTCGAAAGCGCACTGCCCGAGCACCAGGCACAGGCGCGTGACATTCTCAACGAGCTGCTGCCCCATACCGGCTCTGCCATCAGAGTCGGCATTACGGGTGTACCCGGCGCAGGCAAAAGCACCTTCATCGAAAGCCTGGGTATACTGCTCATTGAAAAGGGGCGCCGGGTGGCGGTGCTGGCTGTGGATCCCAGCAGCAAACGCAGCGGCGGCAGCGTGCTTGCCGATAAAACCCGCATGGAAAAACTTGCCGCGCGGCAGGAGGCATTTATCCGCCCATGCCCGTCAGGGGGGACGCTCGGGGGCGTAGCGCAAAAAACACGTGAGGCGTCCCTGGTATGTGAGGCGGCCGGGTTTGATATCATCATCATTGAAACGGTTGGCGTCGGGCAGTCGGAAACAGCCGTTGCCACCATGGTTGATTTTTTTCTACTACTTATGATTGCCGGCGCCGGCGATGAACTGCAGGGAATAAAAAAGGGGATTCTTGAACTGGTGGATGCAATTGTCATCAATAAAGCCGATGGCGACAATATCCCGAAGGCGCAGCGGGCACAGCATGATTATGCAGCGGCCATGCATTTTCTGCGGCCTTCAACACCCACGTGGTCACCACCGGTACTGACCTGTTCAGCCCTTGAAACAAGAGGTATCGATACGCTCTGGCAGACGGTTCTCGATCACCGCAGAAAGCTTTCCGAAACAGGTGAAATGAAAGAAAAACGGCGCTCTCAGGCACTGGACTGGATGTGGATGCTGATTGAAGAAGGCTTGAAGGAAAAATTTCGCGCGAACTCAAAAATCAAAAAACTGCTTCCCCGCATCATACGGGACATTGAAAAGGGCATTGCATCGCCAACGGAGGCGGCAGGAGAACTGCTAAAGCTGATGGACAATTAAGCCGCCACCACGGTAAAACCCGAAGGCTCGCCGGGCTGCGCCCCTTGCTTCAGGCGCTCAACTGCATGGGCATGCATAAATTACTAGCAGCCGCAAGACCCGACTGCTCCTTGAGCATGACGTAAATAAGATCGGCAAGAGCAAACAGATTCACCGTATCGCAGCGGTTATATTTAATCAGCAGATCAAGGGCCGCGGCATCGCCTTTTTTTGCAATTTTCCAGAGCTTGATGGCATCATAGCCGTTCAGTCCCCGAACAGAGTCCTCACGGAGTATGCCAAACTGGTCTTCAAGCTTTTTAAGACCCCCTTTGAGCCCTGCCCTCTTGCCCGCAAAAGAGAGATCAAAATGCGGCATGGTAAACCTGACGCCCAGTGTCTGATTCAGAAAAGGGATATCAAAGCCGGAGCCAAAAAACGTGATAAGATATTTGTAGCGAGACAGCTCATGTTCAAGCGTTTCTTTGGTAAGGTCATGCCCCTTCACCAGCGCCTTATAGGTAACGCCGTCATATAAACCGACGATGGTGGGATAGCCTCCTGCGGCAGGCGTGTACCCGTTGGACTCGATGTCCAGGGCTACGGCATGCTTGCGAAAGTCAGGAAACAGGCGCCAGTGCTCCTTGCCGCGCAGAGCTTTTGCAAAAAACTGCTCATCCACCCGGTCAAGATGATCTGCAGCCTGGTGCACGCGCTCATCATAAAACCTTTTTCTTTCAAGCCCTAAAAACACTATTTCATCAGCCGCCAAAAAATCCTCCCAGCAGCGTATGCCGTTTTCCCAAAGCCTGCGTTCGAGCTTTTCGCCGATCCCCTGAAATATGCTGAAACTGTTTTTTATCATGAAGACAGTACCTCTTTCTTTTACTGACTCTATAGAAGCCGACCGGATGTGTCAAGCTCATAGACTCTCACAGCAGCATATAGGCACTCCGCACATAAGGAATTTGACCCGTTCATATAAAAATGTTATAGCTTTTATACTTTATTGAAACATGCGACAGGACAGAACACTGGTAGCCATCCTTGACTCCAATTCCAACCGGAGGCCTGACGAGGAGTCTCCAGTCGGCTAAAACAGCGGGCACTTTCGCCATGCTTCCATTTTAGAAGTTATGATTTGAAATTTTTGATTTAAATCGTCCAGTTAATACTCGGATTCAAACGCTGCCTGAACTTGATCGTTCAGCAAACTGCCCTGAAAACAACAATAAGGAAACGGAACTGCAATGAACAAAAAACGGATTTTAAGCGGCATTCAACCAACGGGAATAGCTCATATCGGCAATTATGTGGGTGCCATCAAGAACTGGGTATACCTCACCGAGCGCTACGACTGCCTGTTTTTCATCGCCGACCTGCATGCCATGACCATTGAATATGAGCCTGCAGAATATCTTCAGGGCATCATCAACACGGCGCGCACCCTCATCGCCTGCGGCCTCACACCTGAGCGTTGCACGCTGTTCGCCCAGTCGCATGTGCCGGGGCATACCGATCTTGCCTGGATATTCAACTGCCTGACACCTCTTGGGGATCTTGAGCGCATGACGCAGTTTAAAGACAAGTCTGACCAGCACCGCGAAAACATCAATGCCGGACTTCTCACCTACCCCATTCTACAGGCCGCCGATATCCTGCTGTACAAGGCTGAAGTCGTGCCGGTCGGAGAAGACCAGGTGCAGCACATAGAGCTGACGCGCCGCACAGCACGAAGATTCAACAACAGATACGGTGAAACCTTCCCCGAGCCCAAATGGGAGCTATCAGTCACGCCGCGCATACTGGGACTTGACGGACAGGCAAAAATGTCAAAATCGCTGAATAATTATATTGGCATACTGGATCCCCCCGAGATAATCTGGGAAAAGCTGCGCACAGCGGCAACCGACACGCAGCGCGTACGAAAAAAAGACCCGGGAGATCCGGACCTGTGCAATCTGTTTACCATCCATAAGGCTTTCTCTGCGCCCGATCTGTTGCTGGATATAGCCCGGCAGTGCAAAAGCGCCGAGATAGGCTGCATCGAGTGTAAAAAAATGCTCTATGAAAACATGATGCAGGAGCTCGCGCCCATTCAGGCTCGCGCAGCAGACCTTGAAAAGAAACCAGATGAAGTGATGGCCGTGCTGAAAACCGGAGCCGGGCGGTGTGAAAAGATAGCAGTGGCGGTCATGGAAGAAGTACGCAAGAAAGCCGGGCTGCGATAGATTTTGGATTGCCGATTTTGGATTTAAAAGCATGTATGAATAAAATCCAGCTATGAAATTGCATGAAATCCTTTGCAAAGGAGATAATCATTCTCTGTCGCAAGTTGCCTGCAAACCGCGAAGGCATGTTGATCGGCAACCAGATATTTCGTTCAGGTCCATCCGTGGCTGCAAACTAAAATAATATCATGAGCATCCTTGATCTGTTCAAAAAGAAAAAAGAAGCCTATGACCGCGCAGCCGTCATCGGCCTTGACGGTGTGCCGTACCGGATGATCAGGAGCCTTACGGCACAGGGTGTCATGCCCGTTATGGCAAAACTGCTGGAGGATGGGTATGCCTGCAAAATGGATTCATCCATGCCCCCGGTATCGTCTGTTGCCTGGACCTCGTTTATGACCGGCACGAATCCGGCCAAACACAATATTTTCGGTTTCATGGATCGGCGGCGCGAGTCCTATGGCATCTACTTCCCCAATGCAACACAGATAAGATCTCCCACACTGTGGGATATACTTACCGATGCAGGCAAAAAGACCGTGGCGGTCAATATCCCGCAGACCTATCCGGCTCGTGAAACCAACGGCGTCATCATATCCGGATTTGTCGCCCTTGACCTTGAAAAGGCTGTGTACCCGCACAAGCTGGTGGAAGCTCTGAGGAAGATGGATTACCGGATAGATGTAGATTACCAGAACGCTGATGAGCGGAAAGAAGAATTTTTCAAAGATCTGTTCTTTACGCTCAAAAAAAGGCGGGATACGTTTCTGTACCTCCTTGAAAAAATTCCCTGGGATCTGTTTATCGGCGTCTTCACGGGCACGGACCGGCTCCAGCATTATTTCTGGGACGATTATGAAAACACCGATTCCCCCTGGAACCAGACCGTGCTCGATTACTACCGCGCAATCGATACGATCATCGGTGAAATGACGGACAAAATGGGTGGCGACACGGCGCTTTTGATGCTTTCAGACCATGGTTTTGCTCACCTCGAAAAGGAGGTTTTCATTAACTCCTGGCTCAAGCAGCAGGGCTATCTGCAGATAAAAAACGACCCCCCTAAATCATTTGAAGACATCGATCCTGAGAAGACCAAAGCATTCGCCCTTGACCCCAGCCGGATATATATAAACGTCAAAGGCATCATGCCCTGTGGCATTGTCAATCAGGGGCTGGAATATGATCAACTGATAAAAACGCTCGGCGAAGGAATACTTGCGCTTTGCGATGAAGAAACCGGGAGGCCTGTGGTTTCACGCGTTTTCCGGAAAGACGAGCTCTACAAAGGCCCGTTTATGGATAAAGCGCCCGATCTTGTCCTGTTGGGAGCACCGGGCTATGACCTGAAGGGCGCCATTTCAAAAACAGCTCTGCTCGGCCCCAGCAAATTCACCGGAATGCACACATATCACGATGCGTTTTTCTATATGAAGGGGCTTGCGCCCCTGAAGGTTAAACCAAACATCCAGGATCTTGCCCCAACGATACTCCAGCTTCTGGGCATGCCCGTGCCCCCAGATATGGACGGCAGACCCCTTGTCTGAAATCGTATTCGTATACTCATTAAAAAACCCCGCCTATACACAGGCAGGGCCTTGTTTATTCTAATTAAAACCGCAGCAACCTCAAGCCGGGACAGACTCAAGCTCTCCGAGCAATTGCCGGAAAATTTCCGCAACAGGGAGGATCTCTTTTATTTTCCATGCATTTGCGCCGGAAAAAACAAGCCCGTTCTCAACATCTCCCTGCATGGCAAGCATCAGCCGTTCATAAATGCAATACAGCCGCGAACAGGACTTCAGGCACTTTATCTCGCATCGCTCTCTTTTCACCGTGCCGTCTTCGATTTCCCGGATAAGTTTATTGCGGATAGCACGGCCGGGCATACCAACCGGGCTCTTCATCTCGACAATGTCTTCCTTGTGCGAATTCATATACATTTGTTTAAATGCATGAGCCGCCGAGCATTCATTAGAGCACACAAAGCGCGTGGCCATCTGCACGCCATCTGCGCCCATTTTAAGATATTTGGCAATGTCAAATCCGTTCATTATGCCGCCTGCGGCAAGAACGGGAATTGTCTTTACTGCAGCGCGGACTTCCGGGAATATTTCATCGATTGAACGATCCGTTCCCAGGTGGCCGCCAGCCTCGGTGCCTTCAACCACGACAGCCTTGGCGCCAAGTTTTTCGGCAAGAAGACCGGCCCTTGCTGATGATACGATAGAGACGACCTGCGTTTTCGTACCCTCAACCATTTTATACACTTCGCGCGAAAACCCGGCTCCCGTAAAAATCAAATCAGCACCGGCTTGAATGGATGCTTCGACAATTTCAGCAAAACGTGTCAAAACATACATAATGTTGACGGACACGATGCCCGTTGTCAGCTCCCGGCACCTCCTGATTTCAGCCATCACCGATTCGGCATCAATGCCTGAAGCGCCGATCACGCCTATGCCGCCGGCATTGGAAACAGCTGCTGCAAGGGCCGCCATTGAGTTGCGAACGGACATACCGCCCTGCACAATCGGTATGAGCGCCGTAGAGGCCCCTATTTTAAGTTCCTTGAAATTCATGATTTACTCCATTTAAAATAAAAAAATCCTCCAGCAACAGCTAAACATCAAGTATGCCAGCTGAAGGTCCAACAGCATATATATAATTTTATGCTATTGTTATCATTATAACTCATATTTTCTGAATAGCAAGGTCGCATTTGTACCGCCAAAACCGAAGGAATTGCTCATGGCGACTTTAATGGACTTTTCACGTGCCACATTGGGCACATAGTCAAGGTCGCACTCAGGATCCTGATTGTCATAGTTGATAGTCGGCGGCAGCACGCCGTGCTTCAGGGCAAGCGCACTGAAAATCGCCTCAACGCCTCCCGCAGCGCCCAGCATATGCCCGGTCATGGACTTGGTAGAGCTGACAGCCACCTTTTTTGCGCAATCTTTTAAAACCGTTTTCATGGCCTGAGTCTCGGCCAGATCATTTGCAGGTGTTGAGGTTCCATGAGCGTTAATATAATCAATCTGGTCATAGGTCAGCCCGGCATCTTTTAACGCTAGGTTCATGCAGCGTGCAGCTCCCTCGCCGCCCGGAGACGGTGAGGTAATATGGTGGGCATCACCATTGCAGCCGAAACCAGCCATTTCTGCGTAAATGGGAGCGCCGCGCTTCTTTGCATGCTCAAGCTCCTCAAGCATCAATAAGCCTGCGCCTTCTGCAATCACAAAGCCGTCACGGTCGCGTTCAAAAGGGCGGCTCGCCCTGGCAGGCTCATGGTTGTGCGTGGCCGAGAGCGCCTTCATGGCGCTGAACCCCCCGACACCAAGAGGTGAAATGGTGGATTCGACACCGCCGGTGATCATGGCGTCGGCATCGCCGCGCTGAATGATTCTAAAAGCAGTGCCGATGGAATGGTTTGCGGTTGCGCATGCCGTCACCGCGCTGCTGTTAGGCCCCTTGCAACCGAAATACATGGATATATGGCCTGGAGCGAGGTTGATGATAAGCATTGGTATAAAAAAGGGCGATATCTTTTTCGGGCCATTATTAAGATAAATCTCGTGGTATTTCTCTATTGTCGAAAGACCGCCGATTGCAGCCCCCACCAGCACGCCCACACGCTCAGCGTTGTGTTCGGTGATTTCAAGGCCCGAGCTCTTCACCGCCATTTTGCCTGCGGCAAGTGCATAGTGAAGAAAGGTATCCATCTTTTTTATTTCTTTTTTGTCCTCAATATAATCCTCGGGGTTAAAGTTTTTCACCTCGCCGGCAATTTTCACGGGGAAATCGCTTGTATCAAACCTGGTGATATAGCCAATTCCCGAACGACCGTTTGTGGCGGCATCCCAATTGGCTTCAACCCCGATTCCCAGCGGACTGACCATGCCAAGCCCCGTAACAACAACTCTTCTGTTTTCCAATGCTTGTATCTCCCTCAAGAATATTATTTCTTGTGCGCTTTGATATAGTCAATGGCGTCCTTTACAGTCTGAATCTTCTCGGCCGCCTCATCAGGAATCTCCTGCCCGAACTTCTCTTCAAACACCATGATAAGCTCAACCAGATCAAGGGAATCAGCCCCAAGATCATCAACAAATGAAGCTTCGGAAACAACTTCTTCTGCGCTGACGGACAGCTGCTCCACGATAATTTCCTTCACCAGTTCTTCAATAGATTTATCTGCCATGATACTAATCTCCTTGTGTTCGCAGTTATTCTTGTTTAACACACTCAGCAATAAAACGGTTCTCGAACGAGGTACATCAATCTATCTTATGCCCGGCCGCTTCCTTAATAAGGTGCTGGCCGATCACGGTGCGCTGAATCTGGTTGGCGCCTTCATAGATCTGCAGAATCTTGGCATCGCGCATCATCTTCTCAACGGGATATTCGCGCATGTAGCCATAGCCGCCGAATATCTGCACGGCATCGGTTGTGACGCGCATGCACATATCGGTTGCAAACAGCTTTGCCATGGAGGAGTACTTCGACATATCTTTTGCCCCTGAATCCGCATAGCGGGCTGCCTGATAGGTCAACGCGCGGGCGGCTTCAATTTCGGTTGCCATATTTGCCAGCATATGCTGCACGGCCTGATGAGAGATAATGGCCTTGCCGAATGTAACGCGCTCATAGGCATACTTGATCGACTCATTGAGAGCGCCGGTTGCAAGGCCGACTGCCTGAATTGCAATGCCTGAGCGCGTCATATCAAAAGTCCTCATGGCGACCATGAAGCCCATGCCTTCCCTGCCGAGCATTCTGTCTTTGGCTACCTTGCAATCTTCAAACACCAGCTCGCGGGTTGCCGATGCTCGAATGCCAAGCTTTTTTTCCTTCTTGCCGAAAGTAAACCCGGGCTGATCCTTTTCAAGAATGAAAGCGCTTGCGCCGCGGGGGCCTTTTGAGGGATCGGTTTTGGCAACAACTGAATAAGTCTCTGCCTCACCGCCATTGGTGATCCACTGCTTTACGCCATTAAGGATATAGAAGTCTCCATCCTTTTTAGCTGTCGAGCGAATATTAGCAGCATCGCTGCCGGCTCCGGACTCGGTGATGCCGAATGCAGCAAGCTTTTTGCCTGCGGCGATATCGGGCAGGTACTTCAGCTTCTGCTCATGGCTGCCAAAAAGCAAAATCGGATAGGCGCCAAGACCGCTTGCAGCAAAACTGAGAGAAATGCCGATGCAATATTTGCTGAGTTCTTCAACAACAAGGATATTGTCGAAACTGCTAAAGCCCATCCCGCCATACTCTTCGGGGATATAAATACCGAACAGACCGGCATCAGCCAGCACCTTCATCACGCCCCAGGGAAACTCTTCCTTCTCATCAAGCTCGGCCCGCACGGGGATGATCTTTTCCCTGGCGATTTTGCGCGCCAGTTCTACCATTTGCTTTTGTGTTTCAGTTAATCCATAATCAAGCATATTCTTCCACCTTTCTTGTCTCTTTGTAAATGCTCAGGGTTCAGGATTTAGGGTTCAGGGTTCAGGGAATCCACAAGGGCAGGCTCCATAGCCCTCGACATCCTCCCGCACCGACAAATTGGGCCAGCGGCGATCAGCCTCCGGTAACTGCTTCTCAAGGGTACGTTCCATGCCATTGAGCATCCGGATGCACTCCTGGTATCGAACTCGATACTCCTCGTAAGTCGTCTGAGCATCATAACCTTTCAGATGTGCCATGTAAAGATGATGCACAGTCTCCGCGGCCTCTCCACGGCTTCGATTAACGCCTTCGATTTTGTTGCGAACATGTCGATCATCGTACTTCTCGGCAAGTTGGGCAGGAGCGCTGTTTGATGAGCGTCTAGCCTGTGATCCCAACTCGTACTTCTCCTCGGGTGGCCAGCGATGGGTAAGTTCGCCTATCTCAATGTGCAGATGACAAAGCTTCTGATAGACTACCAAATCCTCCAACCGTCGATACGCTTCCAAATCTCTCTCCTGAACCCTGAACCCCCAGTACCTTAATACTTATCTAACGATTACCAACGAATAAGCGCCGAACCCCAGGTGAATCCGGCTCCAAATGCCTCAAGAAGCAGCAAGTCGTTCTTCTTGAGACGGTGCTGACGATTGGCCTCGTCAAGGGCTATAGGCACGGATGCCGAGGAGGTATTGCCGTACTTTTCAATATTGAGGAACACCTTCTCCTGCGGCAGCTTCAGCCGCTTGGCGATGGCATTAATGATGCGGACATTGGCCTGATGGGAAATAAGAAGATCTACATCATCCCCTGTGAAATTATTTTCCTCAAGGGCTGACAGGGCCGCCTCTTCAAGATACTTAACCGCCACTTTAAAAACCTTATGCCCGTCCATCTTTAAAAAGTGCCGGCGTTTCTCTATCGAATCATGGGAAGCAGGGTACAGGGATCCGCCGCCGGGAATCCAAAGGCTATCGGTATACGCCCCGTCGGCATACAAATGCGTTGATAATATGCCGCGCTCACCCTGCTCTGCCGCAAGCACAATAGCGCCGGCGCCGTCCCCGAACAGCACGCAGGTCGTGCGGTCCTGATAATCGGTAAATCTTGAAAACGTTTCAGCGCCGATAACCAGAATTTTTTTATATGCTCCCGCCTTTATAAATGCGTCTGCGACGCTCAGCGCGTAGAGAAAACCCGTGCAGCCTGCCGACAAATCCAGCGCTGCAGCCTGCGATGCCTTAAGCCGCTTCTGCACCTGGCATGCAACCGATGGCATAGGCATGTCGGGCGTGACCGTCCCGACAATAATCATATCAAGTTGATCAGCATCCGTACCTGCCATTTCCAATGCATTAAGAGCTGCCCGATACGCAAATGTTGAACTGGTTTCATCATCTGAGGCCATGCGGCGCTCCCGGATGCCCGTGCGTTCAAAAATCCAGGCATCGCTGGTGTCGACCACCGCCTCAAAATCCTTATTTAGAACAACCTTCTTTGGAAGGCTTGAGCCCGTGCCGATGATTCGAGATTTAAACATTGTGACTGGCGCCTGACGAGTTACTCTTTTCCTGGCAGCCGCTGTTGCGCGCCGGAGCTTCAG
>CAIWCT010000220.1 GCA_903911225.1 uncultured delta proteobacterium
GAATAGGCTGCTTTTATTTTTTGCAGGTTCAACTGTTCGACGATCTCGACAACAAATCGGGCCAAGTGCCCTTCGGGCAACCAGTCCTGCAGCGACGGAGGCAGTAAAAATTGTGCATTGCGATCACAAGTGACAAACTTCAATGACATCTGGCGTATCCTTTGAAATCAATTGTTTAATGTTACGCCATTATATCATAGGATGCTTGGAAAGTCCGACAGACTCCTAGCCTGGTTTTTTTTTGCGGGTCTTGAAAAAACTCTTGATATAGCTCTATATGATGAAAGCTCTTATTTATCCAGCGGCTTTCAGCTGGGGACATCAGGATTTCCTGCTGCAGCATATGCCCCTTTGTATTCATTATGGTATTATGTGCTTTCGCTGTTTGTTGCTGACCCCATCGATCTTTTTTTTATAAATCATAAATTGCTGGGCATACTGCCGCCTGTCTTAGTGTATATTGTGCTCCGCAGAAAAAAAATTTCGTCTCCTGCCAGCCTGATAGCTTCATTAATACTGCTCATCTCCTATGCTAATACAAATGGCGGGCTGCAAGTAACCCATTTCGCCCTTATTGTAATTCTTGGTGTGTTCATTTTATCCAGCTATGTAGATTCAGGCGTCTGGATTTATTCAATTTCCGCAGTAGGTGCATTAATAGCAGCCTTTATTCGACCGGAGTTCTTTCTTGCATATATTGTTTTTTTATTTTTTCTGGCCACGGAATTTTTTTTCGATCGCCGAAACACCAATTACGAAAAGCTTATAGCTCCCGGTCTCGTTGCAGCCTGTTCCTTTCTTTTTTTGTATATATTGGGATTCCCGCTTTCCGGAAGCAGAAGCTTCATTGCTTTCGGGCAGCACTTTTCACTGAACTGGATTTCCTGGAACACCTGTGCCCTGGATCCCTGGAGAGACTGGGAGAAAATAGTTTTTCAGAATTTTGGTAATGTTACAACTATCCCTGAAGCCTTGTTAGCTAATCCCATGCTGCTCCTCAAGCATATAGCAAGCAACATTTTAAATTTTCTATCGCATGCCCCAACCTATATTTCACCGGGCGTTTTTTTTGGGTATCCGTTATTTCGGCGATTGGCATTAGCTCTGCCTTTTATTGCATTCGGATTTTTTTATTTTTTTAATCCGGCATTAATAAAAAATAACATGCGGGATTTCAAAATATTCATGCTGTTGAGCATCATTTTTTTTCTGCCCGGACTTAGTTCTGCAATAGTAATTTACCCGGAAGTGCATTATTTTGTCATACCCGTAACAATAGTGTTTTTAATTTCGATTGTCCTGATAACAAAAAAAAGTTCTTCTAAAAAAAGATTCGATTTTGTGAGTCTCATTCTGATAGCGACTTTAATCTCTTTAGCTTTTTATACGATTCCTTTAAAAGCGGGAGGAAGGACTAACCTTGCTACCATAGAGTTCATCAGATCCCTTAACATTAAGAAATCCGTGCATCTTTTGGAAAACGATTTCGGCTTCTCTGTTTATTTAGGTAATAATTATAAAAGAGTTTCAGAGTCTCAAATAAAGGATTTTAGCTATTTGCTTAATCAAGAGGGGGTTAATATGATAATTTTATCAGAAGATTTGCTAAAAAATGCAGCTCTTAAAAACAACCCTGAATTGATGAGCTTTCTGCAAAGCTCTGCAGAATTAGGATTCTTGCAGATAGAAATTCCTGATACGCACAGAAAACTGATTCTCAAAAAAAACTTATTGTAATTTTACCACCGCCGGGTCGCCATCTCCATCTTTAGTTTCCAAGGCTGCATCCGGGTTAACTTGCACTGCAAGCCTGCAGCTTTACCATAGGGACACTTGACGCCCCCTGATTAATCGAGACGCCGCTTCCCTTTGCTGCGTCGGCGAACTGCCAATTCCCCGGGAGGGCACTTTAGAGCGTTTAACAAAATAGTATAGCCGAAAACGCAGCGGAGAGTTTTTGGTGAGAGCGGGCCGTGCGGTTCGAGCGATTGACATTCCACCATCGCAGGGTTACGGGAAAAGGTTAAATGCTCTAGTCTGGTGGATAAAGCCGCTGAGAGTGCAAACGGGCATTCACAAACAAATGCCTACGGCCTTTTTTGCTGCACGGCATGCTCAGACAAAATAAAAAGACCCCGCGGGTGCGGGGTCTTTTTCATGTCTGTGTAAGCGTCTTACAGCTTTACGACATTTGCTGCGGCTGGGCCCTTGGCGCCGTCGACGACGTCGAACCTCACCCGATCACCTTCGCTCAGGCTTTTAAAACCTTCGGCTGAAATGGCTGAATGATGTACAAAGATATCCTTGCCGCCATCCTGCTCGATAAAACCGAAACCTTTAGTGTCGTTAAACCATTTTACTGTTCCTTCGTTCATGTACTGCTACTCCTTTGGTTTGTGGCTCCTTGACCGGAGCCTTTAATAATTGTGCCCGCCCATACAATATGGAACCGGGTGGCAGCCTGACTGTTCTATTTTTTGCAATAAAAAAACCGCACATAATTTGTGCGGTTTGGTTTAGCAATATGTAGCTACAATCAGGTACTGCACTAATAATTTAAATTATAGCAGATGTTTAAATGAAAAGATAGCTTTTTCTTTAAGGGATCATCCGCCGGCAAAAATGAGGCCGAACCAGAACTCATCGCCGTCTTTCACTTTGGTTTTCACCCCGCCGGAAAAATGTTGCGCCCACTGGATACGCCGCTTGTACAGATAGATGTTGGGTGTTTTGAAGGGCTCGCCCGACAGGGCGCCGGTTGTATCCATATGCTTGCCAAATTCGGGGCCGTACTGGTTCGGCATGAATTCAAAAAACTGCTCAACAGTCATACCGTCCGGGACCTCGACGATTTAACCGTCTTTTTTCGTAGCCCCCGGCACATTAACAAAAGACTTGCAGGAAATTATTGCCATGGTTTTATTTTCCGGTTGATTCTTTTGGGTTCTATATACGTGTGACAGGGTAAACAAACCCGGCCTTCTGCTACGCAGTATTGATCACCGGGGCTCTGTCGTCGCAGAGCGAGCAGTATACGGGCGTTCCGGGTGCCACCCTGACCTATGACGGCGCAGGCGTGAATATCAACGAAAAAATCAGGCCCTATTCAAGTACCCCCGCAGCACTTCTCGTTTGGAGGCATAAACAGCAGAACCTGTACGGCGCTTATGATCTAAATTTCTTTTATGACTTCGCTGTTGTGCAGGAGCTCAAGGCAGGGCCGATCAATCACAAGATATGATTAAAAGCTCAAAAAAGTATAAATTTTTTTATTTTCAGGTTATAATTTAACATGGGTCAAAAGAAAATATTTTGCTGGCCGTCAGGAGTTTTCCATGAACAAAGAAATGCTGAACACCAAAGAGCTTGCAGAGTATCTCAATATTAATGAAAAACAGGTGTACAAGCTCATTCAGGATAAAAAAATTCCCGCAACCCGGATCACCGGCAAATGGACTTTTCCGAAACAGCTGATAGATGCCTGGATAATAAAATGCGCTGAAGAAAACGTATCAGTGAAGGGTAAAGCTGCGCAGCCGGGCGCGCATATCGTGGTCATGGGCAGCCATGATTTCTGTATGGAGCTGCTGTCCCATGAGCTGACCAAAGCATTTCCGGACTTGAGCCTTTCGGTTTCAAATGTAGGCAGCGTCGGCGGGCTTATTGCTCTGTCAAAGGGCATCTGCCATGTTGCCTGCGCCCACCTGTTTGATCCGGCAACGCACAGCTACAATGTGCCCTATCTTTCGACCTATCTGCCTGATATGGCCGTGGTTGTCATCAATCTCGTGTATCGGGATCTGGGCCTGATCGTGCAGCGCGATAACCCTTTGAAAATAGCCACCGTTGCAGATACCGCCCGGCCTGGCTTGCGAGTCATCAACCGCCAGAGCGGCTCTGGCACGCGCCTTTATTTCGATGCCGAACTGCAGCGGCTCGGGCTGAGCGCTGCGCAGATAACAGGATATACTGACGAGGTGGCCACGCATAATGAAGCGGCCCTTGCAGTGCTTAGCGGATCGGCCGATGCGGCCATGGGCATTCTGCCTGCGGCCAAAATGCTCGGCCTTGATTTTGTGCATCTTGCCAAAGAGCGCTTCGATCTGATCATTCCCAAACAGAGTATCGCCGCCGGTCCGATTGACGCGCTGCTGCAGGTGATCCGGTCTGAAGTTTTCAAAATGAAAGTCGGCAAAATGGGCGGGTATGACACGTCTGCCACCGGCCAGCTCATAGCCGCAACCTAAGGGCGCTTTTCCCGTCGGCAGATACTCTGATCCTTCTTCCGGATTTGTCCTTTTTAACGTTACGAAACAAACCTGCAACTACTGCCCACGCAGGAGTCCCTTAATCTCACCCCCTGCTATTGTTTAATAACCACTTTAGCGCCACCCATGAAATACGGGATAATAGTGCCGGAATCGTCATAAAGCACAAAATCCGGGACAAAATACAGAGTCGTATTCTGCGCTCCGGCAGGAATTTTCAGTGCAGCCGCGGCGACCGTAAAATTATCGCCCGAACCCGCGACGGAAAGATCTTCCTGATACTGAATGATGCCGGTGCCGTTGTCAAAGCTGTTGAGCATCACCGTGCCGCCCAGATCCCCGTGTTCAATCTGTACCCCCTCGGCCAGAGGATCGGCATCCTGCACCGAGGGGTGAATTGCAGGCTCCTCTTTATACACCGGCAGGCTGAAGGATGCGCTGCCGAGATTTGAAATATTTTTAAGGTAAACTGAAACCGTGCATTGCCCGCCGGGTGAAACTTCAGCGGCACTTGCCTCAACGACGATCCGGGTGCTTATATCGGGCGCGCCCGCCTTTGAAATTTCAAAAGCGTCAAAGACTTTTCCATCAGCGTCATGGGTTGTTATTTTCATGGCATGGCCGTCGACCCGGCAGTCCATAAAATTATAGGACTTGCGCAGGCGCAGCGTTGAGCCCTCAAGCGGTAAACTGACATCGTACAGCTTCCCGCCTCCGCCAGCCGAAATAACATAGTGAATATTGTTTTTCAGATGGTGCTGATAACCGTGCAGATGGCCGCTTAAAACAAGACTAACCCCGTACTGTTCATAAATCGGAACCAGCAGCTGCTGCATCTTCGTCGGCAGGGAGACATCGCCCGTATCTGAAAAATAGACCGGCAAATGATGACATACGACAATATACTCCGCATCCTGGTGATCCTGCAAATCGTTTATAAGCCAGGAGAAATTCTCATCATCGGCTTGTATGCCGTTATTAAAGTCAAGCACCACAAAATGAATCCGGCCCCAGTCAAAGGAATAATTTCTCCCCGTGTCCCGCAGGCTTTTAAAATAGCGCTCGTAGTAGGGCGACCCCTCGTCATGGTTGCCCATGACCGGATAGACGGGCATATGCAGCAGAAGCCCTGACATGGGGTTCCACCATTCATCCTGCCAGGCCTGCGCAATGTTGGGGCTGCCGGACAGATCGCCCAGATGCAGGAAAAAAGATGCCGACGGATCCGCTGCCATCATCCTGGCGGCAACCTGAGCTGATACGGTATAACCCGTTTGCGTGTCCCCTACCACGAGAAAGCTGAACGACGCATTATCGGAAGGGGCGGTAACAATGCGCCCATCATCCGGGGCGCCGTTCACCCGGTAGATATACTGCGTGGCCGGAGACAGCCCCTTTAGCTCAACCGCAACATGACGCGGCTCTTTGGCCCATGATTTTTCTTCCCATGCCACGACCGCACTGTTTTGGGTAACGTTCAGGCAATACGGGCCGTACACGATGCTGCGCGGAGCCCCTAAAAACGGCTTAAAATCAGCTGCCTGAATCGCAATCTGCACCTGTTGTCTGTCGGGTTGACAGCCGCAGCACATGAAAAGATTCAAACACAGCAACGCTGCGGCAAACAGCGAACCTGTTCGGAGCGCTTCATCGGTTATAACTTTTTTATTCATATATAAATTCACGGTATGGGCGCTGAATTTTTAGATGCAGTCATCATTAAATGCAAAAGGCCCTGATCCATGCCGATTTTCTCCCGGTACAGATCAACAAGCTGCCGCGCTTGGCGGCGCATAGCCCTGAGGTCTACTTCTTTGTCATCTACAAGCTGGCAGATATACGGTAACAGCCGCTCTACCGCCGCTTTGGTCTGTCGTCTCAGTTCCGGGCTATTCTCCAGCAGCCCTGTAATCATATCGGCATGCCGGTAATAAAAAGCCGTCCATCGCCTTCCCTCGGGTGTTCTGCTCAAAACCCCGTCTCTGAACCGGCGCAAAAGATTAAGCGTTGTTGTGTCATGTTCAAAAACGGTCTCAGCCGGACAAAGCTTCGGCTTATAGTCGATAATAAGGGTTGGCTCACCGTACAGAGAAATGTCATCCCGGGAGTGGCATTGAGCGCAACTGGTGGATTTCCCCACATCGCGGGAAGGGTCATTTGCGCCATGACACGAGTGGCAGGTCAGCGCATTTTCGTAGTCGGTAAACTCGGCGGTCAGCACTTTGTTGTAGCCTGCGTCGGCTTTAAGCAGCAGCCCGTTTGCAGCTGCGCCGGCATTAAGATTACCCTGCTCGCCACTGATTAAGGAGGTAACATCTATCACCATCCAGTCGGGCGCGGAATCGGGCAGACCAGTCTCCACAAAAACAGCCGGATCAAAATCCCCTCCCGGTGTGGTCCAGGTTACCCCTTCTGCCGCCAGATTCCAGGTGGCATAATCTTCCCCCCAAATGCTGGTCATCGGGTGGACGTGAAAGAAATTGGTATGCTGGTTGCTGTGAACAATTAAGGTGAGCCGGGCTTTTGTAATTCGGGCGCCGGCAGGCAGTCCACTCAGGTTAAACCGCAATAAGCCGTGAGCCGACTTGGTTGTTGAGCCGCTCATGAGCATCTTCCAGTCCTGCCCGAAATTAAAATCCGGATACACCTGGTCTATATAGGTATCATTATCTGCATGGAGTGCTAGTGTTTCGGCGCAGATGTTATCGCAGATAAAAAAGGAAATAAAAAACAAAAGCAGCAGCCCTGTTTTTTTCATATGGGGGTTCTACCGTTTCTCAAATAAAATTAGTTATTGCTTCTTTATGGTCAATTCTGCGCTGGAAATATTCTTAGTCAAGCATATGGCTCAAGGATGTCTTCATATCCAGGGCGCCTTCTTTTTTAAACAGCTCTATAAGCTGTCGGGCATGACGGCGCATGGCCCGGTGGTCTACTGCTTTGCCATTCACAAGCAGGCCGATATCCGGCAGCAACCGCTCCAGCGACGCCCTGCTCTGTCTTTGAAGTTCGGGACTATTCTCCAGCAGCCCGGCAATCACGCCTGAGTTCCGGTAATAAAATGCCGTCCACAGCCTGCCCTTGGGCGTTGTGTTCAAAACTTTGTCCCTGAACTGGTGCAAAAGATCAAGCGTTTCAGTCTCATTTTCAAAGATAATCCCTGCCGGACAGGGCCTCGTCTTCGTACTTGTAGTCGTGGTCGTAGCCGTCATGGACGATGTCGTCGTGCTTATTGTTGTCGTGCAGGAGGTTGTTGCAGATGATGTCGTACTGCTTTCGGTTGTCGTTGTCGTCGTGGAGGGGTCACTGGCCGTGGTTGTGGTTGTTGGGGCAGACGGATCATATTCATAGGCGCCCATGTCATATCCATCGCCCCGTGGTCGCGATGTTCCATCAATATCCGTAGAAGGAGCATCGACGCTCGTGCCATTGTCAATACAGGGCGAGGCTGCCTGCAGATGATAGTCGCCTGGCCCTGCAAAGGCTGGTTCGCTTTTGATATTGCCACTGCCGGAATAAACAGTGTTGTTATCAATATCGGTATAGCTTACTGTCGGCGCCAGATAACCGGTAGCTCCTCCGATCTCTTTATTGGTAGCATTTCCCCACAAAATACCGTTTGTGACATTGAAAGCTGTTCCCCCTGTTTTTAGGGAATAAATTGCGCCACCTGTGGCGCCCGTTCCCACAAGGATATTGTCTGCAAACGTGCAGTTCATAATAGTCAGATTTTCATTGGTGCCGCCGCCGTTGATAGCAATGCCGCCGCCGTATTGAACCCTGTTTCCATAAAACAGGCAGTTTGTTATCGTCAGGGGCAGGTCGCCCCGGGAAGCGATGGTGCCATACCGGGGTGCTGCGATGACCGGATTGTTATTGGCAAAAATACATCGTGTAATAGTAGCCTGCACATCAATGCCTAATGCGCCGGCATCCTTGCATTTATTGCCGGTAAATGTGCATCGTGCGATTGAGGCAGGTCCGGCAGTATTGCTGATTGCAACAGCTCCGCCGACACCTCCGGTATCTTTTTTGATTTTGTTGTTTGTAAAAACGCTGTCTTCTATAATTACGTTGCCCTTTTGTACCCTGATTGCTCCGCCCTGCTCATCTCCGGAGTTTTCTTCAAAGGTACATGATTTGATTGTAAGATTACCGGCGCTCACGAAGTTGCAAATCGCACCGCCTGACTTCAAGTAAGACTCGTTGCGATATAAAATGCAGTTTGCCACAGTTAGATCAGGTGCATCGGCAGGTGGAGAACCCAGTAAAAGATCGCCGTTCAGAATGCCGGCACCTTTCTCAGCATC
>CAIWCT010000221.1 GCA_903911225.1 uncultured delta proteobacterium
ACCTGCCTGCCGATATTGCCGCCGACACCTGCCTGTATGACATTGCCGCAGACAAGCTCCTCGACCTGCTCAGGTTTGATGCCTGCCCGCTGCAGGGCTTCCGTCCCGACAATTCTTCCGAGCTCCCGCGGGTGGGTCTCTTTTAATTTTCCGAGAAAATCGCCTATCGGCGTGCGACAGGCACTTACGATTACCGCATCATTTGCATTTGACATAAAAATCCTGACTGTATTGAGTTATCGTTTCAGCTCTAGCCCCGATTACTTGCTTCCCCAGTTGATGAACTTGCGGAAATTATCACCCATCAGTTTGTGCTTGAATTCCTGACTCAGCGGCATGAGCATGATGTTACTGACCATGGCGCTGTATGCCGGCAGCGTGAGCGGGAAATCCGTGCCATAGAACACCTTATCGGGAATGAAGAATTCCATGAAGCGCATATGATCCAAATCCCAGTAGTACTTGAACGCCATGAGCGTGGGGTGTGGCGTCGTGATATCGGTATAGAGATTGTCATGCTTCATCACGTTCCACAGCGCCATCATCGGGTTGTTGAAGACGCCGCAGTGCAGCTGCAGGATCTTCAGCTTCGGAAAGTCCATGGCAATGTCGTCAAGGAAGACCGGATGCTGGTATTTAGCGCGGGTGCCGGGCAGCTCCTCTATGCCGGTATGAATCTGCACATGCAGGCCGAGTTCAACGCATTTTTCATAGGCGGGATACAGGTCGGGATTGTTGGGGTAGCCGCTCGTAGGAGGGTGAACCTTGATGCCGGGGAAGCCGTTTTCCTTGGCGGAAATAACCATTTCAACGGCTGCCTGTTTGCCGTAGCGGGGATGCACACCGCCGACAGCGGTAAACCTACCGGGAAATGCGTCAATAAAGTTTTTCTTCACATATTCATTGGGTACGTACCATGTCCATCCCTTGGGCATACCGGGATAGGGATCAGATACACCATGCATGGCCTGCAGGCACATGCCTTCAACATTGGCCATATCCATGTACTGAATAAACACCTCGGGGGTCATATTAGGGCATTCTTCCGCTTTGGTGATGAAGCTCAAGGGGTTCGGATCCCCCAGAAATGTGCGTGCGCCCATCATGGAACGGGCCACTACCGAATTACCGCACCAGAAATCGATGCAGCCGGGCCGGTCGGCAATGCCTATTTTCTCAAGCCCGGGATGCCCGTGGCTGTCGAAAACCTTGAATGGTTTGGTTTGCAGCATTTTTTCAATTGTTCCCTGTTCTTCGGACATGATGCTCCTTTCTGAATTTACAGGTATACTTAATATTGCTTTTTTAATTTATCAACTGCCGGTTCATGGTGCAAAACAGTATCGGCATACAGAGCCTGTATTCGGCTGTCGCTGTACCCAAGTAGAATTTTCAGCACAGCACTGTTGTGCTCCCCCAGAAATGGCCCATGGCCCGCGACGGTACAGGGGGTTTCAGACATTTTCAAGAGAAGCAGTCTGTTGTCAGACAGAGATCAATCTTCGCAAGCGCTGGTGCATGCAACTATTTTGCGGGTCGTTCCCATCGCTGATACTTGCGCATGCCGTCCTTTTCAAAAGCGGAGTTGTTGACGGTAATCTGGTTGCAGGTTATCTTGCTTATAAGCATGCCTTTTTTGATCATTTCACGTGCCTGCTGCGGTTCGATCTTCATGTTTTTTGCAAGCTCCTCGTACGGATAAATGTCCAC
>CAIWCT010000222.1 GCA_903911225.1 uncultured delta proteobacterium
AGCCAAATTTCCACATTACGATTCTTATATTAGAGCATTTTTCTAAATGGTGTAGCCACGTTGTCATTTCTAACGAATGTGAGAAATCTTAATAAGTTGGCCGTACATCAGCCTAAGATCTCTCCCTGCGGTCGGAGGGGGGCAGGGGTCGTATCTTCAATAGTCAATTAAGCGGTTGCGGCATGTTGCTTCAACCGCTTTTTTTCATCACAACATCTTGCGCCAGTACTTAGCAGCCAAATTTCCACATTACGGTTCTTATATTAGCCCGTTGATGACTCCTTAATTCTTCCATGTTATCAGAAGAAATCTTTGCACGGTCAGATTAGATTCAACCTACATTCTGCGAATGTATGATTAAATACGAATAACCACAGATAATACTAATTGGTTTACTGGCCCTTCTCTCCGAGCACCGCTTCAAGCATATCAATGCTGCGCCGTACGGCGCCGCTGTTTTCCTGGATCACGCGAAAAGCATTATTGCCGATCTCCCGGCAGGCATCGGGATTTTCCATGAGCCGCAGGGCCTGCGCGGTGAACTGCTCAACGCCTGTAACCTGTATGCCTGCATGCTTTTGCAAAAGCATCCGGGCAATCTCCCGGAAATTATGCATGTAGCGTCCGAATATGACGGGTTTACCGAAGACCGCCGGCTCAAGAACATTGTGGCCCCCGACCGGCACCAGGCTACCGCCGATAAAAACAATGGTGCCCATGCTATAGCTTTTGGAAAGCTCGCCAATCGTGTCCAGCAGTATGACACTGAACCCTTGAGCCTGCGGCGCGGCGCTGAGCGATGTCCTGCGGGCATAAGCAAGGCCCGACTGCCGCAGCAGTGCCTCAACCTCATCAAACCGCTCCGGGTGGCGCGGCGCCAGAATAAGCATAGCATCAGAAAAACGCTTGCGTAGTGCCACGAACACATCAAGCACAATTTCCTCTTCGCCCCGGTGCGTGCTGCCCGCTATGAAAACATTCTGGTTCGGGGCAAAACCGAATTCACTGCGCAGCCGCTCCTGCTCCTGCAGCGTTATGGGCGGCACCTGCAGGTCAAACTTAATATTACCACCCACCTGGACGCGCCCGCGGGGAGCGCCGATACTGATAATACGCTGGGCATCATCTGCGGTCTGCATGCACAGATGATCAATATGTGCCAGCACCTGCTTGAAAAAAAAGCTGAAAATCTTGTAGTTTTTGAACGACCGCTCAGAGATTCTGCCGCTGATCATCAGCACCGGAATTGTCCTGCGTGACAGCTCCCGCAAAAAATTGGGCCAAATTTCCGTTTCGAGCATGATGAAAGCACGGGGTCTGATGGCGCGCACCACCCCGCGCACGATGAAGGCATAGTCGTAGGGGAAATAGATAATGCGGTCAGCCTGGCTGATATGGCGCTGCGCGGTCTGATGGCCGGTCTCGGTTATTGTAGACACCAGAAGCGGAATATCCGGGAAACGCTGTTTGATCTCCCTGATAAGCGGAACGGCAGCCATAACCTCACCTACCGATACGGCATGAACCCAGATGGGCCGCGCGTCGCCGACCCAGGGCTTAAGCAGCCCGCATTTTTCCAAAAAGCCCGCACGGTATTTTTTGCGCGCAAGAAGGGCTGCGCAGGCAAGCGGCGCAAAAAAGATCGAAATCGAAGCAAGTAAGATATTGTAGATCGTATACATTGTCTATCAGGTGCTTGCCTTCTGATTATCCTGCAGATACACGGAATAAAGCTTGGTATATTCTCCCCCGCGCTGCAGCAGGTCGTCATGGCTTCCCTCTTCAACGATCCTGCCGGAGGCAAGCACGATGATGCGGTCGGCATTGCGGATAGTTGAAAGACGGTGCGAAACGATAAATGTCGTTCTGGTTTTAATGAGCTTTTCAAGCGAATGCTGAATTTCCTCCTCAATCTGGCTGTCGAGGGCTGAGGTTGCCTCGTCAAGAATAAGGATGGGGGCGTTTTTCAGTATGGCGCGCGCTATGGCTATGCGCTGGCGCTGCCCGCCTGAAAGTTTCTGACCCCGCTCGCCGATAATGCCTTCATAGCCTTCCGGAATTTCCCGTATAAACTCATCGGCGCAGGCCGCCTGCGCAGCCCGAATCACATCGTCGCGGCTCAGGCTTGGATCGCCATAGGCGATATTATTATAGACCGTATCATTAAAAAGATCGGGGTGCTGGCTCACCAGAGATATCTGCGTGCGAAGCGACTGAAACGTTACGCCCCGCACATCGCAGCCGTCTATGCTAACGACGCCTGTGGTAGTGTCATAAAAACGCGAAATAAGATTTACCATCGTCGATTTGCCGCAGCCGGTCATACCCACCAAAGCCACCGCTTCACCCGGTTGTACGTGCAGACAGATGTCATGCAGCACAAGCTCGTCGCCGTAGGAAAATGAGACATTGTTAAAAACCACTTCGCCCTTGACTGCAGGCAGGTCTGCGGCATCTTCCCGCTGCTTGATATCGGGCTGCGTGTCAAGCACTTCAAAGACACGTTTTGCGCCTGCAAGCCCCTCCTGAATGTCCTGGACAGCGGTAGAAATATTGCGCGCCGGGCCATACATCATGAGCAGCGCTGTGGTGAAGGAAAAAAACGTGCCGACAGTTAAAGCGCCATTGATGACTTTGTACCCGCCATACATCATAATCGCGGCCACCGCACACCCACCGATGAATTCCGTGAGCGGCCCGGAAATAGAGCGTATGCGCATGCGCTTGAGCCGCAGATTCATAAGGCGCCTGTTTTCCTGCGCAAACCGCCTGTTTTCATACTCCTCCATGCAAAAAGCCTTCACGATACGGCTGCCTGATATTGCCTCGTGAATGAAGGTTGAAATCATGCCGACTTTTTCCTGACTCTTGGTGGTGAATTTACGGCTCTTGCGACCGTAGCGTATAATCGGAAGCACCATCCAGGGCAAAATCAGAAATGCAACGCATGTCAGTTTCGGTTCGGTTTTGAACAGCACGGTCATAAGGCCGATAGCCGAAACTATAGACTTAAAAATTTCGATAAGGCCCTCGTTCAAAGCGCCCGACAAAACGGTTACGTCATTGGTAACGCGGGCTATGACGGCGCCAGTCTGATTTTTATGAAAAAACGAAAGAGACAGCGTCTGGAGATGCCGGTACAGCATATTGCGGATATCATTGGTGATAAATTGCCCGATGGAGCCCAAAAAAAAGTTGAGGCCGTATTCAAAAAACCCCTTGGTGGCATACAGGGGCAATAATTGCCAGAGGAATATAAATCAGCATCTGCATGTCTTTTTTTAGAAATACATCATCCAGGGCTGGTTTCACCAAGTAGGCCACCCCTGCCGAACAGAGCGAAACCGGCACGCTGCACGCAACTGCAAGAAAAAATTTCTTCCAGTAGGGACGCACATACGGATACAAACGCTTGTACAAATACAGAGTATCCGTCCAGACCACACGCGATTTTTTCTTTTTGCCCATGACTAAAACCAATTAACAATAAATAATGAACAGTGAACAACTAAGTACGGGCACGGCTGCACCGTGCGCCTAAGCATAAATTAAACCGATTAAATAATTCCAAGCATCTCTTCGATTAACTCCGCCACACGCTGCGAGCAGCCGGGCTGCCCCAACGCCTGCCTGATGCCCGACAACCCCTGCCGCATGGCCTCCATGCGCCCGGGATCGGACAGGATACCGCAGGCTTCGGCCGAAATGCGCTGCGGGCTTGCGTCATGCTGTATCAGCTCGGGCGCCACCTGCCGGCCTGCAACGATATTTGCCAGCCCTATCCAGGGCACGCGAATCATAAGCCTGCCCACCAGATAGGTCAGTTGTGAAACCTTATAAATGATGACCATGGGTTTGCCCATCAGGGCTGTCTCCAGGGTTGCCGTGCCGGAGGCCACAAGCACCAGATCGCAGGCGTCCAGCGCCTGATGAAAGCTGCCCGGCACAACAGCAGCACGCACACTTTTTTGTACGGCCATGGCGCGAACATGCCCGCAATCGATGCCCTGTGCAACAGGGATCACAAACCCCGCTTTGGGAAACTTGTCTTTAATAAGAACCGCAGCATCCAGCATGGGCTCGAGCAGTCTGTCGATTTCACTTGGCCTGCTGCCGGGCAGAAGACCGATAACGGGCTTGGCGCCGGTGAGATTGAATCCCTTGATTGCCTCCTGCCGGTCTCCGACCTGCTCGTGATGGTCAAGCAGAGGATGGCCT